>DASZMJ010000212.1:0-12062 GCA_035551935.1 Isosphaeraceae bacterium
CACCACCCGCCTCCCTCCTCGTGTCCTGGAACCCATGTGCGCCGGCCTCGGCCTGCTCGGCGGCGTGCCGGTCTTGAACCGCACGCTCAACAAGCTCGCCAACTTCTCGAACCACCCCGACTGGACCCTCCGCGTCTGCGACAATTTCGACTGGTACTCCCCCCCCCACCAGTCCCACCATTCTGCCGAGGAACTCCGCCGCTGGTTCGCGGAGGAAGGCTTCGCCGACCTCGTCGACCTCTCCCCCGCCCGCGGCGGCCGCCTCTACGACTGGGCCTATCGCCACGACCTGATCATCGGCAGCGGCGTGAACGTCTCGGGGGTGCGATCGGCCTGAGAATCCCCCTGTAGCAGGCACGCTCCGCGTGCCGTCCGCCCACCGTCAACGATCTTGTGTTTCGGCGGACGGCACGCGGAGCGTGCCTGCTACGGCAGGGAACGTCGGGACGTCGCGATCACGGGTTGAGGACGATATCCGGCACGTCGATCACGCCGGAAGCGTTGGGCCGGGTCTCGATCGACCGGGGTTCGCTGGGGGCGATCCGGCTGTCGTTGAGGGCGGTGACCTGGGCGGAGGCGCCGGGGACGACGCCGCGGAGGGTGTAGCGGCCGTCGGCGTCGGTGCGGGTCCGGATGAGGGGCCCCCGGAGGTAGCCCCCCTCGACGCGCGGGCGGTCGGCCTGGGCGACGACGACCCGGACGCCGGCACGGGGCTTACCTGCGCCATCGACGGCGCGCCCGCGGACCGCCAGGGCGGGCTTGATCGTGACCCGAAACTCGCGGTCGTCGGGCCCGAGCGAGGCGAACCCGGCGCGGTCCCCCCTCGGGTCGCGTGCCAGGACGAGCATCGCGTCGGACCAGCGCTCGGCCGCGACGCGGCCCTCGGCGTCGGCGGTCGTCTCGAAGCCGGCGTGATTGTTGCGCTCGCGCGGGAACGAGCTCACGAGTGCCCCGGCGGCGGGCTTGCCGGCCTCGTCGACGACCGTCCCGGTGACCGGCACTCGGGACTCGCGCTCGAGGTGGAAGTCGCGCGCGATCGCCGGCTCGTCGCGGACCGTGAGCGCCTGCTCGACCTGCTGCGAGTCGACCCCGAGCCGGTACTCGCCCGGCCCGACGCGGAACTCGTAGCGGCCGTCGGCGTCGGTGGTCGCGTGGCGCACGAGGTGCGACCGGCGGAAGGCCTCGGCCGCCCCGTCCACGCGCGGCCCGGGCGGGGGGGCGGCGGCCGCGGCGTCGGCGACCGGGCCGCCGTCCTGGATGAGGGTGATGTCCTTCCCGACCGCCGGCTTCGCGTCAGGACCGACCGTGACCCGGCCACGGAGGACCGTGCCGGGCCCGAGGCGGAAGTCGAGCCCCGATCGCGTCTCGCCCTCGCGGGCGACGACCCCGGTGATCGTCGGCGCGGCCCATCGCTCGTCGAGGACCGCGATCATGTACGACTGGCCCGGCGCGACGGCGCTGCTGTAGGTCCCGTCGGCCGAGGTCCGCGCATAGGGACGCCATCCCCGGTTCCCCTCGAGCTGGACCAGGACGCCGGGCGCGGGCGAGCCGTCGGGGAGCGTGACCTTGCCGGCGAGCCGCGCGGTGCGGAGGGGGACCACCTTGAGCTCCACGCCCTCCCTGGCGTCGGTCGGGTTATAGACCAGCCGCTCGGAGATGTCGTACCGCTGCCAGGGGCCGACGCTGAGCTGGACGCGGTCCTCAAGGTCGCGCGGGAACCAGTCGAAGCGGACGATGCCCTCGGCGTCGGTGGTCGCCCGCGTGGCCCGGCAGCCGCTGAGGTTGGCGATGTACGCCTTCCCCGGCTTCGAGATGTACCAGGGGCTGATTTCGACCCCCGCCAGCGGCCGGCCCTGCGCGTCGGTCGCGCGGACGCGGACCGATCGCGCCCCCTCGAACGTCAGGGCGACCTCCGGCGGCAAGGGGGGCCGCTTCGTGCCGGTCGGTCGGCCCTTCGGGTCGACGTAGTAGTCGGCCCCGGCGCCGGGCTTGAAGGCGAAGACGCTCTCGATGGCGGCTTCGGCCGGTGTCCGCAATCGGGCGCGGCCGCCGGCGTCGGTCGTCGCCTCGGCCGCGGTGCGGATGGGGGAGCCGATGGCCAGGACGGTCGCGCCGGCGACCGGCTTCCCCTGGCCGTCCTTGACGGTGACCGTCGTCTCGCGGCTCGGCTTCAGGACGATCCGCACCGGCGGCAACGTGCCGGGGCCGTAGCCGGGCGCCCGGTAGTATCCTTGCCGCGCGCCGTCGTCGGTCGAGGCGATGACACCCGCATACCCGGCCGCCGCATTGTTGAGCGTCAGGGTGAACCGGCCGTCCGGCCCCGACGTCACGCCGCTCGTGCCGTACGGGTACGGCGAGGTGATCTTCGCCCCCGCGACGGGCTTGCCGGCCTCGTCGACGACGGTCCCTTCGATCTTCGCCTTCGAGACGTCCTCCTCGGCCGGCTTCGCCGCCTGGTTCGCGGCCGGCTCGATGAACCGGACCGAGGCGACGGCGAGGCCCGCCGTTGCGAGGACGAGGGCCGCGATCGCGAGCAGCCGACGATTCCAGGCCGTCATGAGCGACCTCCCCGGGTCGAGCAGGCCCGCGACCCGTTCTTCGAGGTTCCAGTTCGATTCCCAGAGCCCCAGCGCCAGGCCCTCGCGCCCAACGAGCGAGAGGCCGAGCAAGGTTTCCGCATACGAGCGCGCGTCGCCGGCGCGGAGGACGAAGTTGTCGCAGACCTCCTCGCGGGCGCGGGCGAGCTTGCGGTTGAGGTAATGGATCAACGGGTGCGGCCAGAAGGCGGCCTCGGCCAGCCGCTGGAGCAGGCCGACGGCCGGGTCGCGGCGGGCGACGTGGGCGCACTCGTGGATCAGGACGTCGCGGAGGGCCCGCGGCTCGAGCGTCGCCGCCAGGCCCGCCGGCAGGAGCACGACCGGTTGGAGGAGCCCCCCGGCCAGCGGGCCGGCCAGGCCCGGGACCTCGGCGATCGGCGGCAAGGTCGATCGGCCGAGGGCGGCGCGGACGTCGTCGAGGACGGCGTCGAGCGGCTCGTGCGCGATCGGCCGCGCGGCGCGTTTCAAGGTCGCCAGCGACCGGGCCCCGCGCGCCAGGCGTGCCAGGAGCGCGAGCGTCCCCAAGCCCCACGCCAGGGCGATCGCGCCGCCGATCGCGCGCCAGCGATCGGCCGCGGGGGGCGGTGGTTGCCGTGTCGTCGTCGCCGCGACCGGTCCGGCCGCGAGGGGCGCCGGCGTCGCGACGACCGGCCGCGACGGCCCGCGATCCGGGACATCCGGGAGGCCCTCGACTTCGATCTCGGGCCGCTCGCGAGGCGCGGCCGGCCGCTCGACCGCCGTGCGCGGCGCGGGCAGGGTCCACAGGCCGAGGCCCGACCGGCTCGCCACGACGGCGAGGGCCGGCGCCAGCAGCACGCCGACGAGCGCGCAGGCCCAGACCCCGTGCCGCGCCGCGGCCCCGAGCCCCAGCCTCGTCGCCGCGCGGGCCAGCAGGGCCGCCGCGGCGACGACGACCGTGACCTCCGCCAGCACGACGCCCGCGAGCCGGGCGGCGTCGTCGCCGGGATAGAAACGCACCAGCGTGTTCATGGATTCGGCCCCTCCTTCCCGGCGCGGTCGATCATCGCCCGGATGCGCCGGGCCTCCGCGCGCGAGACCCCCCGGCCGTGCAGGAGCGCCAGCACGAGCCCCTCGGCCGAGCCGCCGAAGGCCGAGTCGACGAGGCGACGGACCATCGTCCCCAGGGCCGCCTCGCGCGGGCGGGTGGCGCGGTAGCGGAAGGCCAGGCCGTCGGCCCTGCTGGCGAGCCAGCCGGCCTTCTCCAGCCGCGTCATCATCGTCTGCACCGTGCTCCGCGCCACCGGCCGCCGCGCCGCCAGCTCCTTCCAGACGTCGGCCACCGTCGCCTCGCCCCGGTCCCAGACCACGTTCATGATCGCCAGTTGCCCCTCCGCCAGCGGGGCCGGCGTCTCGCCTGCGGCCATCGTGCGACCTCCTCCGATCGGGGACGATCTGCCTACTCCTGTCAGTCATATGAACGACAGGAGTAGGCAATGTCAAGGGAAAAGCGTGTGGCGAAAAGTCAACGTCGCGGCCGGGCCGGCGCGGGACTTGCCGCAATATCCTGATACCAATAACTGTCTCCGTCCCGGCCCCGCCCCGCGGGGCGCCCGGGCGGGGCGAACCCCACGGGAGGCGACGCGATGCGGCTCCGAGCCCACAGGCGTCCGTCCTGCGCGCGCAGGCGGCGAGACTTCCGGCCCCGGGTCGGCCGGCTCGAAGGTCGGGCGCTCCTGGCCGGCCCGACGACGGTCGCGGTGCCCGTCGGCCCGGTCGGCAGCAACGGCTTCTTCACCGGCCCGGTCACGGTCGACTTCGCCGCCAGCGAGCCCGGATACAGCCCCGCGCAGCTCACGACCTACTTCCGGGTCAACGGCGGCGCCTTGCAGTCGGGCAACGCGCTGGCGCTGACGAACAACGGCATCGACACGGTCCAGTATTATTCCGTGGACCCGGCGCACGTCGCCGGGCCGACGGGGACCCTGGTCGTCAAGATCGACCAGACCCCCCCCTCGATGACGATCGCGGCGAACCCGACGGTCCTCTGGCCGCCGAACCACAAGCTCGTGCCCGTGACGGTCGGCGGGTTCATCGCCGACGGCATCTCGGGCGTCGCCCGCGCGGTCAGCTATCAGGTCATCGACGAATACGGCGTCATGAATCAGGCCGGCTTCGCCCCCGTGGCGGTCAACCCGGCCGACACCTTCGGCGCCTACTCGTTCACGGTCGACCTCCAATCGAGCCGGGCGGGCAACGACTTCGACGGCCGGCAGTACGTCATCGTGGTGACGGGCCTGAACAACGCCGGCGACCACACGACCGTCGCGACGGTCGTGACCGTGCCGCACGACATGGGCCTCCACCTCGGCGGCGGCCCCGGCGGGCACGCGGGCCAGAGGGGGGCCAGGACGAGCTTCCAGGCGCCCGCCCTCCCGGTCACGCCGGCGCCCGTGTCCGCACCCCCGACGCCCGTCGGCGTCGGCGCCCCGGTGACCATCGTCCTGCCCGGGCCGGATTCCGGCAACGGGCACGGCGGCGGCCACGGCCAGGGCCACGGCAATGGCAATGGCAACGGCCACGCCAACGGGCACGGCGGCGGCCACGGCAACGGGCATGGCCACGGGCATTGAGGCCGGGCAGGCGTCGCATCACCGCCGGGCCGGCCAGACGTGATGGCCGGTCATGGTGGTGGCGACGCGGTAGAGGCTCTTGCCGGCGGTGATGTAGAGGACCTTGCGGTCGGGCCCGCCGAACTCGACATTGGTGGGGTCCTCGGGGACGGGGATGAACGCGAGGCGCTTGCCGGAAGGGTCGAAGACGGAAACGCCGCCCTCCTTGCCCGAGCCGGCGGCGGCGACGACGAGGCCGTCGGCGGTCGTGGTCATGCCGTCGATGCCGCGGCCGGCGCCGAAGTCGTGGAGGACGCGGGGGCGGCGGACGTTCCCTTGCTCATCGAGGTCCAGCGCGAGCAGGACCCGGCGCGTGGGGCCGTTGTCGGCGACATACAGGGTCTTGCCGTCGGGGCTGACGGCCAGGCCGTTGGGCTTGAGCGCGGTGGTGTCGAGGCGATGGACGGAGCCGTCGGGGTCGATCCGGTAGACGGACTCATGATCCAGTTCGCGGGGGTCGTCGCCGACGTAGCGGGGGTCGGAGAAATAAACACGCCCCTTCGCATCCACGGCGACGTCATTCGGGCTGTTGAACCGCTTCCCCTCGAAGCGGTCGGCGAGCGTGCGCACGGTGCCGTCGGCCTCGGTGATCGACACCCGCCGGCCGCCGCCTTTGTTCGCCCCCTCGGCGGCGACGAGCCGGCCTTTCGGGTCGAAGATCAGGCCGTTCGCCCGGCCGCTCGGCGCGCGGAAGACGGACACCTTGCCGGTCTTCGGGTCGAACCGCATGATCCGGTTGCCGATGTCCGAGAACAGGATCGACCCGTCCCCCGCCAGGGCGCCCCCTTCGGTGAACTCGCCCTCGCCCCAGAGCTTCTCGAGCTTCGCCCCCGGCGGCAGCACGTCGTCGCCGGCCCAGGCGGCGAGGGTCAGGAACAGGAGAGCGTGGGTCATCGTCGATGCTCCTCGAACGGTCCGGCCGCGGCGGTGTGTCGTCGCGGGCCCGACGCACCGTACCCGGCAAGCCGGCGTCCTTCAACAGGACCGAAACGGGACGTAGCTCGTATTTGACACCCTGTCAATACGAGCTACGTCCCCGTTTCCGGTCCCCCCGTTTCCGGTCCCCGTCCCCGTTTCCGGTCCTGGTCGTGGCCATGGCCCCATGCTAGACTGAAGACATGGGGCTAGGGCCATGATTCCAGCATTAAACTACCGGGACTCGGCGAGGGTTCTTGGCGGCCATCACCGAAAGGATTGATTTGAGGCCGAGGTCGTGCAAGAATCGAATCCTTGCTGAGTGGACGTATGGCTAGTCGAAGTTGAGATGGCTTTCACAGCTCACCCACTAGGCTCTGGTTCTTATTAGTCATACGTACACTATTACCAGTGTGCTTTTGGCCATTATCCCCGGTTTGGGTATAGTCGATGGAGGGCCTTGTCCATGATGGCCACTAACCATAGAGCCACATAATTAATTGCGAGCTTCTCGTGACGCGTGCCAAGGGCACGATACTCCTTGTACCAGCCCACGACTTGCTCGATGATGTGTCGCGGGGTGGCCCGGACAACTTGTTGTCCGGGTCCCGAAGGGACAAGAGGCGTCCGTCCAGCCAGCCGACGGGCACGCCAACGGTCCGGCCCGACTCGTAGTACCGCGCCGAACTCCAGGGCCAGTCGCTCGGCCGCGCCACCAGGCCGGACCGGACGGGATTCAGGTACATAGAGACCAACATCTCCTCGACCTTCCTCGGGCAGTACAAGTTGAAGTCATCATACCGCGGCTGCCAGATCGCTTCGGCGGGGTCGATGGCGCCGGCGTAGGAGGCCAACTCCGCGCGGAGGAACCGCTTGACCTGCACGGAGCTGCGCTGCTTCCATGGCTTCATGAAGCGGCTGAGCTGGTCGGGGGCCGGGAAGTGGACGATCGCGTGGACGTGGTCGGGCATGACGACGAAGCCGACGCACCGGCCGCCCTGGATCGCGAGCTGGGAGCCGAGCAGGCCGAGGACGATCGTCTTGGCCCGGTCGTGGTCGAGGAGCCGCCGGCGCCGGTAGCACGAGAAGGTGACGAAGTGGGCGTGGCCCTCCCGATCGTCAATGTGTCGCGCCGCCATGACGGGAGTCTAACGACGGCACGAGCGGGTGACAAACCTCTTGTCCCTTCGGGACCCGGACAACAAGTTGTCCGGGCCACCCCGCGGCGACCGCACCGTGACCGATTCCCGCTCGCAGTAGAGCCCCTGGAGCGCCGAGACGTTCCATCCGCGTCACCCACCGTGCTGGGGCCTTGGACGCTGGCCAGCCCGCCCCATCAGCACCCTTCGAAGCCTGAGCCCCTCCAGATGCAATCGCACGCGCGCCATGCGCACGCGCCGATCACCGTCACCGGGAACCACCACGCCCCCCATCACCCGACGCGACCCGGCCACCCGACATCGCTTCGCGGGTGGCCCGGACGCCTCGGGCGTCCGGGCGTCGAAGCCGCAAGAGGGGACACGGAGGGGAGGATCGTGCCCGGGCGCCCCGACCGCGGGTGGCCCGGACGCCTCGGGCGTCCGGGCGGCGAAGCCGCGAGAGGAGACACGGAGGGGAGGATCGTGCCCAGGCGCCCCGACCGCCCGGCCGCCGATCAGGCCCGGACGATCGGCCGACGAGGACGCGCGCCGGGCCATTTTCCCGGAATTGCTGCCGGTTTTCGGCCGGGATTCCAACTATGGGGGTAGCGGCTCCTCGCGGGAGGGGCGTGTTGCGCGCCAAATCGGGGCGGGGGATGGGCGAGGGCAGGGGGCCGATGGCAGGGGACCGATGGCAAAGGGCGGAGGACGAAGGGCCGAGGGCGGAGGTCCGCGCGCGAAACGAACCCACCGCGCGCCGCGCGGAACGAACCGAACGGTGGGGGCGCGGGGCGAAGGGAGGGCTGAGGGATCGCGGCGCGGAACGAACCGAAGGACGGGGCGCCGCGCCGAACGAACCCAACAGTGGGCGAGCTGGGGCGACCTTGCCGCCGGACCTCGCGGCGCCGAACGAACCCACCGCGCCCGCCGTCGACGCGAAACGAACCCACTGGCAGACGGGGGTCAGGGGCCAGGGGCCAGGGGTCGGGGGAGAGGTCGGTCGAGGGACACGAGGCCGGCTCGGAACGAACCGAAGCAGGCGGCCGGGCCGGGCGAGGACTCGCGGCGCGGAACGAACCGAACGGGGCACTGGAGGGGATGGGGCATCCGTGCGGGCGGCGGGCTCGGATTCGAAACGAACCGAACGGGGCAATGGAGACGTTGGGCAGGCTGTGCCGCCGTCGAGTCGCGGCGCGAAACGAACCCACCAGGACCCGGCCTCGTCGCCAAAACGATCCCAATCCCGGGCCCTCCGCGGCGCGTCGGCGAGCGGACCGGCGCCGCGCGAAACGAACCCAACGCGGGCCGGCGCGCCGGCGAAGACGAACCCAATCCGGCCCCTCGGCGCCGGCGCGAAACGAACCCAAACCTGGGCAAGCTGGGTTGACTCTCCGGTCGACACCTCCCCGCGCGAAACGAACCCAACGTGCGGTGTCGCCGGCGCGAAACGAACCCAACTTTGGGCGAGGTGCGCCGACTCTGCGGCCGGCCCGCCCCGTTCGAAACGAATCGACGGCGCCGCCGCCCCCGCGCGGAACGAACCCAACGGCCCCCCGCGCCGCCGCCGAAACGAACCCAATCTCGACCCTCCCGAGGCGTCAAAACGAACCCAATTCCCGCCCCACACGGCGCCGAAACGAACCCATAACTAGGCGGGTTGGGCAAGCTGTAAGGTCACCCCCGCCCGGCGCGAAACGAACCGAAGATCGGCGGAAGCCCCACCAGAGACTGGATTTCCGAAGCATCTCGACCCAGGACCTGACGACCACCGACGCGACCGACCAGGGCCTGTCCGAGACGCCGACCTACGGCGCCAGCGGCGCCATCGTCGGCGGCAACGACTCGGACACCTGGGACGAGTCGCACACCGACACCGACGCCGTGAACGTCGTCGGCCCGGGTGGCCGGGGCAGCGGCGAGCGCAGCGAGCAGGCCCCGGCCACCCGAGCGACCGGGGCCCGATCGAGAGGCCCCGTCGTCACGGCAACATCAGCGGGCCGACCTGCCGGAGGTTGGGGTTGACGGTGACGCCCTGGGCGGTGCCGAGGCCGCGGGTGGTCGAGAGGAGCAGGACGTTGTTGCGGGACGCGACGTTGACGTACTTGATCGGCCGGGCGACGACGGCCGAGTCGTTGAGGCTGACGGCCTGGAGGTGGGTGAGCTGGCCGGTGCTGTTGAAGGCCAGGCCGGTGGCGTCGATGGTCTTGAAGGAGTTGACCGTGCCGCTGACGACGTCGACGATCGCGGCGCCGGCGAGCTCGGGGTGGAACGACTCGCTGAGGCCGGTCAGGGGGTGCGGGTCCTGGAGGTTGACGGTGCCGTCGGCCTCGAGCTGGGTGCTCTGGACGGTGACGGTGCCGCTGCTGGTGCCGGCGACGGTGTTCAGGGAGTTGCCGGTCGTCGAGCGGGAGGTGGCGTTGGTCGCCGCGGCGCTGGAGGTCGAGACGTTCGCGGTGGTGCTGGTGGTGGGCTTCGCCGTCAAGGTCGAGGTCACGACGTGGTAGAGCGTGACGGTGTTGACGCCGTTGGCGACGTCGGTGACCACGGCGATGTCGCTGTCGATGGCGCCCATGGCCGTGGTCGGGTTGGTCGGGGTGCCGACGGCGGTCGTCGTCGGCGAGGTCGGCAAGGCGAAGCGGGCGGCCTCGGTCAGGTTGTTGCCGGTGGTGTTCAGCACGAGGATGCCCGGCTGGGTCGAGTTCGGCTGGTAGGCGTCGAAGAAGCCGGCGCCGCTCAGGGCGACCTGGTCGACCCCGGCGATGCTCGTGGCGCCGCCGCTGAGGCTGAACTGGCGCTGCGGCGAGAACACCGAGCCGACGGTGACGGCCTGGCCGGTGGCGAGGCTCTTGGTCACGTCGATGAGCACCGCCATGCCGCCGCTGCCGGCGGTCGAGTCGGTCAGGATCGTACGGGTGTTCGTCGAGCCGAGGCCGTCGATCGCCTTCAGGCCCATGGCGGCGAGGTCGGCCGTCGAGAACTGGCCGACCGGGGCGCCGGTGATCGCGTCGAAGGCGCGGATGGTCTGGCCGACGCCGACCAGGGCGACGAGGTGGCCGTTGTCGCGGGCCATCGAGACGCCGGCGACCGGCGTGCCGGGGGTCGTGCCCAGCGGGATCGACTGGAGCAACGCGCCGGTCGTGGCGTCGAAGCGGACCAGGGCGTCGATCGTGGCGTCGTAGGCGAAGACCTCAGGCGGCGCCAGCGGCGTGGACCGCGGGGCGCCGCGGACGTGCTTGATGACGATGTCGGCGCCCGGGGGCAGCGACGGCAGCGTGACGGTGGTCGTCGTCGCCGACGAGGTGGTGCTGGCGGCGACCTGGCTGCTGTTGGCGCCGCCGACGGCCGGGGTGATGGTCGTCGCCGCGGTCGCGGTGGTGCCCGTCGACAGGCCGGGGATCGAGCCGCCGACCGAGGGGGTGATGGTGAAGCTCGGCACGAAGGCCCCGCCCAGCGAGTTGAAGGTGCCGATCGTCGGGATCAAGGAGCCGCCGATCGACGGGGGCGTGGACAGGCCGGTCGTGACCGCGTTGGTTGCGTTGCCGCCGGCCGCCCCGCCGGCCCCGCCGGGCGCACCGCCGCCGCCGCCACCGGTGCCGGTGCCGGTGCCGAAGCCGAAGGCCGAGATGCCGGCCGGGGTGCTCGTCACCGGGGTGATGGCCGCCCCCGCGATGCCGGAGGCCGGCGTGCTCAGCGACGTCTGGACGATCGGCCGCAGCGGCGTCGGCGTCGGCGCCTGGGTGGCCGTCAGGTGGACCTGCGTGTTCCGGCCGACGCCGTCGAGCACGAGGATCCCGATGCCGCCGGTCAGGTCGATCGAGCCGCCGTCGACCAGGTCGAAGTTGCGGAGCTTGACCGAGCTGAGCGGCTCGGAGCCGCGGCCGGTGAATTCGCCGGGGGCCGCGTTGGCGTCGCGGATCTCGGCCAAGGGCAGCGGGGCGCCCGAGCCGCCCGAGACGGTCGCGACGATGGTGCTGGCGCTGGTCGTGCCGCTGTAGATCAGGTGCAACGCCCCGTTCGGGTCGAGGCTCGTGCCGCCCAGGCTGCCGGCGCCGTGCAGGAAGAGGGCCACGGTGGCGCCGTCGGGCGCCTGGTACTTGACGAAGCGATCGTTGAGCGGGACGGCGCCGGTGCCCTCGCTCCGGAGCAGGAAGCTGTTGGCGTCGAAGCGGCTGATCGCGTGGCCCTGGGGCCCGAGGAACTGGACGGCAAGGAGCTGTCGCCCCTCCAGGGGCTCGCAGCCGGGCCTCGACCTCCGGATCCGACGGTCATTCCTCTGCATCGTCCCGCGCCTCCCCCTCCTGGGCTGGCCCGGCGCGGCGCGACATCAACAGTCAGCGCCGGGGGCGTCCTCCGTCATCGCCATTACAGATCGGCAAGGCGCCCCCCCAGGCATCACCGAACCGCCCGGTTTGTCCCCGACGGCCGGCGCCTGCGCCCTGGCAACCGCGGGGTCCGGCCGTTACACTCACTGCCCTGATCGCCCCCGCGCGGGGCCCGCGATCGACCGATCCTCCACGACTCTTGCGTAAGGAGACCTCCGGTGCGCCGCTTCGCGATGCTCGCCCTGTCGCTGTCCCTGCTCCTCGGCCTGACCGCTTCCCGCCTCGTCGCCCAGGACAAGCCCAAGGACGACGCCAAGGCCGCCGTCCCGGCCAAGCCCGACGACAAGAAGGCCGACGACAAGAAGGCCGACGACAAGAAGGCCGACGACAAGAAGGCCGACGACAAGAAGGCCGACGACAAGAAGGCCGACGACAAGAAGGCCGACGACAAGAAGGCGG
>DASZMJ010000213.1:0-8838 GCA_035551935.1 Isosphaeraceae bacterium
AGAATGTTCAATATCTTTCTTTTTCTTCCCTCCGCGTCCTCCGCGGTGAATCCCCCTTCAATCCAGGAAGATTACTTCCTCCTCCGGCGGGGTTGCCGGTCGGCGCGGGCCCAGATCGAAGTCGAAGACGACGCGGGAGAGGGGCCTGGCCGGCTCGGGCTTCGGTGCGGCGGCCGTCGGCGAAGGCGGTGGGTCGGCGGCGGGCGGCGGTGCGGGCGCGGCCTCCTCGACCCGGCCCATCGCGGCGCGGACGTCGCGCAAGGGGCGGGAGTCGATCGGGAAGGTGAAGGCGGTCTGGTTGGCCGCCCAGAGCGCCGCCTCGCGGTTGTAGGGGCTGCGGATGTCGTAGTTGTAATACCGGGCCATGTCCCAGAGCATCGAGCAGAGCTCGTCGAGGTGCAGGCTGGGGACCCAGTGCGTGCCGTAGCCCCCGAGGCAGATCAGGCCGATCTCGGAGATGTTCGGGTGGTAGATCGGCGTCAGCCAGCGCAGCTCGGGCATCGTCCGTGGGTAGGCGGCGCCGAGCTTGATCTCGACCTCGTGGAAGTCGCGGACGACCACCTTGCCGCGGTCGCGGGCCAGGCTCTTGCCGCGGAACTCGACGAGGTAGCGCTGGACGGGCTTGCCGAAGGCGCGGAATTCGAGCACGGAGCTCTCCGACCGCAGACGTTCCAGGGCCGCCTGGTCGGAGCGGAGCCGCCGCAGTTGCGGCGACTCGTAGTTCATCGGGCCGGCCATGGTCGTCGCCCCTCGGTCGTTCCGGTTGCTGGTCCCATAGGCGGCGCCGGGCTTCTCAGCGGCGGCCGGCGACGACCTCGGGGTAGACGATCAGGTGGTCGCCGTTCTGGACGTTGGCCTCGACGAGCGTCTGGTGCTCGGAGAGCCTCCGGCCGCCCTCCTTGTGGTCAAGCGAGTAGCTCATCGGCTGGCCGTCGGGGCTGGTCGTCGGCAGGTTCATCTTGGTGATGATGTTCGGCAGGATCCTGCTGACCGGCACGCTGAAGGCGATGACCGCCTTGACCGACTTGGCCCCCGTCTGGTCCAGGAACGTCACCTGGATCCCGGTGGGATCCGCGTTTCCGCCGTACGACATGGTCAGGATACCTCCTAGAGGCCAGTTCGCGGCCCCGCCCGGCTTATTGGACCGTCGCCCCGAGAAAAATCGACGGCGGCCGTCGTGATTCCGGTACCGGACAACCAGCATCGAGCATAACCGCCGCCGAGTCGCGACGGAACAGGCCGGGCCCCGATTCGGGCCGGCTCAGGCCGACACGCATTGCTTGCCCTGGCAGCCGAAGATCGAGCAGCCTCCCACGAACATCCAGCAGTCGCGGTGGTGGGGCGTCCGACAGGTGGCGCAGAGCACGTGCACCGCGACGATCGGGTCGCCGCAGACCTTGCAGACCGGCGGCCCGGCGTCCTCGGCCGGCGACGGCCCGGCGGTGACGATGGCGATCCCCTCGGAGAACTGCGCCGCGACGCTGGCCTGGAGCCGGTCGTGGAGCACCAGTGCCTCGCGGACCGCCAGGTCCAGCGACGGCGGGCTCAGGCCGAGGTTGCGGTCGACCTGGACCAGGAGCCGCTCCGGGTTGATCGACACGAGCATCCCGCTCGGCGGCGCCAGTTGGCGGAGCCGGTCGACCGAGAGCCGGACCTCGTTCGAGAGCAGCAACTCGCGGGCGATGTCCGGGTCGTTGGCCCGCGCCAGGTACTGGCGATCGAAGTCGGCCAGGCCGACGCGGACCGGCCGCGTCCCCTTCGGCGGCTGCGACGGCGCCGGCCGGGACGCGGGGATCAGCTCGAACCGGAACGGCAGACCCCGGCCGAACCGCGCCACGACCCTCGTCCGCGGCGGCGACGGCTGCCCCGCGACCGTCGGCGCCAGGCCGACCCGCACGGTCGAGCCGTTGTAGGGGAAGCTGACCGTGGGCGGGTCGGCCATCCCCCGGTTCTCGTACCGTCCCCGATACTTCTGCGCCAGCAGGCGATACGCCCGGTGTCGCGCTCCCGATACCTTCGCCAAGGCCGACGCCAGGAGCCGTACCGCCAGGTAGAAGGTGAAGATGACGACCCCGAGGACGACGAAGCTTTCCATCGACGCCCGCCTCCCCAGGACATCCCCGAAGTCGCCCTCGCCCCGTTTCCAGTCTATGGCCGCCGGCCGCCCGAAAGCAAACCCGACGACCCGGACCGTTGTCTCCGATCCGTCCCTGCCCCCTCCAGTGCTTCGCGGCGGCGGCCATGTCCTTGACCGCGACGGAGCCGTTGTGGCCTGCCGCGATCTGCCCGCGCCGCCGGGCATTTCGCAAGGTTCGCCGTCGCGTTCGAAATCCCGGGCATCGCCTCATCCCTCGACAGTGCTGCCGCCAATCGCGGCAGGAGAGCGGCCGCCGCCGACTCAGTTCTCGCGGAAAACGTCGTCCTAAGAATAGGAAAGATGGAGGGTTCCGACACGATCACCGGTGAGTGTCGAGGTTGGCACGATGGTTTCTTTACGACGAACGGGTTGTTTCCCGAAGACCGCCGCGATCGCCGTTGGCCTCGTTGATGCAATCGCATCTCCGTTGGCATGCCGACAGTCCGGGTCCGTGCGGTCCTACCTCGCATGCCTCCCCGAGAAGAGAGTCGACCATCGATGTATCTCCCCGTACTCGGCTCCATCGCATGCCTGGCGGTTGTCCCGGCCGTCGCCCTCGCCCAGGAAGGGTCGAAGCCGTCGGCCTGGCAGAAGGCGCACGAGGCCGGCTGGAAGGCGTACCAGGAAGGCCGGATCACCGAGGCCGAGACCCAGCTCCGCGCGGCGGCCAAGGAGACCCGGGCGTTCGGGGCCAGGGACCCGAGGGTCGCGACGACCCTCGACCACCTGGCCTGGGCGTTCATCGTGCAGGGCAAGCTCGACGAGGCCGACCCGCTGGCCCGCTGGGCCCTGGGCAGCCGCGAACGCCTCTTCGGCAAGGAGGACCATGCCGTCGCCGAGAGCCTCAACACCCTGGCCAGCCTCCGCGACGCCCAGGGCCGCTTCGACGAGGCCGAGCCGCTCTACCGGCGCTGCCTGGCGATCGAGGAGAAGGCCAAGGGTGCCGACCACCCCAACGTCGCGGCCCTGCTCGACAACCTGGCGACCGTCCAGCACGCCCGCCGGCGCTTCGACGAGGCCGAGAAGACCTACCGCCGCGCCCTGGCCATCCGCGAGAAGGCCCCCGGCCCCGAGGACCGCGATCTGGCGCCGACGTTGCACAACCTGGCGACCCTGCACCTCGACCGCGGCCACCACGCCGAGGCCGAGCCGCTCTATCGCCGGGCCCTGGCGATCCGCGAGAAGGCCCTCGGGGCCGAGCATCCGGAGGTCGTCGCCAGCCTCGACGCCCTGGCCAGGACCCTCCTGGCCCTGGGCAAGTACGACGAGGCCGATCGCCTCGAGGCCCGCGCCCGGGCCCTCAGGACCAAGCTCGCCCGGGCCGACGACGCGCGCTAAACGAACCACCGCCCTCGGTCACGGGAGAGGCGACCGGGGCGAAGCTCTCGATCCGAGCAGGCCGTCATTCGAACCGGCAGTTCAGCGCAGCGGCCGCATCCACGGCTTAGCCATCGGCACCGGCCGATCGGTACTCCAATCGGGATAGCGCTTGTTGAAGTTGCCGATGTAGTGGGGCGACGAATAGTACGTGGTCGCGGGGACGGCGTAGGTGTACGCGCGGGCCGGCGGGGCGTAGTAGTAATAGCCGTAGGCCGGGGCCCGGTAGGTCCGGTAGGGGACCACCGTCCGGATCGGGATCTGCGCGGCGGCGGGCGTCGCGGCGAGGCCCAACCCGCCCAGCGCCAGGCCGCCGGCCACGGCCAGCGTCCGCAGTCTTCGAGAAGCCGCAGTCACGGGAGTTCTCCCTTCGGTCGGGGGCATCGGCGTCGGCCCGTGCGTCACGCGGGCCCGGCCCCTAGCCTCTACATCGGCAATCGACAAAAGCGGCGACGACCCCGACACCGCGCGGACGACGGCCATCGCCGCCGAGGTCCGGCGTCCGGATCGCAGACCAGGCTCGGATGGGACGCGCGCAGCGGGCTCGACTCGCGCCAGGGGCGCGCGGGCGGGCGGAGGGGAGGGGCGCGGCGGCCATCGGATCACCGGGACGACGAAGGCGGAGAGTCGGGCCCGATCGACCACCGATCACGCCCGGCAACTTCGACTCCGGGATCGTCTTTCATTCTAGACCGCCCCGTATGCGGGGGCAAGTTCCCGACCAAAGTTTGTCGAGACGACCGAGCGGACCCGGCCAAACAGATTGAAGAGAATACAACCGAATATGAAACAAATAAATTTATTATTGAACTATTTATCTGTGCGATCTGCGTCATCTGCGGTTGTATTCTCTTCAATTCCCATTAAACATGGGATGCCACCGCCTGAAGGTCCGCCTCCGGTGCGAAGCCGCGGCGGAGGGTGTTCTCGGTGACGACTCGGGTCAGCAGGAACTCGCGGAGGTAGTCGGTGCCGCCGGCCTTGGTGCCGATGCCGGAGAGCTTGAAGCCGCCGAACGGCTGGCGGTAGACGAGGGCGCCGGTGACGGGGCGGTTGATGTAGAGGTTGCCGACCCGGAAGTCGCGGCGGACCGTGGCGATGTGGCCGGGGCTCCGCGAGTAGAGGCCGCCGGTCAGGGCGTATTCGGTGCCGTTGGCAATCGCGAGCGCGTCGGCCAGGTCGCGCGCCTTGAGGACCGCCAGGACCGGGCCGAAGATCTCCTCCTGCGCCACCCGCGCCTCGGGCCGCACGTCGGCCACGATCAGGGGGCCGACGAAATGGCCTTTCGCGGCCAACTCGCCGACGTTGATGTCGAGGACGACGCGGCCTTCCTGGCGGGCGATCTCGCGATACTTCGAGATACGCTCGCGCGCCTCGGCGTCGATGACGGGCCCGACGACCGTGTCAGGGTCCTCCGCCGGCCCGATCGACAAGGCGCGGGCGGCCTCGACGAGTCGGTCGAGGAAGGCCGCGTAGACCCCGTCGAGGACGATCACCCGCGAGCAGGCCGAGCACTTCTGGCCCGAGTAGCCGAAGGCGCTGTGGAGCACGCCGACGACCGCCTCGTCGAGGTCGGCGTCGTCGTCGATGATGATGGCGTTCTTGCCCCCCATCTCGGCGATCACGCGCTTGACGTGGTCCTGCCCCTTCGGCGTCTCGGCGGCCTTGCGGTGGATCTCCAGGCCGACGGGCCGCGAGCCGGTGAACGCGATCAGGTCGACGCGCGGGTCAGACACGAGCACGGGGCCGACCTCCTCGCCGATTCCGGGGAGATAATTCAAGACGCCCGGCGGCAGGCCGGCCTCGTCGAGTACCTCGAAAAGCAAGGCCCCCATGACCATCGACTGCTCGGCCGGCTTGAGAACGACGGCGTTGCCGGTCACGAGCGCGGCGACGGTCATGCCGGTCGGGATCGCCAGCGGGAAGTTCCAGGGGGGAATCACGACGGCGACGCCCCGGCCGACGTGCTCGACGGCGTTGGTCTCGCCGGGCAGGTCGCGGCGGTCGGGCTCGTCGAGGCGGACCATCTCGCGGGCGTAGAACTCGCAGAAGTCGATCGCCTCGGCGACGTCGGCATCGGCCTCGCGCCAGGGCTTGCCGCACTCGAAGACCTCCCACGCCGCCAGCTCGAACCGCCGCCGCTTCATGATCGCCGCGGCCCGGACTAGGACGTCGGCCCGCTCACGCGCCGGCGTCGCCGACCAGGACGGGAAGGCCGCGCGGGCCGCGGCGATGGCCGCATCGGCATGCTTCGGCTCGGCCTTGGCGACGACGGCGACGAGCCGCGAGCGATCGGAGGGATCATGTCGCGTCAGCTCGGAATCGGCGCGGATCGACTGCCCGCCGATCCGCAACGAATACGGACTGCCGAGCTTGCCGCGGACCTCGTCGAGCGCCCGACGCATCGACTCCCGGTGCTCGGGGCGGGTGAAGTCGGTGGGCGGCTCGTTGCGAAACGGCGGCAATTCCCCCGGCGCGGCGGCCGGGGCCCTGGGTTGAGACTTCCTGCCCCACATCGCTCCGACCTCCTCCGGATCGCGCAAGAGTTCATCGACATCGGCATCGGCGGCAAAACTGGCCTTGAGGAACGACTCGTTCGACGTGTTCTCGAGCAGGCGGCGGACGAGGTAGGCCATCCCCGGCAGCATGGCGCCATACGGCGTGTAGACCCGCACCCGGAGGCCGCGATCGGCCAGGGCGCGCTGGATCGGCTCGCCCATGCCGTGGAGCATCTGGAACTCGATCGCCCCCTCGGGCACCCGGTGGGCCTCGGCGGCGGCGAGGCTCGCGGCGATGCTCCGGACGTTGTGGCTACCGATGGCCGGTCGGAGCCGGTCGTGGTGCTCCATCAGGTACCTCGCGCAGCGCTCGAAGCTGGCGTCGGTGGCCCACTTCTGCTCGAAGACGGGCACCGGCCAGCCGACCTGCCGGGCGTGGATGACCTCGTAGTCCCAGTACGCCCCCTTGACCAGCCGGACCGTTACCGGCGTGCCGCGCGCCTCGACCCATTGCAGGAGAGAACGGAGGTCGTCGAGGGTCTCGTGCAGATACGCCTGCGCGACGATCCCCACGTCGGGCCAGTCGCGGAACTCGAGCTCGGAGAGGACGGCCTTGAAGATGTCGAACGTGAGATCCTTGTGGGCGAACTGCTCCATATCGACGTGGACATACGCGCCGACCTCGCGAGCCGTCCGCAGGATCGGCCGGAGGCGCTCCAGGACGCAGGCGGTGGTCGTCTCGGCGTGGAGGGCGTCGAAGCGGGGGGTCAAACTCGTCAGCTTGAGCGAGAGGTTCGCCCTCGGGATCGGCCCGCGGTCGTCGCGGTCGATCCGGGGGATCTCCGGCTCGCGCGCCAGCGGCCCGGCGAGGCCGCGGACCAGGTCGAGGCACGTCTGCTGGTAGGCGTCGGCCTCGGCCTCGCTGATGATTGCCTCGCCGAGCAGGTCGGCGGTGAAGGCCAGGCCGCGGCCTCGGAGCCGCTTCACCGTCCGGAACGCCTCGGCCGGGGTCGAGCCGGCGATGAACCGCCGCGCCATCCTCGTCGCCGCCGACCGCGCCAGGCCCGCCAGGACCCTCGCGCCGAGTGGCCCGCCCGGCGCGATCGCCAGCGGGGCACGAAGGACGGCGGGGACGTGGCCGTTGGCCTCGTCGAGGTACTCGCCCAGGTGCCGACGGACCGCCTCGTCCTCGCGCAAGGTGGGCAAGGCGTCGATGAACCGGAAGAGCTGGACCTTGACGGCCGGGTCGCCCATGGTCAGGTCCATGAGCCGGTCGTCCCACCACGCTCGCTTCCACGGCGATGGCCCCCGGCCGATTGCCTCGAACAGCGCGCGGCCGATCTCCAGGGCCCTCGTCCCCTCGCCCGCCTTCCTCGACGCCTCGTGTCCGTCACGCATGGCCGGCGACACCATGATCAAGGAATGCCCCTTCCCATTTTCGGCGCCGATCTCCCTCCCTTGCATTGTACACCCCCGGAATCCCCCCGACCCGGTCCGCCTGGGACCGTCCTCCCGGAAGTAGGGCTCCGGGGGTCAGGGGCCTGTGGCCAGGGTGGTCGTCAGGGCCGCCGCATCACGATGGCGATTTGACGTAACTTGACGGCCGACCAGAACGGGCCCAAGCACCTGACGATGACCATCAACCCGCAGCCAGTTCGAGAAGCGGACCGAAACATCTCTTCGAACGGTTACGCGGGCCGGTCAACAAGGCCCTCGATGACGCCAAGCTCAAGCCCTCCGACATCGACGAGGTGGTCCTCGTCGGCGGCTCGACGCGGATGCCGCCAGATCGAGACGCTGCTCGAGGAGGACACGGGAGGGCTGTCGGAAGCCGACATGGCGGCCGTCCGCGGCGCCATCGCCAGGGTGAACCGGGCGAAAGCGGGGGAAGACCCGGCCGCGATCCAGCGCACTCGACGACCTCCAGCGGGCTAGCCAGGCGATGGCCGAGCACCTCTCCGCCGCGTCTTTTCCGAACAGACATCGGCCCATCGACTGGTGAACCGACACATCCGCCTCGCGGTGAGTCATGCGGGCATACTTGATGGATCCGCGCGTCCAAGACAACGAGGCCCACTTCGGACTTGACACGTAAGTGTTTTCTTACGTATATTGACGGCATGGTGGTGATCCCCGATCGCGAGCCGGATGTCTTTGGGGCAATTCGCCATCCCGCGCGTCGCCGGATGCTCGACCTCCTCGTCGAGGCCGACCGCTCCGTTCACACGATTGCGGGACATTTCCAGATGAGCCGCCCCGCCGTCTCCCAGCACCTCCGCATCCTGCTTGATGCCGGTCTCGTGACGGAGCAGCGGCATGGCAGAGAGCGCCGATATCGCCTCGTCCCCGCGCGGCTCGGTCCGGTGCGGGACTGGATCGCGCACTACGAGCGGTTCTGGGAGGACCACCTCCAGCGGCTCCAGAAGCATCTCACGAAAGGAGGCGAGAAATGACTGAGAATATCCGAAGCGCCAGGAGCACCACCAAGCAGGCCGCGAAGAAGGCGGCCGCGCGCCCCGGCCCGCGCGCGGACAAGGCCGACGGGGAAAGCGCCGTGCTCGAGACGATCGCCGCGATGCCGGGATCGGATCGCGCCCTGGGCGAGCGGCTCCATGCGATCATCAAAGCCAGCGCGCCGGCCCTCTCGCCGAGGCTCTGGTACGGGATGCCCGCGTATGCCAAGGGCGGCAAGGTCGTCTGCTTCTTCCAAAGCGCGCAGAAGTTCAAGACGAGGTACGCGACGTTCGGCTTCATGCACGAGGCGAACCTCGACGAAGGCGCCATGTGGCCGACCGCCTTCGCGCTGAAGGAGTTGACCGCCGCCGA
>DASZMJ010000214.1:0-39533 GCA_035551935.1 Isosphaeraceae bacterium
GCAACCGCGCGGGCCGAAGAAGCCGAAGCCCAAGAAGGCCAGCGGATACGAGAAGAAGCACCTGTCGACGGCCAAGCTGCTCAAGGATCAAGACAAGCGTACCTGATGTCACCTTTACAGGGCTGGCACGGCGGACCCTACATCATTCGTAGGGTGTGTACAACACGCCATTCCGTGATTCCGACGGGGATGGCGCGTCGCCCATGCCCTACAGCATGCTCACAGCGGACTTGAGCTTGCGGCCGGCGGGCGTTCGGCTATGATGAAACGCTTGCCCCTGCTCGAAATGGAGCAGATCCAGTCGAAGGTGCGCCAAGACGATAGGGACGGGCCCGGGCCGGCGGCGGCGGGGCCTCGCGAGGGAGAGTGGTGCCGATGACGACCGTGAAGAAGCCATTGACCGAGCCGATCACCTCCGACGTGCGGCAGCTCCTGGATCGCGACCCCTTCGACGCCTCGGCGGTGGCCGACCTCCGCGAGGCGCTGAACCGCGACCCGTCGCGGTACAAGACGCTCCGCGAGGCGATCCACAACATCCAGGAGCGGAGCAAGGGGCACCCCAACGCCGACGCCCACCTGCGGATCGGCGTCGCCGAGGTCCTCCAGGGACGCTATGGCGCCGGCCTCGACCACCTGGCCAAGTCCGGGTCGGCCGGCGTCGGCCACTTCTTCCGCGGCATCGCCCTGTTCGAGCTCGGCCGCTTCGGCGAGGCCGCCGAGGCCTACGCCGCCGCCTCGAAGGCTGGCTACGAGCCCAGGGTCGCCGAGCTCCGCCGCGCCGGGGCGTTGCGCCGCGGCGGCAACGACGACGCGGCCCGCGAGACCCTCAAGAAGCTCGACAACCTCGCCGGCTCCTCCGCCGAGTACCACTACCAGCGCGGCAGCCTCCTGGCCGCCGAGGGCGAGCTGGCCGACGCCGCCGCCGAGCTGACCAAGGCCACCCAGCTCGACCGCGACCACACCGGCGCCCTGTTCGAGTTGGCCTACATCAACGACCTCTACGGCAACGACGAGGCCGCCGTGGACCTCTACAAGCAGTGCCTCCGCCGCCCGCCGGTGCCGATCCACGCCTACATCAACCTCGGCGTCCTCTACGAAGATGAGATGCGGTTCCGCGACGCCGAGAACTGCTACCGCCAGGTCCTGGCCGTCGAGCCCAACCACCCCCGCGCCCGCCTCTTCTTCAAGGACTGCCGCGCCAGCCGCGACATGTACTACGACGAGGAGGCCGAGCGCGGCTACGACCGCCTCCGCCAGCTCCTGGAGATCCCCGTCACCGACTTCGAGCTCTCCGTCCGCAGCCGCAACTGCCTGCGAAAGATGAACATCCGAACACTTGGCGACCTGACCCGCACCAACGAGGCGACGCTGCTCGCCTCGAAGAACTTCGGCGAGACCTCGCTGGCTGAAATCAAGGAGATGCTCGCCTCGAAGGGCCTCCGGCTCGGCATGGCCCTCGAGGGGGGCGACCGCGCCGCCGACTTCCGCGCCGACCCGGTCGAGGAACTCTCCCAGGAGGAGAAGGCCCTGCTCGGCCGCCCGATCAGCGAGCTGAACCTCTCGGTCCGCGCCCGCAAGTGCATGAGCAAGCTCAACATCAACACCATCGGCGACCTCATCTCCCGCACCGGCGACGACCTCCTCGAGTGCAAGAACTTCGGCGTCACCTCGCTCAACGAGGTCCGTGACAAGCTCACCGAGATGAACCTGAAGCTCAAGAACGACTGACGATTTCCCAGACGTTCGTAGGGTCCGCTCTTGCGGACCATCTTCCGTGAACACAAGAAGATGGTCCGCAAGAGCGGACCCTACATTGACAGCCATGAAGCTCCCCGCACTCATCCGGCCGAAGGAGCGTCGCGGGCGTCGCGTCCGCCTCGTCGCGTGCCTCGCGTTCGTCGCGCTGGCGGCCGGCGGATTATGGGCCGCGAGGCGGAAACCCACCTTGAGACTGAGGAGTTCCTGGGAGACGCCGTTTCGCTACAAAGGGATCGTATGCCTGGCCTATTCCCCCGACGGCGAAATCCTCGCCGTCGGCGGGCGTGACAAGACCCTTCGGCTTTACGAGTCGGAGACGGGCCGGCCCCTCGCCCGAATGGACACGAAGGGTTGGGCGGATCATCCCCACTTCCACCCCGACGGCCGGACCCTCCTGGTCGGCAGCCTGTTCGCAGGCCGCAAGGCGGGAACCTTCACGAGCCGGCTCCTCCGGTTCCGCCTCGACGATGGCCGCCTGTTGGCCGAGGCGGAGCTTCCCCCCAACGCCTACCTCCACGACCTCGCGTTGACTCCCGATGGGACCACCGCGATCGTCGCCTGGAACCTGGATCGGGTCGAGCGCTGGCAGCGATTCGACGCGACGAGCCTGGAAGGGCAAGAAGCGGTCCACCGCCTCGAGAACATCACCTGGCCGAGTCATCCCGGCTCGTTGTCGCGCGACGGCGAGACACTCGCGCTTGGGGATCGTCGGGGTCTGCCGTTCGATGACGAACGCTCGATCGAGGTTCGGGGCCTGGCCGCCGGTCGGCCGCCGAAGGAGATCGAGCTAGCCAGTCCGATCATCGCGCCGATGACTTGGTCGCCTGACGCGACGCTCGTGGCGGCGCTGCTCTCGACTGGGACAGGCAGCGTGGGCCACCGACGGCTTTGCCTGATCGATCCGGTGAGTAGCCGCACGCGCATCCTGACGGAGGGGAAGTTCTCGGGATTCTTGGGAACGGTCATCTTCTCGACGGACGGCCGGTTCCTCGCCGCGTTGCGCGACGTCTCCGAGCCGATCCTCGAGACGCGCCCCATCGGGCAGATCGCCCGCGACGTCCGGGCCGGCCGGTTCCATCGACAGCCCGGGACGTATGAATACAGCGAGGTCCTGGTCTTCGACGTCGCCTCGGGCCGCCTCCGGGCACAATTCGGCGACCACGACCAGGATATTCAGAAGATCGCGATTTCACCCGACGGAAAGGCCTTGGCGACGGCGGGCCTCGACGGACTCGTGCGGTCGTGGGTGATGCCGGAATGACCCATCCATCCGAAGCGAGCCGATCGGAGTCGCCGATCCCGCCCGCCCAGGCGCAAGACCTATCGAGACCCGCATTGACGACCCCCATCCGCTTCGAGCTGCTCGGCCGCGACGGCGCCTCGGCCGCGCGCCGGGGGAGGCTTCACACGTCTCACGGGACGGTCGAGACCCCAGCGTTCATGCCGGTGGGGACGCAGGCGACGGTCAAGGGGCTCCTCCCGGAGCAACTGCGGGCCGTCGGCGTCGAGATGGTGCTGGCGAACACGTATCACCTGGCCCTGCGGCCGGGCGAGGAGGTCGTTCGCAAGCTAGGGGGTTTGCACAAGTTCATGGCCTGGGACGGCCCGATCCTGACGGATTCGGGGGGGTTCCAGGTCTTCAGCATGGCCGACCGGGTCAAGCTGACCGATCGCGGCGTCGCCTTCCGGTCGCACCTCGATGGCCGCCTGCTCGACCTGACGCCCGAACGCGCGGTGGCGATCCAGGAGGCGCTGGGCCCCGACGTGGCGATGTGCCTGGACCATTGCCCGGCGTTGCCGGCCGAGAAAGAGGCGATCGCCGAGGCCGTCGCGCGGACGGTCCGGTGGGCGGCCCGTTGCAAGGAGGCGCACGCGCGGCCCGACCAGGCCCTCTTCGGCATCGTGCAGGGGGGGAGCCACGCCGACCTGAGGGCCGAGTGCGCCGAGAAGCTCATCGCGCTCGGCTTCGACGGCTACGCGGTGGGCGGGGTCAGCGTCGGCGAAGGGCCGGAGGAGGTCCGCAAGGCATTGGATGTGACCACGTACCTCCTGCCCGAAGGCCGGGCGCGGTACTTGATGGGGGTCGGCCGGCCGGAGGACGTGATCGACGCGATCGCGAGCGGGATCGACCTGTTCGACTGCGTCTTGCCGACCCGCAACGGCCGCAACGCGACGTGCCTGACCGGCGCGGGGCCGGTCAAGCTCCGCAACGCGAAGCACCGCGAGGACCCCAGCCCGATCGAGCCGGGGTGCGACTGCCCGGCGTGCGCGCGGTTCAGCCGGTCGTACCTGCGACACCTCTTCCTGGCCGGCGAGATGCTCGGGCCGATCCTGGCGTCGTTGCACAACGTGGCATTCCTCGAGCGGCTGGTTTCTCGGGCGCGCGAGGCGATAATGGCCGGCCGTTACGTCCAGTTCCGGGCGGACACGCTTGAAGCGTTGGGGCCTTCGCGGTTAGAGTAACGGGGGCGCCGCGGTCCTCCTTCGAGGAGCGAGGGCCCGGCCGCCCCTCCGCGCCGGCCGACGACGACGCCCGCGCCTTTCGCCCTTGGCCCCCGCACGGGGGACCGACCACGGACCGACCGCCATGCCCGGCCTCTTCGCCGACTTACCATTCTTGATCGCCGCCGGCGCGAAGGCCCAGCAGGCCGGCTCGCCGCTGACGGGCATGCTGCTGCCGATGGTGTCGGTCGGCCTGCTCTTCTACCTCCTGATCCTGCGACCGAACCAGATCCAGGAGCGGAAGCGGCGCGAGGAGCTCAACGCGCTCAAGAAGAACGACCGCGTGCTGACGACCGCCGGCATCTACGGCACGGTCGTCTCGGTCGACCCCGAGGCCGACAAGGTCGTGCTCCGGGTCGACGACTCGGTGAAGCTGACCTTCAGCCGCGCCAGCATCACCAAGATCATCGACGTCTCGGCCGACAAGGACAAAGAGAAGGACAAGGATAAAGACAAGGAGAAGGCCTCGCAGTCGGCCTGAGTCGGCGCGGTTCGACCCATTTTCCCGGGGTCCGGACCGGCCGGGGACAGGCGCCTCGAAGACTCGGAGCCAGTCCCCGCCTCCCGCCTGGACCCCCGGGCCGAGCCGAACCAATCCAACCGGGTACGGGATGAGCCGGGCAGTCGTCGGGGCCCGGCGCGTTCGTTTGTGACGCGACGCGACGGGCCGCCCGGCCGCCGGGCGCCGGGGAATCGATCGATGAAGAACTACGCGCCCAAGTTCCTGCTGATCGTCGGATCGGTCCTCGTCGGCCTCTTCTGCACCGGCTACTACGGCCTGAAGGAGGGGATCGACTTGGCCGGCGGCACGATCCTTGTGTACGAGACGGCCGACACCAAGGACGCCCGCGCGCCGAAGATGGACGAGCTGGTGGCCGTCCTCCGCAAGCGGATCAACCCCGAGGGCGTCAAGGACATCCCGATTCGCCAGGTCGGCCGCGACCGCGTCGAGATCATCCTGCCCAAGGCGACCGAGGAGGAGGTCGACGAGGTCAAGCGGAAGATGACCGACACCGGGTCGCTCGAGTTCCGCATCCTCGCCAGCGAGAAGCACGACGGCCCCGCGATCCGCCGGGCCATGGGGCAGGACGGCCTCGATCGGCCGCCGACCGGCTACCGCTGGGCGATCCTCGGCGAGACGATCACCGGCGAGAACCCCAGGCTCGACAAGCAGGGCCTCACCGACCCGAACCAGTCGTGGCCGCCGAACCGCTACGTCGGCTCGCGCGTGCTGCTCAAGGGCCGCGACCCCACCGGCGCCGACCGCGAGGTCGTCGCCGAGATCGCCTCCAACACGATCAACTCGCTGACCTTCACCAAGCCGGTCCGGCTCGAGGCGGTCCGCACGTATCAGATCGACTACCAGCCGAGCAAGGAGGCCGGCGGCTACGTCACCCGCGACGGGCCGCCCCTCGGCGGCAAGGCGGTCAAGTACGTCCTCTACAAGGTCCCCAGCGCCCGCCAGGACGTCACCGGCAGCCAGCTCGCCCACGTCTCGATGACGACCGACCAGCAGCTCCGCCCGGCCGTCGGCTTCTCGTTCAACCGCGAGGGGGCCCGGCGGTTCGGCGTCCTGACCCGCGAGCACCTGCCCGAGCCCGACGGCTTCAAGTACCACCTCGGCATCCTCCTCGACGGCGTCCTGAGCTCGGCCCCGGTCATCAACTCCGAGATCCGCGACAACGGCATCATCGAGATGGGCAGCTCCGGCCCGCAGGTCGCCAAGGAGGTGGCGCACCTGATCGAGATCCTCCGCTCCGGCAGCCTGCCGGCGACGATGAAGCCGACCCCGCTCCAGCAGGAGAAGATCGGCCCGACCCTCGGCGAGGACACGATCAAGAAGGGCATCACCGCCATCGTCATCTCGATGCTGGTCGTCCCCATCTTCATGATCGTCTACTACCGCTTCGCCGGCGCCGTGGCCGTCGTGGCGCTGGTGCTCAACATGATCCTGCTGCTGGGGTCGATGGCCGGCCTCCAGTCGAACTTCACCCTGCCCGGCCTGGCCGGCTTCGCGCTGACGATCGGCATGGCCGTCGACGCCAACGTGCTCATCTTCGAGCGGATGCGCGAGGAGGCCGAGCGCGGCGCCGGCGTCGCGCAGCAGATCCGCAACGGCTTCAATCGCGCCTGGACGACGATCCTCGACTCGCACCTGACGATCTTCCTGTCGGGCCTGGTCCTCTGGTTCGTCGGCACCGAGGAGATCAAGGGCTTCGCTCTGACCCTCATCATCGGTATGGTCTGGAACCTGTTCACCGCCGTGTATGTCTCGCGGGTGATCTTCGAGTACTTCTACCAGCGCGGCTGGCTGAAGAAGATCACGATGTTGAAGATGATGGACAAGACCAACATCGACTTCATCGGCCCGCGCTACATCTGCATCACGGCGTCGGTCATCGTCATTGCACTGGGCCTGACGGCGTTCGTGCTGAAGGGCCGGCGGATGTACAACATCGACTTCACCGGCGGCACCTTGGTGACGATCCGCCTCGACGACCAGGCGCCCGAGCTGAAGGGGCTCTCCGAGTCGGGCCGGGCCGAGTTCGTCCGCCAGCGCGCCGGCGCCTTGCCCGACGCGGCGGTCGAGAGCCTCAACGTCGGCGGCCAGGGGCGCGGGCTGCGGTTCAACATCCGCACGACCGAGACCGACATCAAGGTCGTCGAGCAGAAGATCCGCGAGTCCTTCGGCAAGACCCTGGCCCGGCCCAAGCTGACCGTCGGCCCGGCCCAGCCGATCCCCAAGCCCGACCCGAAGTCGGCCGCCGCGGCCGCGGTCGGCCGGTTCGCCGGCGGCTGGGCCTACCCGCTCGAGTTCGACTCGACCCCGCCGACGACCCGCGTCGCGGCCGACTTCGCCGAGATCCTCGCCGCGCACAAGGTCGACCGCCCCGCGTCGCATTTCGAGGTCGTCCGCAAGCCCGGCGTCGCCGCCGCCGAGCAGAGCGCCCCGCTCCTGCTCCGCACCGACCTGCCCTCGAAGCAGGCCGGCACGCTCCTCGCCGAACTGGCGACCCGCATCCAGAACGACCCGAACGCCCAGTTCGAGAACGAGATCAACGTCGGACCCACCGTCGCCGGCGAGACCCGCAACCTCGCCGCCGAGGCCATCGTCGCGAGCTGGCTCATCATCATCGCGTACTTGTGGTTCCGCTTCAAGTCCGTCACCTACGGCGTCGCGGCGGTCATCGCCCTGATCCACGACGTGCTCATCACCCTCGGCGCCGTGGCCATCTCGCCGTACAAGATCGACCTGCCGATGGTCGCCGCCTTCCTGACGCTCATCGGCTTCTCGGTCAACGACACGATCGTCATCTTCGACCGCATCCGCGAGCTGAAGGGCAAGACGCCGCACCTGACCAAGGAGCTGATCAACAACGCCATCAACCAGACCCTCAGCCGGACGATCCTCACCTCGCTGACGGCCTGGATCGTCGTCGTGATCATGTACTTCTTCGGCGGCGAGGGGCTCGCCGGCTTCTCCTTCGCCCTCGTCGTCGGCTTCCTCAGCGGCACCTACTCGACCGTCTACATCGCCACGCCGATCCTCATCGACTGGATCGGTGACAAGCCCACCTCCGCCGCCCGCAAGCCGGCCCTCGCCGCCCGCGAGGTCTGAGCCCGGGCCGCCCGGCCGCTTTCGGGGCACGCTTCCAGGCATTTTTATCTTGACGATCGTGTCCGGACTGCGGTAGGCTCACCGATCGATAAGCCCCCTCGGCTCCCGTCGGGCCGATCGGGACGGTTATGAAGGCCCCGCGACACACTCGTGTGCGTCGCGGGGCTTTTTTTTGTCGACGGGTTGGCCCGGCCAGTGGCAAAGGAGTTCGACGATGAGACGACACAGCCGGTGGCGCATTTTCTCCGCATTCCCCCAGGGCCCCGCCCGACGGCGTCGGTCGCGGGCCTGGGCCCTCGAGCCGCTCGAGGCCCGCACGGTCCTCAGCCACATCACCGTCACCAACGCCGACGACGGCGGGGCCGGCTCGCTCCGCCAGGCGATCGCCGACTCGGCCCCCGGCGGCACGATCGACTTCGCCTCCACCCTCGGCGGCGCGACGATCCCCACCGCCGGGCTCGAGATCAACAAGAGCCTGACGATCGACGGCCTCGGCGCCCCGCGGCTGACGATCAGCGGGAACGCCGACAGCCGCATCTTCACCATCGACGCCGGCGCGACGGTCGCGATCTCCGGCGTGACGATCGCCGACGGGTTCGCCGGCGGCGTCGCCAACCTCGGCGGCGACCTGACGCTCCGCGACGACATCGTCTCGCACTGTCAACTCGGCTTCGGAGAGAACCTCTACGGCGCAGGGATCGACAACGTGGGAGGCAGGCTGACGATCGTCGACAGCACGATCTCCGGCAATCGCGCGCTCGGATTGCCGTCCCCGTCTTCATGGGGTCCCGCGGCTTATCCCAACCGGGGCGGCGGCATCGCCAACCTCGGCGGGAACGTGACGATCGTCGGCAGCACGATCTCCGGCAACGTCGTGTCCGGGAATGCGGGAGGAGAATCCTTCTACAGTCCCGGCGGGGGGGCCGGTGGGGCCGCCTATGGGGGCGGGATCTACAGCGATTCCGGCCGTCTGGACATCCTCGGCAGCACGATCGCCGGCAATTCCGCCTACGGCGGCCAGGGGGGCGGCGGGGGCAACGGCTACTATACTTCCGACCCCATGTACAACAACGGGAGCGGTGGCGGTACGGGAGGGCTGGCCGCAGGCGGAGGCGTCTACGCGACGGGGTCCGTGACGATCGAGCGGAGCACGATCGCCGACAACACGGCCGTCGGCGGATCTGGCGGAAACGGTGGTTATGCGTTCGTCCTCGGCTCCGGTGGCCCCGGGGGAAGCGGAGGCGACGCGAGCGGCGGCGGCCTGGCCGGGCAGGCCTCGATCTCGGAGAGCACGATCACGGGCAATGTCGCCGGGGGTGGGGGGGGCGGCGGCGGCGGCCCCGGCGGCTCCGGCTTCGTCGGCTTCCTGGGCCTTCACGCAAATGGCGGTTGGGGCGGCGTTGGCGGGACAGGCGGCACCGGCTCAGACGGCGCCGGCATCTCCCCCTTCACGGCCCTCGCGTGCGTGGTGACCGGGAACAAGGCCCAGGGCGGCGGCGGTGGCTACGGCGGCGCCGGCGGCTCGGCGCCCGGGAAGGGGGCCGACTCTCCCTTCTTCTATTCCGGCGGCGGCGGGGGCGGCGGCGGCGGCGGCGGGGCCGCGATCGGCGGGTATGGCGACCAGGCCATCGGTGGGACCGGCGGCACTGGGGGCGCAGGCGGCCCGATCGAGCCCGATGAGGGGGACCTGGGCTTCCCCGGCCCTGACGGCGGCCCGGGGGCCACCGGCGCGGCCAGCACGCCCGGGCCGTTCGAGAACGCGCTGCACATCCAGGCCGGATGCTTCCGCTACAACCGTGTGACCCACCACTTCGTCCAGCCCGTGACGATCTCCCTCGGGGCCTACGAGCCCGCCACCGGGACGGTGTCGATGGCGCTGGACCGGCTGCCGGCCGGGGTGACGCTGCTCGACGCCGCCGGCACGACCACGGCGGGCAGCCCTTACATCAATCTCGACCTCGCCGCCCTGTCGCGGCCCATCACCATCTACCTGGAGTTTACCGATCCGGCCCTCACGCAGATCTCCTACATCCCCCGTCTGTGATCGCCGGCGGCGGGCCGCGCTGACCGCGGCACGTCCGCGCCGGGGCCCAGCAAGCCGTAGCGAGCTGGCCCCGGCCATACGGCCGTGACAACCGAGGTCGGCCTGGGTTACACTCGGGGTGCTCCCGCCGAGATGCCGGCGCGCGGCCGGAAGCGGCCCGCGTCCCACACCCGTTGGAAATGATCGGTGGTCGCCCGCCATGACCCCCCGCCTCCGCCGCACGATCGGCGCCTTGACGCTCTTGCTCATCCTTTGGGCCGACGGCCCGGCTGCGCGCGCCGAGGGGCCGGCGAAGCCGGTCGACTTCAACAGGGACGTCCGGCCGATCCTCTCGAACGCCTGCTTCGCGTGCCACGGGCCGGACGCGCGGAAGCGCAAGGGGGTGGGCAAGCCGTTGCGGCTCGACACGGAGGCCGGGGCGACGGAGGACCTCGGCGGCTATGCGGCGATCGTGCGCGGCAGGCCGGAGGAGAGCGAGCTGATCGACCGGATCACGGCCGACGACGACGACGCCATGCCGCCGAAGGCCACCGGCAAGACGCTGTCGAAGCACGAGGTGGAAACGCTGACGGAGTGGGTCCGCCAGGGGGCGCCGTACGCGAAGAACTGGTCGTACGAGCGGCCGAAACGGCCATCGCCGCCGGAAGTCGCCGACGCTACGTGGCCCCGCAACGCGATCGACCGCTTCATCCTCGCCCGGCTCGAGAAGGAAGGGCTCCGGCCCTCGCCCGAGGCCGACCGCCCCACCTTGATCCGGCGCCTGTCGCTCGACCTGATCGGCCTGCCACCCTCGCCCGACGAGGTCGATCGCTTCGTCCGCGACCGGCGGCCCGACGCCTACGAGGCCCTCGTCGATCGCCTCCTGAACTCCCCCGCCTACGGCGAACATTGGGGCCGGCTCTGGCTCGACCTGGCCCGCTACGCCGACTCGGCCGGCTACGCCGACGACCCTCCGCGCACCATCTGGGCCTATCGCGATTATGTGATCAAATCCTTCAACGACAACAAGCCCTTCGACCGCTTCACCGTCGAGCAGCTCGCCGGCGACCTCTCGCCGAATCCCGCCGAGGAGCAGCTCGTCGCGACCGCCTTCCACCGCAACACGCCGACGAACAACGAGGGGGGCACGAGCGACGAGGAGTTCCGCAACGTCGCCGTCGTCGACCGCGTCAACACCACCTTCGCCGTCTGGATGGGCACCACGATCGCCTGCGCCCAGTGCCACGACCACAAATATGATCCGATCTCCCAGAAAGAATACTTCCAGGTCTTCGCCCTCCTGAACAACACCGCCGACGCCGACCGCGGCGACGAGTCGCCCGTCGTGCCGCTCTTCTCCCGCGAGCAGGTCGCGCGGAAGGCCGCCGATGAGGCCGAGGTTGCGAGGCTGGACGCCTTGCTCCGCGAGCCGCCGGCCGATTCGGTCGCCGGCGCCGAGGGGTTCGTCCCCGACCGCCTCGCGACCCGGCATCGCCTGGCGGCGCTCCGGCTGAGGCTCGCGAATGCGAAGCCGTTGACGACCGTGCCGGTCCTCCGCGAGCTGCCGAAGGACCAGCGGCGCGTCACCCGCATCCAGCGGCGGGGGAACTTCCTCGACCTCGCCGACGAGGTCGGGCCGGGCGTCCCCGAGGCGTTCCCCCCGCTGCCCGCTGGCACGCCGCGCGATCGTTTGGCCCTGGCACGCTGGCTCGTGGCCGACGAGAACCCATTGACATCGCGTGTCATCGCCAATCGTTATTGGGAGCAGCTCTTCGGCGTGGGACTCGTGCCGACGAGCGAGGAGTTCGGGGTGCAGGGTGAGCCGCCGTCGCACCCGGAGCTGCTCGACTGGCTGGCGACGGAGCTCGTCCGCGACGGTTGGGACCTCAAGCGCCTCCTCCGATGGCTCGCGACCTCGGCCACGTATCGCCAGGAATCGCGCGTGACGACCGACCTGCTCCATCGCGACCCCGACAACCGCCTGCTCGCCCGCGGGCCGCGGTTCCGCTTGCCGGCCGAGGCGGTCCGCGACCAGGCGTTGGCGGTCGCGGGCCTGTTGAGCCCGAAGCTGTACGGGCCGCCGGTCAAGCCGCCGCAGCCGGCCACGGGACTCACCGCGGCCTTCGGCGGTGGCATCGACTGGCAGACCAGTCAAGGCGCCGACCGCTACCGCCGCGGCCTCTATACCACCTGGCGCCGGTCCAATCCTTACCCCTCGATGACCACCTTCGACGCCCCCAACCGCGAGGTCTGCACCTTGCGGCGGTCGCGCACGAACACCCCGCTCCAGGCCCTCGTCACGCTGAACGACCCCGTCTTCGTCGAGGCCGCGCAGGGGCTCGCGCGCCGGGTCGTCGCCGGCGCCTCGACCGTCGAGGACCGCGCCCGACTCGGCGTCCGCCTTTGCCTGGCGCGCGATCCGAAGCCCGAGGAATTGAGCGGCCTCGTCCGGCTCTACCGGGATTCCTTCAACACATTGACGAATTCCAAGGAAAAAGCCTTGAAGCTGGCCACCGACCCCATCGGCCCGGCGCCGGCCGGCGTCGACGTCGCCGATCTGGCCGCGTGGACGGTCGTCGGCAACGTGCTCTTGAACCTCGACGAGACGCTCATGCGGCGCTGACCTCGCACAACGGAGATGACCGCCGATGGACCCCCGGCTCGATCGCCTACGGCACGTCACCCGCCGCCACTTCCTCCGCCAGTGCCAGGCCGGCATCGGCGCGATGGCGTTGGCGTCGCTCTTATCCCGCGAATCGCCGGCGGGCGACCTCGGCAGCGTCGTCAACCCGCTCGCGCCAAAGCGTCCGCACGCCGAGCCGAAGGCGAAGCGCGTCATCTACCTGCACCTGACCGGCTCGCCGCCGCACCTGGACCTGTTCGACTACAAGCCCGAGCTGGTCAAGCACGACGGCCAGCCTTGCCCCGACGCGTTCCTGAAGGGCAAGCGGTTCGCCTTCACCTCCGGCACGCCCAAGCTGCTCGGCACGCCAAGGAGATTCCAGCAGCACGGCGCAGGGGGCGTCTGGATGTCGGACGCGATCCCGAACCTGCACGGCGTGGCGGATGATTTATGTGTCATCCGGTCGATGAACACCGACCAGTTCAACCACGCCCCAGCCGAGTTGTTGCTCTACACAGGCTCGCCGCGGCCGGGACGGCCATCGATGGGGTCGTGGGTGACGTACGGGCTCGGCTCCGAGAACGAGGACCTGCCCGGCTTCGTCGTGTTGATCTCCAGCGGCGTGCAGCCGAATGGCGGCAAGAACTCGTTCGGCAGCGGCTTCCTCCCGTCGGTCTTTCAAGGGGTCCAGTGCCGATCGCAGGGCGACCCCGTCCTCTACGCCTCCGACCCCCCGGGCATGGACCGCGCCCTCCGCCGCCGGAGCCTCGACGCCTTGAATGAGCTGAATTCCCTCCAGGCCCGCGAGCTCGGCCACCCCGAGACCGCGACGCGAATCGCGCAATATGAACTCGCGTTCCGGATGCAAACGTCGGTGCCCGAGGTCATGGACATCTCTCGCGAGCCTGCGCGCATCCTCGACGACTACGGGGCCAAACCCGGCGCCTCGAGCTTCGCGAACAATTGCCTCCTCGCCCGCCGATTGGTGGAGCAAGGCGTGCGGTTCGTGCAGCTTTTTGACTGGGGCTGGGACTTCCACGGCACCAACCCCGCCGAGGACATCCGCGACGGCCTCACCAAGAAGTGCGCCACGATGGACCGCCCCTTCGCGGCGTTGATCCGCGACCTGAAGTCCCGCGGCCTCCTGGACGAGACCCTGATCGTCTGGGGCGGCGAGTTCGGCCGCACCCCCTTCCGCGAGGGCCGCACCGCCGGCTCCTCCGTCCTCGGCCGCGACCACTTCCCCGACTGCTACACCATGGTCCTCGCCGGCGCCGGCGTGAAGGGCGGGATCATGCACGGCGAGTCCGACGAGCTCGGCTTCTCCGTCGCCCGCGACCGCGTCCACATCCACGACCTCCAGGCCACCCTCCTCCACCTCCTCGGCCTCGACCACGAGCGATTGACATATCGGTTCCAGGGCCGAGATTACCGGCTCACGGACGTGTCGGGGAAGGTCGTCCGGGAGATCCTGGTGTGATTCTCCCTCGATGATGCGGACATGCCGCCGGGAGCTAACCGACGCGTGTCGTCAACCACGTGATGATGACGCCGAACGAGACCATGAAGATGACGACGATCGCGGCCTGGCCGGCTGTCAGGTGGACCTGCCCGCGGACCCGGCTGATCGCCTTGAAATCGCGCTTGCTGCGGACGGATGAGTAGAGGGTGCCCGTGCCGAGCAGGCCGACCAGGATCGCCTGGCCAACGGGGTCGAGCGCCTTGTTGGATAGCCAGTGGCTCAGCAGTAGGCCGACCTCCATCTCCCACGCAAGCACCGTCACGAGGGAGCCGATCAGGGTGATCGTCGGGACCGTGGGGGCCTCGTCCGGCCCCGATTCGTCCATCATGGGCGAGCCCTCGCTCTATCCTTCCAACCCGACTCTCAATCGACCGGCGGGTCGGCCACGCCGCAGGAGCGCAGCGCGAGGACGGCGAAGCCGGTGCCGGCGTGGGTGATGAAGTGGTTCTCGTCGGTGCTGAGGGAGCGGGTGAACCAGCGGCCGGAGGAGCGCTGGTGGGTCTTCAGCCAGGAGACGCCGCGGGCGAGGCGGGGGTCGTCGGCGGGGAGGCCGGCCTGGCGGAGGACGTAGACGACGAAGCCGGTGCCGAAGCCGTCGGCGGGTGAATCCTTCTCATTCGGGGAGCCGTCGCGACGCTTCCAGTCGCCGAGCGAGGGGAGGTTCCAGCCGCCGTCGGGGCGCTGGAGGGCGAGGAGTTCCTTGATGGTTTCCTCGCGCTCGGCGGGGGTCATCAGGCCGTCGAGCTTGGTGGAGGCCCAGAGGAGCATGCCTTTGTGGTGGAGGCTGGGGGGCTTGGCCGTGCGGAGGTAGTGACGCAATCGATTCAAACCCTCGCGAGCGCTCCCGGACTCGGCGTAGCCGTCGGGGGCGGAGCCGACGCCGAGGGCGGCGAAGACGGCCCCATAATAGTCGTCATGTTCATAAGGGGGCCAGTCGCACTTGAGCCAGTCCCACGAGCCGTCGGGGCGCTGGAGGGTCCAGATCCGGTCGAGGGCCTTGCGGGTGAGCGGGTGGAGCTTGCCGGTCGTCGCGGCGTCGTTGAGGGCCAGCGCGGCCGCCGTGGCCACCACTTCCGTGTCCCAGCGCGGCTTCGCCTTCTTGTCCGGGTCGTCCCAGTGGGCTACGCGGCCCTCGAAGAACGCGCGAACCTCCGCCATCGCGGCGCGGTCGCCGAGGACAGGTCTGGCGATCATGTAATTGTAATTCGTGTGACACGTCCCGCACTGTCGCTTCTTCGTCCACGAGGTCGAGGCGTGATCGAGGAACCGCGCCGCCTTCGCCAGCGACAGCTCCTTCGCGAACGGCTCATCCGGCGCGTTCGGGCCGAACGCCGCGCGGTCGTCCTGGCCGAAGGCCGCGATGGCGCCGAAGGGCCCGAGGCAGGCGACTGCGACGGCGAGCGTCGCGACCCGGCGACGGGCATACCGATTCTCGAGGACATTCATCGCGGCCTCCTCTCGTTCGATCTCATCCCGACCGCCGGGCGGTCCCTCCCGGCCGCCAGCATAACCGATCGGGGCGCCGAAGCGATGGGGTCCGTCGCCGACTCAACCCGCCGGGCCGTCCGGGCAGGAGAGCACGAGGGTGTAGCCGTCCGGGTCGCGCAGCCAGATCTCCCACTGGCTGGCGCCAACGTGGTGATAGTGCGGCAGGACGACCTCCGCCTTCAACTCCTCGGCGCGGGCGACGGCGGCGTCGAGGTCGTCGACCTCGAACCAGAGCAGGACCCCGTTGCCGTACGGCTGATCGTCTGGGTCGCCGATCCGACCGTGGTGGTGCTCGACGTCGAAGCGGTGCAACTGGAGCACCAGCACGCCGCCCGAGACCAATCGCTCGTATTCCTTGCCGCCGTGGTCGCTCTTGCACCCGAGCAGGTGCTGATACCAGCGGCTGCTCGCCTCGACGTCCGTCACGCAGATGAGGGGCTGCGCCCGCATCGGGCCCTCCTTATCCACGAGAAACCAGCGGCCGGTTCAGCTCGGTCCGCCAGGAGGACGGGTCCGGGCCCGACTCCGGGCCGGCGAGGTAGCGCTCCCAGAGGTCCGGGGCCGGCGAATGCCCGTGGGCCGCGACCCACGCGTCGAACTCGCCCCAGGCGGCGGGCAGGCCCTCGAACGGCCCGCGGTAGACCGTCCGCGCCACCGTCATCGCGGGCCACTCGCCCGCTTCCACTCGCCCCACGGCGACGAGAGGCGCCGTGACTGGCACGCCGATCTCGAAGTCGAAGACCTCCGGGTCGAGCCGCAGGTGGTGCGTGAACCACGGCCCTTCCGCGGCGATCCCCTGCGCGGCGATCGCCGCCCTCAGCTCGGCGAGGCCCGGGCCCATGACCTCCCGGATCTTCGCCCTCGGGACGGTGATCCGGATCAAGGCGATCCGTAGCGACTCGGTCGGCACGATCCGCGGCGGGTCGATCATGGCACGTCTCCTCCCGGGACGGAGATCCCTGTCCATCGCGCGCAAGGATGCCACAACGCCCCCGATCTGGGAAGCCCGACCGGGCCCGCACGCGACCGCCGACCGTCACGCGGAGTCCCTCACGAGCCGTCGCCCAGGGGCTTGCCGATCTCCCAGTGGTGCCCGAACGGGTCGACGAGCCGCCCGACGCGCCAGCCGTAGGGCTGATCGGCGACGGGCCAGACGACCCGAGCCCCCGCCGCCACGGCCCGATCGAACGTGGCGTCCGGGTCGGCCACGACCATCACCATCCGCACCGAGCCGCCGCCGAGCGACTCCGGGCTGAAGTTCTGGTGCTCGGGAGCCTCGTCCGCCAGCCAGAAATCGGCTCCCCCCATCGAGAGCTGCGCGACCACCTCTCCATTCTCGGCCTCGACGCGGAAGACCTCCTCCGCCCCGAACGCATCTTTGTAGAACGCGATCGCCCGCGCCCCGCCCCGGACCGAGAGCATCGGGGCGATGCGGGTCGACTCCACCTGGACCGGCTCCGCGTCGTGACCCATCGAAGTGCTCCTCGACGACCGGCGTGAATTCCCCGGGCGCCCGGCACGGCCCTCGCCGCGCCCTCGGGGCTGGCCGGTCGGCGGCCGACCGGCTACCATGCCGACATGACCCCGCTCGACCTGCTGGTCATCTACGGATCGGTCCGGCACCACCGCCAGGGGATCAAGGCGGCCCGCTTCATCCTCGCCGAATGCGCCGCCCGCGGCCACCGGGCGACGCTCGTCGACCCGGTCGAGGAACAGCTCCCGCTCCTCGACCGGATGTACAAGGAATATGCGCCCGGCCAGGCCCCCGAGGCGCTCGAACGCCTGGCGGGGCGGATCAAGGCGGCCGACGCGTTCGTCATCGTCTCGGGCGAATACAATCATAGCATCCCCCCTGCCCTGTCGAACCTGCTCGACTACTTCCTCGAAGAGTATTTCTGGCGCCCCTCGGCGATCGTCTGCTACTCCGCCGGCGCCTTCGGCGGGGTGCGGGCCGCGATGCAGCTCCGGGCGATGCTCTGCGAGCTCGGCATGCCGAGCATCCCCTCGCTCGTGCCCGTGCCCTCGGTCCAGGACGCCTTCGACGACGACGGGGTCCCGCGCGACGACGCGTATCACCGCCGCGCGGCCCGGTTCCTCGACGAGCTCGAATGGTACGCCCGGGCCTTCAAGGCCGCCCGACAGGGCGGGGTGCCGTATTGAGGCCAACGAGGCCCGACACCGAACACGTCCTCGAAACCCCGGTCGTTGAACACGCGTCAAAGCGTCGCCCGGGACCAGGGGTCGCCACGCAACCCCTGCCGACCGGCCACCAGGCCTGTCGATGGGCGAGCCGACGCTTGCGGCTCGACTCCAAGGGGGTCGCCTTCCTCGACGTCACCCCCGGCGAGCTTACTCGCCGGAGGGCCGCGGGCTTCAGCCGAACTTCGTCGGGTCGGTCGCCGAGTCGGACGGCTCGGCCGGGAGGGTGTAGCGTCCCTCGATCGCCTGGCGGATGCGGGCGCGACCCTCGGCGGCCGAGAGGCCCGATTCGGCGGCGATGCGGTCGGCCACGGCGGCCAGCCCGTCGTCCTTGACTTGCTCGCGGAACCAGCGGGTGTAGTCGCCCCGGCGGAGGTGGAACAGCCAAGTCGGGTCGTCCACGCCGTCGGCGACCTGGAGGAAGATCAGCAGGTTCTGGGCGCGGAGGTTCAACGCGCCGGCAGGGCCTCGGAAGTAGAACGAGCGATCGGGACCGAGGTTCCCCTCGACGTACTTGCGCCCGTGACGCCGCCGCTCCCCCCGCGGCGGCACCGTGGCGACGCGGAACGGCGGCTCGGCCCCGTTGACCGTCCAGGCGAGGGCCTCGCCGCTCTCCAATGTCGTCGGCCCCAGGCCATCGGGGATGTCCCGGCCGCTGGCCTCGCAGAACTCGCGGACGGTCCGTTCCGGCGATTCGCCGACGGCCAGAAGCAAGTCGATCGACTCCAGCACGGCGTGTGAGATGCTGCCGGGGTGGACCGTGATCGAGAGCATCGCCCCGAGCTCGCCCGGGACGACCGAGGCCGCGGGGTCCCAGGCCGAAGGCAGCAGGTGGTGCGCCTCGTCCACGACGATCCAGTGCGGCCGGCCGGTCCGGGCGCGGAGCTCCTGGAGCCGCGGCAGCAGGCCGTCGGAGGACCGCGGGCGGTCCGCCAGCGGGATGCCCAGCAGGTTCACCGAGACGCTCGGGAAGCCGGACCGCGCCAGCAGGTCCAGGGCCCCGTCGGGCGACGGGGCGTGCTGCCGGTCCCCCAGCCCGACAGCCAGCTCGAAGTCGGCGTAATCCCCCTCCGGGTCGATGATCACGAACTGGTATCCGGCCTCGGCCAGCCGCTCCAGCAGGCCCGCCGTCAACGTCGATTTGCCGCTGCCGGACGTGCCGGCGACCAGCACGCTCCGGCCGTACGGCGGGATGCGGACCTCGCGGCCGTCGTCGCGCGTCCCGAGCAGGACGTGGTGCCGCGTCAGCCTCGGCTCGACGCCCGCCAGGTCGTCGACCTCCAGGGCCTCGATCAGCTGCACCACGCCGGCGCCGTGGTCGCGGCGCGAGACCCAGTCGGCCCGCTCCTTGATCGTCGCCAGCGCGTTGGAGACCGCCGCGGCGCACTCGCAGACAGCCAGGAAGGCATGGTCGTTCTCGGCGTCGCCGACGCCCACCGCATTGTGCGGCGACAGCCCCAGCTCGGCCAGGGCGTGCCCCAGGCCGCTGGCCTTGTTCACGCCGGAGGGGAGCACCATCACGGCCCCCTTGTTGAAGATGACCTGCAACTCCAGGCCCAGCTCGCGGATCGTCTCCAGCACGGCCGCCTCGTGCGGCTCCCAGGTGGCGACGATGACGCGCCCGACGGAGATCGGCCCGACACCCCGCCCGCGCAGCCGCGCGACGAACTCGGGCGGCGGCGGCTCGGCCAGCGGCAGCTCCTCGCGCCCCTCGGGCCGGTACAGCAACGCCCCGTTCTCGGCCACCACGCGGTCGAACAGGTCGATCTCGGGCAGGACCTCCAACAGCTGGTCCAGCTCCCGCCCCGTGACGAGCACGAGCTTCCGGCCCGTCTCCCTCAGCCTCCGCAACGACGCGATCGTCGCCTCATCCACCCGGCCGTCGTGGGCGAATGTCCCGTCGTAATCGGCGGCGAGGATGTGGTAACGCATCGACCCTCTCGAATCGGGAGCGACGGCATCCTCATATGCAAGTTCAATGCCGAGGAGTCTTCACCGCTCGGATCAGCCTCCATACGACGGCATCCGGGCGCCGATTGCCGACCGGCGCCGGACCCTCGGATGCCGACATGCGTGCCATCCGACCCCAGGGCCCGAGTATCACTGGCGGATGGATGCCGCGGGGGTCGCGACGGGCGACCGCCGTCCCGACCTCACCGGCCGTCGAACGCGGCTGGGTATTGGGAAAGGACATGCGGAATGGCCCAGACTCTCCCCTTGCCCGAATCCGCCCTTCCGGGCAAAATCGGCCCCACATCTCCGACCACACCTGGTAGTATTTCACCGACGTGATCCACGCCCGAAGCATCAGCGACCGCCGATGCCGGGCGCAAAGGATTCGCAGGAGCGACGGAGAAGCGAACCAAGCCGCGATAGATCGGCCAAATTCGGAGCTTGATGGTCGACGTAAATCTATACAGCATCGTCCTTAAGGATACATAATAAATGATTGGTATTGGCATATGTGGAATCGGTTTCATGGGGATGATCCACTATCTGGCCGCCCAGGCGCTCAGGGGGGGCGGGGTGGTCGCGGTGTGCAGCAGGGAACCCAAGAAGCTGGCGGGGGATTGGACGAGCATCCGGGGGAACTTCGGCCCGAGGGGCGAGCAGATGGACCTCTCGGGCGTGCATCGGCACGCGGACTTCGCGGACTTGCTGGCGGACGCGGAGGTGGACCTCGTGGACCTCTGCGTGCCGAATGACGAGCACGCGACGATGGCGATCCGGGCGCTGGAGGCGGGCAAGCACGTGCTGGTGGAGAAGCCGATCGCGCTGGAGGTGGCCGACGCGGACGCGATGCTCGACGCGGCGGCGGCCAACGGCCGGATGCTGTTGGTGGCGCAGGTCCTGCCGTTCCTGCCCGAGTTCGCCTTCGCCCGCGAGGCGGTGGCCTCCGGGAAATACGGGAGGCTCCGGGCGGCGCACTTCACGCGGGTGATCTCGAAGCCGGACTGGTCCAGCGGGATCGCCGACGCCGACCGCAGCGGCGGGCCGGCGATCGACCTGCACATCCACGACACCCACTTCATCGGCCTGCTGGCCGGCCCGCCGTCGGCCGTCCACGCGCGGGGGGTCGTCGAGGGGGGCGCGGTCGTCCACCTGACGACGCAATACCTGTATGAGAACAGCGACCTCGCCATCTCGGCGGTCTCGGGGGCGCTCAGCCAGGCGGGCCGGCCGTTCACGCACGGGTACGAGATCTACCTGGAACACGCGACGTTGACCTTCTCGTTCGCGAACCTCCAGGGGGTCGCCCCGGCGGTGACGCCGGTGTCGGTGATCCTGCCGGACGGGACCGTCGAGCGGCCCGAGCTGGGCCCGGGCGACCCGATCGCCGGGTTCACCCGCGAGCTCGAGGCGGCCGTCGGCGGGGTGGCCGCCGGCAACACGCCGGCGGAGCTCTCGGGCCTGCTCGCCCGCCAGGCGCTGGCGACGTGCAAGGCGGAGGTCGAGGGCGTCAAGAGTCGTCAAGTCGTCCCCATTCGTTGAGTCGTATCACGCGGCAAACGCGCCAAGATCGGAGGAATTCCGAGGATCGTTGAAGTTCGCGGCCACCGGGGCCGATGTCGATGAAGCGGGGGACAGGAGGTCCGCCGAGCTTCGCCGGAACATGGAGGAGGATGGCGATGACGACAGGCGTGTCGGATCTCGTCCACCCGACGTCCATCATCAGCCTGGAGGCGGACCTGGCACCCGACGTCCAGGTCGGTCCCTACGCGATCATCGAGGGGCCGGTGTGGGTCGGGCCCGGCTGCGTCATCGAGGCGCACGCCTGCCTCTGCGGGCCGTTGACGCTGGGCCGCGACAACTTCGTCGGCCACGGCGCCGTGCTGGGCAAGGGGCCGCAGCACAAGGGCTATCGCGGCGAGTCGACCCGCCTCACGATCGGCGACGGCAACGTCTTCCGCGAGCACGTGACCGTCCACCGCGGCACCCCCGAGGCCGGGGGCGAGACGCGTGTCGGCCACCGCAATTACATGATGATCGGCTCGCACCTCGGCCACGACTGCAAGGTCGGCGACGGCTGCACGCTGGTCAACGGCGCGCTGGTCGCCGGCCACGTCCAGCTCGACGACGGCTGCATCCTCTCGGGCCACGCGGCCATCCAGCAGCGGGTCCGGGTCGGCCGGCTGGCGATGCTCGGCGGGCTCGGCTCGACCTCCAAGGACATCCCGCCGTTCGTCCTCCAGCAGGGCTACAACAGCGTCTCCGGCCTGAACGTCGTCGGCCTCCGCCGCGCGGGAGTGCCGGCCGAGTCGATCAACGCCCTCCGCGCCGCGTTCCGCATCCTGTACAAGGAAGGCCGGAGCCAGGCCGCGGCCCTGGAGCGGATCGCCACCGACCTCGGCCAGGTCGCCGAGGTCGCCGAGTTCGTCGCCTTCATCGCCGAGAGCACCCTCGGCATCAACCCGGCGCGCGACTCCTCCCGCGTCCGCCGGACCTACTGACGCGCCGGCCGGCATGGTGGTTGCTGTTGAGTTGAATTGGATCGACACACAAGGAGTTCACCCATGTTGACGTTCGCACGAGGTTTCGGACTCGTCCTGCTGCTCGCCATCCCCGGGGCCGCGGCCCGCGCCGACGACGCCCCCAAGCTCGCCGGCTCGTGGACCTGGAGCTGGAAGGGCCCCGACGGGACGGAGCACAAGCACGTACTGGAGGTCGAGGGCACCGGCGCCAAGCTCGCCGCCCGCGAGCGGTTCGACGACCTCGAGGCCGTCAAGGTCAACGACCTGAAGGTCGACGGCAAGAAGGTCAGCTTCTCCGTCCTCCGCGGCAAGCGCCGCTCGGAGTACAACGGCAAGCTCGACGGCGACGACACCATCGACGGCAAGGTCCTCGTCGAGGACGACGGCCGCAGCAACGAGTACACCTGGACCGCCAAGCGCGAGAAGACCAAGAAGAAGTAGGTTGGGGTGGGGTGGCCACTTTTTCCCCCGGAGCAGGCACGCTCCGCGTGCCGTCCGCCTCCCCATCTTCCGGGGGAGGCGGACGGCACGCGGAACGTGCCTGCTCCGAGAAGAAGGCCCTCGGCTACGGCTTGCGGCGATCGATGGTCTCGCGGACGCGGCGGTACTCGGCCTCGTCGATCTCGCCGGCGTCGAGGGCGTCGCGGAGCTGGTCCAGCAGGTCGTCGGCGTCCTCGGCGTCGGACGACGCGAGCGACTCGGGCCGGGGTCGGAGCCGCTGGACGAGCCAGAAGCCGACGACCACGACGGCCATCAGGGCGCCGGCGGCGAGGAAGAAGCGGACGGTCGGCGTGTCGAACATGGTCGGGGAGGTCTCTCGGGACGCGTCGGGCGATCCTCGGGAGGTCCGGATTCCTCTCGTCAAGGGGTCTGAATTGTCAGCCTTTCGAGGTGAGCCGTGAACGGCTTGGCGGCGGTGTTCACCGCGGCGACGCCCACCTTCACGCGCGGCGGGCTGGAGCGGAGCTGCTTGGGCGGCAGGCTCGTCCAGGAGGCGCCGTCGTCGGTGCTGAACGCCCCGAGCATCTGGTCGCCGCGCCGCTGGAGACGGAGCCGGACCGGGCCGTCGGCGACGGCGTGGCCGACGCTGTCGGGCCAGCCGCTGGTGCGGTGGAGCTCGAAGTTGACGTACGTCGTGAGCCGGCCGCCGCGGACGAACGCCGCCCGCTCCAGCCGGACCATCTCGCCGCCGCTGCTCCGCAGGAAGAGCCCCGCGCCGTGGTAGGCGACGCCGTAGGCGCCGGCCGGCGGGTCGGTCGGCTTGACCTCGCCGACGACCCGCACCTCGGCGGTGAAGTCGCCGTCGACCGGCCGGAGGATGCGGGGGGCGTTCGCCTTGCCCGGCGGCATGGCGAGGTCGTGGACCGTACCCGGCACCTCGATCGTCGCCGCGTCGCCGACGACCCGGGCCTCGCAGTCGCCGTCCGGGTCCTCGACCGCCCCCCAGCCGCCTTCGGGGGCCTTCGCCTTGGGGCCCGGATCGACGGCCTTCGGCGCGACCACCGGCCGGGGCGTCGGCCCCTGGGCCGGCGGCGCGGGCGGCTGGGCCCGTCGCATGCCGACGGCCAGGGCGACGAAGAACAGGGCCAACGTCGCGTAGCCGACCAGGCTCAACCCCACGCACGATGCGACCCGCACCCCCATCGGCCAGCGCTCGCGGCGGATGATGGCCAGGTTCCCCGTGATCAGGCCCCCGGCGATCCCGCCGCAGACTCCGCCGCCGAGGGCACCGCCGGACATGCCCACCGCGCCGATGCCGATCGGCAGCAGTGCCAGCACCAGCAGCGGCCTCGGGATGTCGTAATCGGTCCCTTCTATCAGGTCGATCTCCCCGGCCAGGAACCGCGCGAGGTCGTCGGCCAGGCGTTCGTTGTAGGAGTTCCAGCGGGCCACGACGAGGGTCAGCACGCGGCCCTTGCCCTTGAGCTCCAGTATGCCCTGGCCCGGCGACCTGACGGGCGTGCCGACCGGGAAGCTCGCCTCGACCTCATCCCGCTTCGGCTTCCGGAGCACCAGCCCCTCGGCCGAGAGCTCGCCTTGATAGGATCCCTTCAAGATCCCGGCCGGGTCGTACTTGACCCGGACGCCGAACCGCAGCGGCTCGAACTCACGCGCCGGCCTGCGGGGCGCGGGGCGGGCGGCCGGGACGGCCTCGGCCTCGGCCTCGGGCCGCACGGTCGCGACGATCGTGCCGCACGCCGGGCACTTGACCCGCTTGCCCAGGTGCGCCCCGGGCACCCTCAGGCGGCTGCCGCACTGCGGGCAGTCGACGACGACGTCGGTGCTCATCGGATCGGAGACCTCGAGCTTCCCATCGGCTTCCCCGTAGGGTCCGCTCTTGCGGACCATCTTCCACGACCACATGGAAGATGGTCCGCAAGAGCGGACCCTACGGCTACGGCTCAAGGAGCGCCGCCCGGCCGCGGCCGGGCGGAACTCATCTGGATGATCCGAAGGGCTATCAGGATTCCAAGACAAATACCCAGGATGTCGAGCGGCTTGATCCTGCCGGCACCGGCCAGGACGAGCGCCGCCAGGGCGACGAGTCCCATGATCCGGGCGACGCTAAATTGGATTCTCATATGACGAGAAAAAAGTCGTGCCCGGGGCGTCGGCCCCGGGCGCGGGCGGCCGGCTCAATACTCGCGGTCGGTGACGATGCCGGGCTGGGGCCAGGGGTAGTGGCCCGAGGAGGAGTCGACCCGCAGGGGGGCGGGGCTCTCCATCGTCAGCTTGTCGACGTCGGGGGCGAACTCGTGGGGGCAGTTGAGCATGTCGTCGAAGGTGACGACCTGCCCGGTGTGCGCCGCCATGCGGCCCATGCTGGTCACGAGGCTGGCCTCGGCGCCGCGGCGGACCTCGTTGTAGATCTTGTTCTTGCGGATGGCGTCGACGAGGTGGTCCCACTCGAGCTGGTACGGGTTGGCCTCGGGCTGGGGGTAGTGCCAGGTGAGGTCCTTCTTGTCGAAGCCGCGGCCCTTGTAGATCCGGCAGCGGGCCGGGGTGTGCGAGCTGGTCGAGATGACGGCGGTGCCCTTGGTGCCGTGGGCGTAGCTGGCGAACTCCTGGTGGCAGCCCTGGATGGTCCGCCCCTCGAGGAACAGCTTGGCGCCGTCGCCGAAGTTGTACTCGACGGAGTAGGTGTCGAAGTTCTGGTCGACGTAGTTCTCGCGGTAGCAGCGGGCGCCCATGCCCTGGGCGTTGACGGGCCAGCCGTCCTTCATCCAGCAGCACTCGTCGATGTTGTGGATGTAGAAGTCGCTGTAGCAGCCGCCGCTGGCCCAGAGGAAGCCGTGGAATCGCTTGATCTGGTACATCAGCTCGCTGATGCCCTCGGGCTTGGCCTCGGTCAGGGCCGAGCCGACCGGGCCGTGCATCCGGTAGGCGCGGAGCATGACGATGTCGCCGATCTGGCCGTCGCGGATCCGCTTGAAGAGCTCGTCGCGGGCCTCGCAGTGGCGGCACATCAGGCCGACGGCGACCTTCAGGTCCTTCTTGTGCGCCTCCTCGCCCAGCGCCAGCATCTTGCGGGTCGAGGGCCCGTCGACGGTGACGGGCTTCTCCATGAAGGTGTTGATGCCCTTCTGGATCGCGTAGCCGAAGTGGACCCAGCGGAAGGCCGGCGGGGTGGCGAGGATGACGACGTCGCCCTCCTTCAGGCAGTCCATCGCCTTGCGGTAGGCGTCGAAGCCGATGAACTTGCGGTCGTTGGGGACGTCGACGAGGTCCTTGTGCTCCTCCTTGATCCGGTCGAAGCTGTTGTCGAGCCGGTCCTGGAAGACGTCGGCCATGGCCACGAGCTTGATCGGCCCGTTCTTGACCGACAGCGCATTCGACGCGGCGCCGGTGCCGCGGCCGCCGCAGCCGACCAGGGCGACCTGGATCGTGTTGTCCTCGGCCGCGTGCACGGCCGGCACCGCGACGCCGGCCAGGGCCGAGGCCCCGACCGTGATGCCGGTCGCCTTCAGGAAGTCTCGCCGCGACGCGCCGCCGCTGGCCTGGGGCTCGGTCATGGTGTGTCGGCTCCGAAAGAAAGGGGCAGGGCGCCCGGGCCTTGGGGATCGATCGTTCGCGTTCGCGATTCGGTCGCGCGCCGGGCGGCACAAGCGGGGTGGGGATGACGCGCCGGGGGCGCGGCGCCGGTCGTCGCGCCGCCCCGAGGGGCGTTCAACTTCCCTCAAGCATAACAGACGCCCGGGCCGCCACAAGTCCCCGAGGCCGAATCGCCGTCTTCCCCCCTCTCCCAGGGGAAGACGGACGAGGGCCCGGTCGCGCGTCGGCTCACGGCAGCAAGATCCTCCGCATCAGCCGGATCGGCAGGCCGCCCTGGGCGACGAAGGCGTCGTGGAAATCCCTCAGGGTGCCGCCCTTGGCGCGGAGATACTCGTCGCGGAGGTCCTGGATCTGGAGCTTGCCGAAGGTGTAGTAGAGGTACGTCGGGTTGTAGGCGCCGCGGCGGGCTTCCTCGAAGGCATTGGCGGGCTCCTGGAAGCCCTTATCGACGAAGAGCCTGGCGCCTCGCTCGACGGTCCAGCCGGCGGTGTGGAGCTTGATGCCGACGACGTAGCGGCAATCGCGGAGGAGGGCCTCCTGGAGCTGCGCCAGGCGGACCCTGGGGTCGCCGCCGCCGAAGCCCTGGTCGACCATCATCTGCTCGCAGTAGTGGGCCCACCCCTCGACGTTCGTGCCGCAGGACAGCAGCTTGCGGACCTTGGTCGGGAACCGCGGGGCGTACAGGAACTGGAGGAAGTGGCCGGGGTACGCCTCGTGGACGTTGATCATCGCCACCACCGGCGCGTTGTAGAGCCGCAGGTGCTCCTCGGCGTGCTCGGCGGTCCAGTCCTTCTCGACCGGGGTCACGTAATAGAACGCCTCGGTCGCCCGGGTCTCATACGGGCCGGGCGTGTCCATCGACGCGAACGACCCGGCGCGGGCGTACGGCGGGGTCTCCTCGACCCGCGGCCGGACCTGCGACGGCACCGTCACCAGCTCCTTGTCGACCACGAACGTCCGCGCCGCCTCGAGCGACCGCCGGACCGAGGGGATCAGGTCGTCGGCCGTCGGGTGGGCGTCGGAGAGCGACTTCATCACCTCGGCCGGCGACTTGTGCGGGTCGATCTCCTTCGCGGTCGCGACGAACGCCTCGTAATCCTTCGCCAACTGGGCCTCGCCGCGGGCCAGCAGCTCGTCGAGGGGCAGGTCGACCAATTCGTCGTACTTCATCAACGCCCGGAAGTTGTCGGCGCCGATGGCGTACTTGCCCCTCGAGCGCGGCTTCAGGTCGGTCTCGAGCCAGTGCGCGAACTCCTTCGCCGCGGCGACGACGGCGGCATTGGCCCGCGCGAACTCGCGCAGGAGCGCCGGGTCGTCCTTGGCGGCGGCCTTGGCCCAGGAGGCGACGGCGCCCTCGAAGAAGCCGACGGAGCCCTTGGCCATGCGGAGGGCCAGGTCGGTGAACTCCTTGGGCGGGTCCTGGAGGTTGGCGCGGGCGACGGAGTACAGGTCGGGGATGGCGTGCTCGCGGGCGATGACGGCGCGGAGGCGGTCGGCGGCCGGGGCGAACTCGCGCTTGATGAGCCCGTCGATCGCCTCGCCGGGCAACGCGGCGTAGGTCATCGGGTTGACCTGCCAGGTCCGCAAGGTCTCCAGGTCGAGCAGCTCGCCGCGGATCTTGCCGTCGAGGAACTCGGCGTCGATGGCCTCGTCGCGCGAGAGCTTGGCGCGGTCGATCGCGCCGAGCCGCTGGAGCTGCCCCTTCAGCTCGCCGATCCGCGCGCCGATCTTGGCGTGCGAGAGCGAGTCGAGCCGCGCGTCGTACTGGTGCAACCCGGCGGCCGTCCCCTCGGTGGGCCGGAAGGCGAAGCGGGCGTCGAAGTAGTCGTCGACGACCCCGGCGAACTCCGCCCCGGCGTCGGCCGCGTCGACGACGCCGATGGGCATCGCGGCGATGAACATGAGCACTCCGGTCGCGATCGGGCCGATTCTCACGGTCAGTCTCCCCCAACGAGTCGAAGCCGGTCTCCCGCCGCGTCCCTTCGTCCCGGCGGCCATGACCGCCATTGTAACCCGGCGTCGATTCCGCGCCCCCAGTGCCTCGCGCGTACCCCGGACGCCGCCGACCTCATCAGATCGACGATAATTGATGGGAATGGGTCGTCCGAGGCCCGAAACCGGAGCTCAGGACCGTCGCGGCGGGGCGGTCGTCGCCCCCGTCGCGATCCTCCTGTCCTTGAATCTCGTTTCCGCGGAGGCACCTGGGGGCCGGCTGGCCTACCCGGCCCCCGGGGCGTGTCTGTATACTCCTCGCCGGAGTCTTCGCGGATCTCAGGGCCCCTGGCCGGGGAAAGGCGATCCGTCGCCATCCCGGCAAGGATCTCGGGCATCAAGGAGGAGATTTCGATGCGTTTAAGATATCACGTATTCATGTTCGTCGCGATGGGCCCCGGCCTCGCCGCGCACGCCCAGGTCGGCCGCGCCTCGCGGCCGACACCTCCGCGGTCGCGCGCGGCGATCGTGGCGGAACTCAGGGCCGAGGCCGCGGCGCTGGATACGCCGAGGTTCTCGCGACTCTTCGCCGACCTCCTCGATCCCGAGTGGCGGAAGTCGAAGGGGCTCTCCCCCTCCAGGCAGCAGGAAGCCCACGTCCGCCAGCTCGACGCCCTCACCCGCGCCCATCGTCCGGCACTGGCTGCTCGACGACCTGGACGCGGACGCTGACGTCCTGGCGGATCGGCTCTCGGCACGGGGGGAGCGGCGGCGCGCGCGCATCGTCGCGCATGCCGAAGCGATCGCGCTCGAAGGGATCCTCACCGCGGATCAGGCGCGGCGGTGGCGGAAGGCCGCGGGATGGAAGGGCGAGCGGTGGCTCCTGCGGCCATCGGTCTCGAAGCCCGAGGCGGACGACGGGCGGTCGGCAACCGATCTGGCGGAGACGTTGCGACAGCAAGCGGCTTCCTGCTGGCATCCCGGGCGAGTCTTCGAGGCGCTCCTGGGTGACCTGAGGTTCCAGCCGGGATCGCCCTACGCGATCAATCTTCTCCCCCCCGTTGCTCAAATGAAGGCGCTCCAGAAGCTGCCGCGGGTGGGTCCTGCAAGGGTGGATCCTGCAAGTCTTTCAAGAGAGCAGACCGGCCTGGCAATGCGACTCGATGAACTGACCGTCGCGATCCTCCGGGCCGGCCTGACTCGCGACCTCGATGACGAGCCCCTCCCACCCCGGGCCATCCTGGCGAAGAGGGTGTTCGAGGGTTGCGAAGCCCTCCCTCAGGAGCTCTGCGCCTACGCCGAGACGGTCGCGGTGCTCGGCATCCTGACCATGGACCAGGCGCACCTCTGCCTCAAGGTCGTCTGGGAGCGGGAAGGGACGTCGGCGTTGCAGCATCCGATCCTGGCCTCGATGTTGGGCCTATCGGCGGCCCAGCGGCAGAACATCGAGTCCCTCATCGAGGACACGTATGGCGCCGCTCAGAGGTTTGCCGAGACGCTGACCTACCGACACGGAGTCCTCCGCAATCAGCCCGGTGGTCAGTTGGTGGCAGAGCGGATGGAACGCGAGACCCGCTCCTCGATGGATTTCGCGGACGAGCAGATCATCCAAATGCTCACCCCTTCACAGCTTCGGATGCTGGCGCAACCCCCGGGCGCTGCGCGGGGTGCCGCGCGCCGCCCGTCGAAAACGGAGAGCTGATGGCCCTTGGGACAGGGCACGGCTCCGGGAGTGGCGGCGGGCACCTGCGGGCGGACCGATTGACATGATGGGCCGCAGGCCCTTCCGTCGCGGCTCACTTCCAGGCGTGGAAGACCATCCGGCCGAGGCTGTCGCGGCGGGCGCCGCGGACGTCGTAGGCAACGGGGACGGTCTTGACGACCTCGACCTTGCGGAAGCCGACGCTCTTGAGCATCCCCTCGACCGCCGCGCGGTTCGGGCCGCACCAGTTCGAGATGTCGCCGGCGCACTCGTCGGCGGGGTAGAAGGCGATCGCCGGCCGCTTGCATTCGGTGAGGTCGACGTGGGTCTCCAGGATCAAATGTTCCTTCGTCACGCTCGCGACGCGCTGGAGGGACAGCAGCGGGTGGGCCATGTGGTAGAGGACGCCGAGGAAGAGGACGAGGTCGAAGGTACCGGGCTGCACGGGATTGAGGTCGAGTACGTCCATCGTCACCGGCTCGACCTTCGAGCCGAACGTGCGGTGCGCCAGGTCGAAGCCGGCGCGGCCGACGCGGGGGTCCTGCCAGGCGGCCGAGTCGATCGCCACGACGCGAGCCGCCCCGCGGCGCTCGGCCTCGAACGAGAAGAAGCCGTCCCAGGCGCCGATGTCGAGCACCGTCTTGCCCCGGAGGTCCTCCGGGAAGCGGAGCCACTGGAGCTTCGACGGCGTCGGGTCGAAGCCGGGCGTCGTCACGCCGCCGCCGAGGTCGATTGTGTGGAACCAGTTGATCTTCTTCACTTCATCGAGCAAGGCGGCGCTCATTATTTTTCATCCTCCTGAAATCTCGATCATTCGATCGGTCGCTCAGCGCGTCTCGGCGGCGGGGGGATGCGACGGGTCGGGCAGCCGGGCGGCCCAGAAAGGGGCGGCGGGCGAGCCGGCCCGGTGGGCGACGGGGTCGGCGTCGAAGCGCTCGATGAGCCGGCGGTCGTCCCAGTCCCCCTCGGCCTGCGTCCAGGGGTGGTGCATCAGCTCCCACCACGCGCGCTCGGCCGACCAGCCGTCGTGGCGGATGCGGTACGCGGCCTGCGCCAGGTTCGAGCGGTGGTGGCCGGCGACGCAGTGGAAGTACACCGGCTGGAGCGCGGGGTTGCCGATCAGGTCGGCGGCCAGGGCCATCTGCTCCGTCGTCGCGGTCGAGCCGGGCATCGGCAGGATGAACCAGCGGACGCCCGTCTCGCGCACGACCTTCGCCTGGTCGAGGTAGCGCGGCGAGTCCTCGCGGATGTCCACCAAGGTGACGATGGTCTTGATCTTCTCCCGCTCGATCAGCTTGCGGAGCGGCCCCGGCCGCTGCCAGCCGCCGCGGACGATCCGGCCGGGCTCGACGACCGCCGTGCGCTTCTCGAACCAGTCGTACCACTTCATCGAGAGGACCGACCCGGCGACGACCGCGACGGCCCCGGCCGCCCCGAGCACCATCGCCCAGCGCCGGGCCGGCAAGAGCCCGGCGACGGCCCCGATCGACGTCGATTCCCCCGCCTCGGCCAGCTCGCGGGCCGACCGCAGGCCCAGGCCCGCGAACAGCCAGAGCGCCGCCGCGATCAGGCTGCCGTACGCGTGGGCCTCGCGCAGGAACGGGATCGTGACCGCCAGGATCGCGAGGGCCGTCGCGAACCAGGCCGCCCAACGCCTCCGCCCCCGCGAGCCGGCCGGCTCCTCGAGCACGAGCCCGAGGCCGACGGTCAGCGGGTACATGAGCCAGACGTATGAATAATTGAACGAAAGAGGCGAAAAGATGATGATCAGGATGAGCAGCATCGCCTCCTCGTACCGCGACGTCGGCCGGGCCCGGCCCTCGCGGAGCGGCATCGCGGCGAGGAAGGCCAGGCCGAGCCCGAGGGCGCAGGCGGCGACGACGGCGTTGACGGCGTGGAAGTCGAGGTCGACGACGTTGACGTACCAGCCGTCCTTCGCCTCGCCGTCGGCCGGCACGGCGCGGAGCAGGCGGTTCGACAGCGCGACGAGCGACTGGTTCTTGTAGCTGAAGCAGCGCTCGGGGCGCTGGGCGATGCTCCCCTCGTCATATTTGAGGACCATGCCCATCGTCCACGTCGCCAGGTCGTCCCACGCCCGCGACGGCCCCCGGAACGGCATCGGCAGCGCGATCAGGAGCAGCGCCAGCGTCACCACCAGGGCCGCCGTCGCCTTCCAGGCGCGGCGATAGACGAGGTAGCCGATCGCCAGCACCGGGAACGCCTTGATCGCCGCCGCCAGCGCGATCAGCGCCCCCGCCGCGACCTGCCGACGGCCGCGCAGGCAGGCGAACGAGCCGAGCATCAACGCGAGCAAGAGTAAGTTGGGTTGTCCGAGAAGATAGGTATCATGAATATATGCGATCACGCCCAAGGTGGGCACGACGTAGAGCAGCGGATGCCTGCGCCATGCGCCGCCCGTCGCCAACGCGACCGACAGCAACGCCGCGGCGACCCAGGCGGCCGAGTTGATCGCGATCAGGCCGAGGACCATCGCGGGCTCGCCGGCGAGGCTGCCGACGGCGAGCAACGCCGCGCACGACGGCGGGTACATGAACGGGAAGAGCCGCGTGTCCTTCGGGTAGAGCTCGCCCCCGTCGAGCACGAGCCGGCCGGTCCGGTACCAGAGCGTGTAGTCCTTGTTCTTCTTTCCCAGGGCCGCGTTGACCGTCGGCGCGACGGCGAAGGCGAGCATCGTCGCCGCCGCCAGGCCGACGATCAGGCGGCGGTCGCCGAGGCGGCGGCCCGGCGGGTTGGCGGCGGTCGGCGACCCGTCGGCGAGGTCCATCGGCGATCCCTCGAACCTGGAAGCAAGACAGATGGAAATACGAACGCTCTTCGCGGGAAACCGCCTCAGCCTCGGGCGGCGACCTCGGCCGGGTCGAGCGCGACGATCGTCAGGCCGAGGCGGTCGGCCAGGGCGACGACGTCGGCCCGGTCGATGACGATCGTCTTGCCGGCCTCGATCGCCAGCACGCGGGCGCCGGCGCGGCCGAGGTTCTCGACGGTGGCGACGCCGATCGTCGGGACGTCGAACCGCATGTCCTGCTGCGGCTTGGCGACCTTCACCAGCGTCCAGCCGCCGGCGCGGCAGAGCGTGCCGGCGCGCTCGATGCAGCGGTCGGTCCCCTCGATCGCCTCGACGGCCAAGGCCGCCCGCTCCTTGACGGCGACCGACTGGCCGACGTCGAGCCGGCCCATCTCCTTGGCCAGGGCCCAGCCGAATTCGATGTCGGCGCGCTCGGCCGCCGAGGGCCCGCGCCGGGTCAGTACGCCGTGCTTCACGAGCAACTCCGGGCAGAAGTCCAGGGCCGAGCCGAAGTCCAGGCCGTCGCGGGAGAACTCGGCGATCACCCCGAGCAGGATCGAGTCGTCCTTCTTGTCGCCGGTCAGGCGGCGGTACCAGAAGTTCCACATCCGCAGGTCGGGCATCAGCCGGACGACGCGAAATGGCGTGTACATCACGTTCTTCGTGACTTTCCCGGCCATGACGACCTGCTCGACGCCCATCGCCTTGAACGCGCGGATCATGCCGCCGAGCCGGGTGACGCCGACGAGCCGGAAGTCGTCGCAGAGCCCGCGCAGCTCCTCGCTCGCCTCGTAGCGGATGCCGACGCAGGCGACCGGCAGCCCCTGCCGCTTCGCCGCCTCGGCGAAGAGGATCGGGAACCGGCCGCTGCCGGCCAGCAAGCCGATCGGCCTGGCATTCGTCGCCCGGCCCCGCGTCGTTCGTCGGCTCGCGGCGGTCGTCGGCACGGCTCGGTTCTCCGGGGGAAGGGGGATGGCAGGGGACAAAGGACAAAGGGCAGATGGCAAACAGGAAGTCATCGACAATGGGACGATTTCATCAGCCATTCACAGCTCGACTCGGCGATCATCTCCCCTCCGCCCTTTGTCCTCCGCCCTTTGTCCTCTGTCCCCTGCCCTCCCCTCGCCCACCCGCTCAGAAGCCGGTCGGGTCCCCTTCGGGGTTGGCCTCGGGGGGGAGGGCGGCGGTGAGCAGGGCGACCTGGGAGGCGAGCTCGCGGAGCTGGCGGTGCATGTCGGGGAGGCGGGCGATCATGGCGAAGATGTGGCGCTGTTCCTTGACGGGGATGGCCGGCGAGCCGAGGACCTGGGTGCCACCGGGGATATTGCGGTGGACGCCGGCCTGGGCGCCGACGACGACGCGGTCGCCGATCTCGGTGTGGTCCTTGATGCCGGCCTGGCCGGCCATGACGACGTGGTCGCCGGTCCGGCAACTGCCGGCGACGCCGACCTGGCCGCAGAGCAGGTTGTGTCGGCCGATCTTGTTGTTGTGGCCGATCATCACGAGGTTATCGATCTTGGTGCCGGCGCCGATCCGGGTGGCGTCGAAGGTGCCGCGGTCGATGGCGCAGTTGGCGCCGATCTCGACGTCGTCGCCGACCTCGACGGTGCCGGTCTGGGGGACCTTGACGTGCCGGCCGTCCTGGAGGCGGTAGCCGAAGCCGTCGCCGCCGAGCACGGTGCCGGCGTGGACCTCGACGCGATCGCCCAGGGTCACGCCGTCATAGAGGACGACGTTGGGACGGAGCACCACGTCGCGGCCGAGGACGCAGCGGTCGCCCACCACGGCGCCGGGGTGGATCGTGCAGCCGTCGCCGACGACGGCCCCGTCGCCGATGTAGGCGAACGGGTAGACGGCCACGCCCTCGCCGAGCCTGGCCGTCGGGGCGACGCAGGCCAACGGGTGGACGCCGACCGGCCGCGCCGCGGCGCGGCCGAGCAGGTGGCCGCGGACGGCGATGAACGAGCCGAGCGGGTCGGCGACCTCGATGACCGGCAGGTCGTCGCGGGCGGCGACCCGGAAATGCGGCCCGACGATCGCCGCCGAGGCGGGCGAGCCGCGCAGGAGCTTGGCATAGCGCTCGTCGTCGACGAACGTGATGTCGCCGGGCCCGGCCTCGGCCACCGGCCGGGCGCCCCGGATCGCGACCTTGCCGTCGCCGACCAGGCGCCCCTGGACCAGGGCGGCCAGCTCTTCCACCGTCGCGACCACTCTCGCCCCCTTTCTTCCGTGAAAGGCGCTCGGCGTCCCGCGGGCGGGGCGGGTCGGGTCCTCGCCGGGCGGGGATGGTAATGCATGGCCCCCCGTCGCACAAGCCGAAGTCATCCCCCCTCTTCTATCGGCGACCCGGCCGGTCCCGGTGCAACCCCCAGCACCGCCGCCACCAGCCGGCCGAGCCCGTCGAACCGCGGGGCGTCGGTGTCGGAGTGTCGCCCATCGCGATCGATCAACGCCGCCCGCAGGCCGAGCCGACGGGGCCCTTCGACGTCGTGCCCGGGGTCGTCGCCGACGAACAGGACGCGCCCCGCGGGAAGGCCCAGGCTGGCGACGGCCGCGCGATAGAAGCCCGGATGCGGCTTGCGGACGCCGACTTCCGACGAGATCACGACGCCCCCCGATCGCCCCGCCAACGCCGGCAGGCCGGCGACGACCGAGCGGAGCCGGCCGTCGAAGTTCGAGCCGATCCGCACGGCGACCCCGGCGCGTTCGAGGGCGTCGAGGGCCGCGGGCACGTCGTCGAAGCAGCGCCAGGCGTCGGGGCGGGCGAAGTGCCCCCAGAGCTCGTCGAAGCCGCGGGCCGGGTCGGGCAGCTCGGGCAGGACGAGGCCGACGAGTCGCCGCCAGCGGTCGCGCTCGCGGGCCTCGTCGGTCGACAGCGCGCCGCGGAGCTCGTCGGCCTCGTCGGCGCCGAAGTGTTGACGGAACCGCTCGCGGACGAGTCCCGGGTCGACCTCGACGCCTTGCCGACGGGCCGCCTCGGCGTAGGCGACGGCCACACTCGGCGACGCTTCGATTAAAGTCCCGACCGCGTCCAGGACGATCCCACCGATGTCCTCGAATTCCGACATCGCGTCCCCCGGCGACAACGACGGCCCGGCCATTCGCTCCTCGGTCATTTTCCGTGTCCTCCGGCCCGGGATTCTCACTATGTCCCTTTGAGGGCCCACGGCGGCCGGCCGCCGGGACGTCGCCACCACCCAGGATCCATCAGCCGATGCGCCCACGAACCGACCGCCCCCACGCGACGAACCCCCCGAGGCCGAACGCGCCCAGCGGCGTCCCCGACGCCCAGGCCCGCGCCCTCGAGCGCCGGCAGGCCCTCGGGGCCCAGCAGCGTGCCCTCGCCGTCGGCACGACGATGACCCCCTCCCGCCCGCGACCCCCGGCCTGATCGGGTCGCCATCAGCGCCCCGGTCGCACCAGGCCCGCGGTCACGTCGATGTCGAGGTCGGCCACCTGGCCCGCCGCGAGCTTCGCGAACGCGATGCCCCCCATCGCCGCGTTGTCGGTGCAGAGCGCCAGGGGAGGGATGAACAACTCCATCGTTTCCTCGATCGCCAGCGCCTCGAGCCGTTCCCTCAGCCTCGCGTTCGCCGCGACCCCCCCGCCGACCCCGAGCCGGCGATGGCCGGCCCGCCGGAGGGCCTGCCGCGCCTTGCCGACCAGCACATCCACCGCCGCCTCCTGGAAGCTCGCGGCGAGGTCGGCGACGACCTCCGGCGATGGCGGCCCGGCCTCCCCGCGCGCGTCCTGGCCGCGGAGGGCGTACAGCACCGCCGTCTTGAGCCCCGAGAAGCTGAACGCGAGCCGGTCGTCGCGCAGGAACGGCCGGGGGAACGAATAGGCGGCCGGGTTTCCCGACCGCGCCACCCGCTCGATTTCCGGGCCGCCGGGATAGCCCAGGCCGAGCAGGCTCGCCACCTTGTCGAACGCCTCGCCCGCCGCGTCGTCGATCGTGCCGCCGAGCAAGGTCGCGTCGATCGGCCCCCGGCATTCAAATAAGCTCGTATGTCCCCCCGAGACGACCAGGCCGACGCACGGGTAGACGTCGCGGTCGGGGTGCGCGAGCTGGCAGGCGAAGAGGTGCCCTTCCAGGTGGTCGATCGCGACCAGGGGCACGTCGAGCGCCAGCGCCAGCGCCTTGGCCGCCGTCAGGCCGACGACCAGCGCCCCGACCAATCCCGGCCTCGTCGCCACGGCGACGGCCCCGATGTCGCCCAGGCCCACGCCGGCGCGACGGAGGGCCTCGTCGACGACCGGCAGGACCTGCCGGACGTGCGCCCGCGCCGCGATCTCGGGCACGACGCCGCCGAACCGGCCGTGCAGGTCCACCTGCCCTGCCACCACGCTCGACCTGATCCTCGGCACCCCCTCCCCCGGCGGCCTCGGGCCCTCGAGCACCGCCGCGCCGGTCTCGTCGCAGGTCGTCTCGAGGGCCAGGATCAAGAGGTCGTCGGGCAAGCCCTCCTCCCGTCCCTCAGCGCATGCCGACGTCGAGGCCCCGGGCGGCGGCGATGAGCTGCTCATCCTCGACATCGTAGAGCCTCGACCCCGTCGCCGCCGCCAGCCGCTCGACGAAGCGGCCGAATCGTCGATCGCCTTGATTCTGATACGCTTGACCGAGTGCGTCGAGCAACTCGGCCTTCGGCCCCCGGCGAGCAGATTCCGGGTCGCCCTCGATCTCCAGGCGACGACGCCGGCCCCTTGCGTGGGCCTCCGCCGCGTCGCGCAGCCGGTCGTCCTCGACCTCGGCCACGCCCACGGGCACCCCCTCGCTCGACAGGAGGGCGACCATCTCGAGGAGCTGGCCGAGCCGCATGTCGGGATACAATTCCGAAAGATGATCGATCGATGATTTTAAGGAATTCCATGGACTAAGGATCATGGGAGTTTGTCCCCCACGGTGGGGAAGCCTGAGAGGTTGAGGTTAGGCCGCGTCTCGATCACCTCGACGGTCACTTCCTGGCCGGGGAGCAGCTTGCCGACCCGCGTCGATCGGGTCACGCCGTCGATGAGTTGCAATTGCCCGTCCCGGCCGCGGATCACGAGCGGGGGAGGCATCCCATCCATACTCTTGCCGTGTCTGGAGATCTGCCGCGCCAGCTTGAGGGGATCGGCCCCACCGATGCGGCCCGGGGGAAGGCAGAGGGTCCGGGGATCGACCCGGACCCATTCCCGTCCCGTACCCGACTGCCCCGGCATGCGGCGGCCCCTCCGAGATCATCCGGCCCGGCCGCGGGTCATTTGGTCGGCTTCTCCCCGTCGAGCTTCGCCAGCGCGACCTCGAGGGCCTTCTTGAGCTGGCGGTCGTCGGGGGCGGGCTTCTCCTTGTCGTTGGCCTTGGGGTCCTTGCGGCGGGCGAAGAGGTCGCGGTCGCGGCGGGCGTCGGCCCAGGCGACGTACTCGTCGTCGGTGAGCTTGACGATCAGGCCCTTGTCGGGCGAGACGCCCCACTCGTCGGACTCCTTGGCGTTCTTGAACCGGTGGATGTTCTTGCCCGAGGGGCGCCAGTAGGTCTGCGTCGTCAGCTTCAGGACGCTCTGGTTGTCCTCCAGCGGGATGATGTTCTGCACCGAGCCCTTGCCGTACGACCGCTGGCCGACGATCGCGGCGCGGTGGTAGTCCTGGAGGCAGGCCGAGACGATCTCGGCGGCCGAGGCGGAGTGCTGGTTGATCAGGACGACCATCGGGAAGCCGGTGTACGTCTCCTCCTTGCGGGCCTTGTACACCTTGTCGCGGACGTTCCGCCCCTTGGTGCTGACGATATCGCCGTCCTCGATGAACAGGTCCGAGACCTCGACGGCGGCGCTCAGGAGGCCGCCGGGGTTGTCGCGGAGGTCGAGCACCAGCGCCTTCATCCCGTCCGTCTTCAGCTCGTCGAGGACCTTCTTGAGCTCCTCGGTCGTGTTCTGGCTGAAGCTGGTGACGCGGACGTAGCCGACCTTCTTGTCCTTGTCGATCAGGAAGTCCCACGAGCCGTCGTCCTTGCGGCGGTCGCCCAGGACGCTCGGCATGTCGATGACGGCGCGGTTCATCGTCAAGGTCTCGGGCTTCTCGGCGCCGGGGTGGACGACCGTCAGCTTCACCGGCGTCCCCTGCTTGCCCTGGAGCACCTCGACCGCCTTGTCGGGCATCAGCCCCTCGGTCGACTTGCCGTCGATCTCGGTGATGATGTCGCCGGCCAGGACGCCCGCCTCATACGCCGGCGAGCCGACTACCGGCGCGATGACCTTCAGCCGCCGGGCCCGCTCGTCGAAGCCGACCTGGATGCCGATGCCGATGAAGCTCCCCTCGATCGTCTTCTTGAACTGCCGCCACTCCGACTCGCTGATGTACGTCGAGTGCGGGTCGAGGTCCTGGAGCATCCCCCGCAGCGCGCTCTCGAACAGCTCGCGGCGCGAGACCGGCCGCACGTAGTTGGCCTCGACCCGCTCGACGGCGTCGGCGAACAGGCCGTACAGCTCGTACATCTCGTCCTTCGGCTTGGCCCCCTGGCTCGACTGCCAGCAGAGCAGCGAGATCGCCCCGATCATCGCGGTCGCGAACAGGTTCCGGCGCGGCATCGACCTACCTCCCCTCCTGGAGGCCGCGGCGCCCTCGGGCCCGAACCAAGCCGGCCCGACCCCGCCGCGGCCACGGTCCAATGTAGCCCATCCCCCCGACCCCCGACAAGTTCTCCCCCTCGCCCCTTGAACTGTACTTTCCGGGACTTCATCCATTTGATGGAGGATCGATTCCCTTCGCCGATCTCTCTGGGTGAGGTTAGGTGTCACATGTCTGGCCGGAAGATGCGGAACTCCGACTCCCCCGGCTTCTTCCACATGAGACGTCCGC
>DASZMJ010000215.1:0-10719 GCA_035551935.1 Isosphaeraceae bacterium
TATTTGCAATCTTTCCCAATCCCCCCTGGTGGGGGAGGGCCGGGGCGGGGGGGAAGGGTCTCGAAGCCAGGGACGTTGCCATCGTGACGTTGAGGTCTCGCTCGCGGGAATCCAAGGATTCGAGCGAGCGCGAGTCGGCGACATCCTCGCATTCGACCGCTCCGTCACGGGGACCGACCGCGCCAACTTCCTTTCCCGGCTGGCGGGCGAGTCTCCGGAAGACGTCCGCATATTCGAGTCGGCAGGTGCGATCGACGGCTACCTCATGGCCCGCCCCGGCGCGATCGCGACGCAGGTCGGCCCTTGCATCGCGCGCCCGGACGCGGGCTCCATCTTGCTGGCCGACGCCCTCGCACGGCATCGGGGCCGGCCGGTCATCGTCGATGTCCCCGTGGAGAACGCGGCGGCCCGAGAGGTCGTCGGCGCGGCGGGCCTCGTGCCGCGGCGCGAGCTGCTGAGGATGGTCCGCGGCGACCGAGTCGATGACGATCCCGCGATGATCTGGGCCAGCTCGGGGCCGGAGATGGGATAGGACGATCGGACAATGGACATTTGAGATCTGCTATGCGAGATGCGATCCCGACGATCGACGCCCTCGACGACCTCCTGAGCGAGCCGCCGGTCCCGGTCGTCGAGTCCCTCGGCCGGATCGAGGGCGATATCCTCGTGCTCGGCGTGGCCGGCAAGATGGGGCCGTCGCTGGCGCGGATGGCGAAGCGGGCCTCGGAGGAGGCCGGGGTACGGCGGCGGGTGATCGGCGTGGCGCGGTTCGGGGCGCCGGAAGACGAGGGGCGATTCCAGGAGTTCGGCGTCGAGACGATCCGATGCGACCTGCTCCAGCCCGGTGCCCTGGAGGCGCTGCCGGACGCTCCGAACGTCGTCTTCCTGGCCGGCCGGAAGTTCGGCTCGACCGGGGACGAGCCGCGGACCTGGGCCGTGAACGCGTTGCTGCCGGGCCTGGTCGCGCGGCGGTTCCGCGCGAGCCGGATCGTCGCCCTCTCGACGGGGAATGTGTACGGCTTGATCCCTCAGGGACGCGGCGGCTCGCGCGAGGACGACCCGCTCGACCCGCGCGGCGAGTACGCGATGAGCTGCGTCGGCCGCGAGCGCATCCTGTCGTTTTCGAGCGCGACGCTCGGCACGCCGATGGCGATCCTCCGGCTGAACTACGCGGTCGAGATGCGCTATGGAGTCCTCGTCGATCTCGCGCGTCGGATCCTCGACGGCCTGCCGATCGACCTGACGACGGGCCACTTCAACGCGATCTGGCAAGGGGACGCCGCCGCGATCGCGCTGCGGGCATTGGAGCACGTCGCGAAGCCGCCGCTGGTCCTCAACGTGACCGGGCCGGAGGTCCTGTCGGTGCGAGACGTCGCCGACCGTCTCGGTGTGTTGCTCGGCCGGCAAGTCGCGTTCGAAGGCATGGAGTCGGGCGAGGCGCTTCTGAGCGACAGCGGTCGTTGCCGAGAACTCTTCGGCCCGCCGCTGGTCCCGCTCGACCGGGTCCTCCGGTGGACGGCCGACTGGCTGCTCCGCGGCGGCCCGACGTTCGACAAGCCGACCCATTTCGAGGTCCGCGACGGCCGGTTCTGAGCGGGGGATGATGGGAGGAGACCCGATGTCGCAACCGATCCCCGCCCCGGTGCTCGACGCCCTCCGCCGGGGCTTGGTGATCCCGGCGATGCCGCTGGCGTTGACGGCGGACTTGCGGCTCGACGAGCGTCGCCAGCGGGCCCTCGTCCGCTACTACGACGCGGCCGGCGCGGGCGGCCTGGCGGTCGGCGTGCACACGACCCAGTTCGAGATCCGCGACCCGGAGCACGCCCTGTTCGAGCCGGTCCTCGCCCTCGCCGCCCAGGAACTCGACCGCGCCGACGCCGCCCGGGCCGTGCCGATGGTGCGGGTCGCCGGCCTCTGCGGCCCGACGTCGCAGGCGGTCGCCGAGGCGGCAATGGCCCGATCGCTCGGCTACCACGCCGGCCTGCTCAGCCTCGCCGCGACCGGCCTCGCCGACGACGCCGCGCGCCTCGACCATTGCCGGGCCGTCGCCGAGGTCCTCCCGCTCGTCGGCTTCTACCTCCAGCGCGCCGTGGGTGGGCCGATCCTCTCGCACCGTTTCTGGCGCGGCTTCGCCGCGATCGACCGCGTGGTCGCGATCAAGATCGCCCCGTTCGACCGCTACCGGACGCTCGACGTCGTCCGCGCCGTCGCCGAGTCCGGCCGCGACGACATCGCGCTTTACACCGGCAACGACGACCACATCGTCCTCGACCTCGTCACGCCCTACAGGTTTGTCGTGAACGGCCGCCCCGTCGAGCGCCGGGTCGTCGGCGGCCTGCTCGGGCAGTGGGCGGTCTGGACGAGGAGGGCGGTCGTGTTGCTCGACGCCTGCCACGCCCTGGCGCGCTCGGAGGCTCCCATCCCGATGGACTTGCTGCGCCAGTCCGTCGCGTTGACCGACGCGAACGCGGCGATCTTCGACGTCTCCAACGACTTCCGCGGCTGCATCGCCGGCCTCCACCTCGTCCTGCGTCGGCAAGGCCTGCTCGACGACGTCCGCACCCTCGACCCCCGCGCCGGCCTGGGCCCCGGCCAGGAGGCGGAGATCGACCGCGTCTGCCGTGACCATGCCGATCTCAATGACGATGATTTCATCGCACAACATCTCGACGCCTGGCTGCGGCCCTGAGCCGGCGCGTGGGTTGTCGCGCCCGCGGGCCGAGGCGTAAGATGCGAGGCGAACCGGGGGCCAAACGGGGGGCGACACCGATGGAATTGCGGCAGCTCGGCGGGACGGACATGCGCGTGAGCGTCCTGGGGTTCGGCGGCGCGGAGATCGGCTTCGAGAAGGCCGAGCCCGAGGCCGTCGCCCGCCTGCTCGACGGGGCCCTCGACGCGGGCCTGAATGTCATCGACACCGCCGAGTGCTACCTCGCCAGCGAGGAGCTGATCGGCCGGGCCGTCTCGCGCCGCCGCGGCGATTACCACCTCTTCACCAAGTGCGGCCACCCCGACGCGCCCGGCGTCGAGGACTGGCGGCCCGAGTCCTTGCTCGCGAGCATCGAGCGCAGCCTGAAGCGGCTGAAGACCGACTGCGTCGACCTCGTGCAGTTGCATAGCTGCTCCGAGGCCGAGCTGCGCAAGGGCGACGTGATCGCCGCGCTCCAGAAGGCCCGCGAGAAGGGGTTCACGCGCTACGTCGGCTACAGCGGCGACGGCGGCGCGGCGAAGTTCGCGATCGAGTGCGGGGCGTTCGACACGCTCCAGACCTCCATCAGCATCGCCGACCAGGAGGCCATCGACCTGACCTTGCCGCTGGCGCGCGAGCGCAACGTCGGCGTCATCGTCAAGCGACCGATCGCCAACGCCGCGTGGCGGTATTCGAGCAAGCCCGAGCTGGCCTACCACCAGACGTACTGGGAACGACTCCAGACGTTAGACTATGATTTCTTGAAGGACCCCGCCCGGGCCGCGTCGGTGGCCCTGCGGTTCACCCTGGGATTGCCGGGGGTCCACACGGCGATCGTCGGCACGACGAAGCCCGACCGCTGGCGGCAGAACGCCACCTTGCTCGCCGCCGGGCCGCTGCCGAAGGACGAATCCGAGGCCATCCGCTCCCGATGGCGCGCGGTCGCCGACGCTTCGTGGACGGGCCAGACCTGACATGGACGGCGACGACTCGGCCAAGGCCGTGACGGTCCCCCTCGGGTCGCGGACGTATGACGTCCGGGTCGTGGCCGACGACCCAGGCGGCTTCGGCCCGTTCGCGCATGCGAGCCTCGAACGCTCGTGGGCCGGCCGGGGGTGCGGCAAGGCGCTGGTCGTGACCGACGAGAACGTCCGGCCGTTCGCGAGCCGGTTCGCCGAGGGGCTGGCCGCCGTCGGCATCGCGCCGACATCGGCCGTGGTGCCGCCGGGCGAGGCGTCGAAGGGGCTCGACGAGGCGGCTCGGCTTTACGATCAGCTCATCGAGATGAAGGCGGATCGGCATACGGCCGTCGTGGCCGTCGGCGGGGGCGTCGTGGGCGACCTGGCCGGGTTCGTCGCCGCGACCTTCGCGCGCGGCCTGCCGCTGTTGATGGCGCCGACGAGTTTGCTGGCGATGGTGGATAGCTCCGTCGGCGGCAAGGTGGGGGTCAACCACCCGAAGGCCAAGAACATCATCGGCGCCTTCCACCAGCCGGCCGGCGTCTGGATCGACATCGCGAAGCTTTCGACCCTCCCCCCGCGCGAGCTGCGCTGCGGTCTGGCCGAGGTCGTCAAGTACGGCGTCATCCTCGACTCCGAGTTCTTCGCCTCCCTCGAGCGCGAGGCCGATTCGATCCTGGCGCTCGACGCGTCCTCGATCTTGCGGATCATCGTCCGATCGTGCGAGCTGAAGGCCGACGTGGTGGCGCGCGACGAGCGCGAGGAGACGGGCCTGCGGGCCGTCCTGAACTTCGGCCACACGGTCGGCCACGCGATCGAGGCCGTCGCCGGCTACGGCGACCGCTTCCGCCACGGCGAGGCCGTCGCCGTCGGCATGGTCGCCGAGTCGCGGCTGGCCGAACGGCTCGGCTGGATCGACGCCGCGACGACGGGACGCCTCGTCGCACTCCTCGCCCGCTTCGGCCTGCCCGTCGCCGCGCCCGGGCTCGACGCCGACGCCCTGCTCGACGCCATGGCCCGCGACAAGAAGAACCGCGCCGGCCGCCTCCGCTTCGTCCTCCCCCGCCGCCTCGGCCGCGTCGAGCTGACCGACGCCCCGACGATCGACGACGTCCGCGCCGTCCTCGGTTCGATTCAGGCGGATTCCTGACCCCGCTTCGAGTCGTGCAGCATCCGCGAGACGAGGCCGCCGACGACCGCCAGCATCAGGGCGAACAGCGAGTGGCCGATGCGGACGAAGTCCTCGGTCGTGCGGCGCGACCGGGCGGGGAGGGCCCAGGTCGCGAAGGCGGTCGGCCCGTTGCCCCCGCCCGGCGCCGAGCCGACGGAGACGTCGGCGAACGAACCGCCGCGTTGCAGGGGCTTGAGCTGCCCCGCGGCGTCGACGACCAAGAGGTCGAGATTGCCATCATTGTCGAGGTCGGCGATGCCCCCCCCCGTCGGCTTTGGCCGCTTCGAGTCGAGGAAGGTCAGGAACTTCGTCGTCGGTAGCCTCGGCTCGACGCCCGGCGCGAGGATTACCAACAGATAGGCCCAGCCGAACAGGGCGAAGCCGAGCCAGAAGGCCCGACGACGGTCGGCGCGATGGACGGCCAGCAGCACCGCGACGAGCAACGCCCCGAGCGTCACCCCCAGCAACCCCGCGTCCCATGCCGGCGACGCCGCCCGCAACGCCGCCAACCCCACCGCGACGAACACCACCACGCCCAGCAGGCTGGCGATCGAGAACCGGGGCCGTCGCATGGTCGACCTCCGTCGGGGGAATGGGGGCGGATCGAGGAAATCCGTCCCTGTCAATCCTAACCACTTCGGAGACGCACGTTCAAGGGGGCGCGCCTTGCTCGGGGGTCGAGGGGACGAAGGCGAAGCGGTAGCGGTCGCCGAGCTGGAGGCGGGTCATGAGGACGATTTCCTGGACGTGGCCGGTCAGGTGCGAGAGGCTGTGCCAGGTGGCCGAGAGGGCGGTCTCGTCGAACCCCTGGATGCGGCGCGGCTCGGTGAGCCGGGCGGGGTCGAGGACCGCGAGCGCGGCGTCGGCCTCGGCGACGGCGGCATGGAGGCGGCGGAGGAGCTCGCCCTTGGCGATCGGCCCGCGCTCGGCGAACTCGGCCGGCCGGTCGCGCGTGTCGGTCGCGCCGCCGACGCCGGCGACGACCCACTGCCGGAGGTTGCCGGCGAGGTGGAGCAGCAGGTTGCCGATCGCGTTCAAGCCCGCGGCGGGCCGCCACCAGACCTGGGCGTCGTCGAGCTGCCCGACGCAGTGCTCGACCCGCCCGATCGACTCGGCGAGGTGCCGCCGCGCCACGCCGAGGAACTCCGCACCGATCGCCATGTTCGACATAATAAGATCTCCACATCAATCAAATATGACAACCCGATCCGCCGTTCTTCTGGAAGTAGCGCTGGTGGTATTCCTCGGCGCGCCAGAAGGTCGCGGCGGGGGCGATCTGGGTGACGATCGGCCGTCGGAAGCGGCCGGCGGCGTCGAGGCGGGCCCTGGCGGCCTCGGCGGCGCGGCGCTGGTCGTCGTCGTGGTAGAAGACCGCCGAGCGGTACTGCGAGCCGACGTCGGGCCCCTGGCGGTTCGGGGTGGTGGGGTCGTGGATCTCGAAGAAGACGTCGAGCAGCCGATCGTAGGAGACTTGCGCCGGGTCGAACTCGACGCGCACGGCCTCGGCGTGGCCGGTGCGGCCGGAGCAGACGTCGCGATACGAGGGGTTGTCCGTGTGGCCGCCGGTGTAGCCGACCTCGGCGTCGACGACCCCCGGCACGCGCCGGAAGGCCTCCTCGACGCCCCAGAAGCAGCCCGCGGCGAAGGTCGCCGTCGCCATGGTCGAATTCCCCTTCGAACGAATTGGTCCATGATCCTCCCCACGAGTTCTACGCCCGGCGTGGCCGCGGGGCAAGGCCGGGGCGGAGGGCCGTCGCATCTAGGCCGTCCGGGGGTCCGGGCGGTAGGATAAGGGGCGCGGCGATCGTCGTTGCGAGCAGCGTCGCGGACGGGGTGAGGCGGATGGGAGAAGCGGAGCGGTTGGTCGTCGGCGACCGGGCGATCAACCTGACGCAGGTGCTGAAGCTCGCGGGCTGGGCCGAGCACGGGGCCCAGGCCAAGGCGTGGATCGCCGAGGGGCGCGTCCGCGTCAACGGCGAGGTCGAGACGCGGAAGCGGCGGCAGATGGCCCTCGGCGACGCCGTGCAGCTCGAGGGCGGACCGACCTTGATCCTCGCCTGACCCTCCCCGGGCGAGCATCGGGTGGAGGCTGGCTCGTACGAGGGGAGACCCATGAAGCGGATCGCGATCCTGACGGCCGGCGGCGACACCCCCGCGCTCAACGCCACGATCCTCGGCGCCGTGCAGCGGGCCAACCAGCTCCGCGTCGAGGTCATCGGCATCATCAAGGGGTTCAGCGGCCTGCTCAACCCGCAGGTGCCGCACGTCCACCTGAACCCGCTCTTCCAGTGCATCCCCGAGCTCGACGCGACCCGAGGCGGGACGATCCTGGGGGCCTCGCGCGACTACGTCGACGGCAACGACGCCGAGACGATCGCCCGCGTCGCCGGCCGGCTGGCGCGGCTGAAGGTCGACGGCCTGATCTGCATCGGCGGCGACGGCACGCTCAACGGCATGCAGCCCCTGGGCCGCCACCTGCCGACGGTGCTCGCCCCCAAGACGATCGACAACGACCTCGGCCTGAACTACCTCGACGAGACCTCGGAGTGGTCGCGCGAGCCGGGCGACAATGCCCGCGGCTACGTCTACCGTCGGCGCCCGGGGCGCGACTTCAGCCTCGACGAGATGATCAACTACGTCACCCCCGGCTTCGCCACCGCCGTCTACGTCTCGGCGGCGAGCGTCCAGCGCATCCGGACGACCGCCGAGAGCCACCGCCGGATCGCCATCATCGAGGTCATGGGCCGCGACTGCGGCATGATCGCGCTGGGCACCGCCTACGGCCAGCCCGACATCATCCTCGTGCCCGAGTCGCCCGTCGACCCCGACGCGCTGGTCCATCGCGTCTTCGAGGTCCTCGACCTCCAGAAGCACGCCGTGCTCTGCGTCTCCGAGGGGATCGTCGGCCTCGACGGCCGGTTCCTGGGCGCCGTCACCGCCAGCAAGGACCCCGCCGGCAACCTCCAGTACACCGGCGCCGCCGAGGCGATCAAGCGGCTCCTGGTCGAGCGGATCGGCGACGCCTTCTTCACCCACAAGCGCCGCAACGAGAGCGCCGACGCCGCCATCTTCGTCCGCAAGGTCGGCCACACCCAGCGCGGCGGCCGGCCGATCGCCTTCGACCGCTTCCACGCCTCGCAGCTCGGCGGCAAGTCGGTCGACCTGCTGACCCAGGGGCTGCACAACTGCGTCGCCACCCTCCAGTGCCGCGACGGCGGCATCGTCGTCGACAGCATCGACGCCAACAAGCTCCGCGACCGCTGGGGCGCCATCCACGCCCGGCCGCTGTCGACGACGTTCTATGACCCCGGCCGCTTCCAGCCCTCGGCCAAGGGCGTCGAATACTTCAAGAGCATCTTCTCCAACGCCCTCGGCGCCGACGACGTCGAGTCCCTCCGCTCCCTCTTCGACACCGGCCACCTCGTCCACCGCTACGACTCCGTGAATGTCGATGTGAACAAGCGCATCCACCGCCTCGACGGCGAGGAGTGACCTCCGCCGCGGGCCGGCCGGCGGGGCGCCCGCCCCGCCGGCGTGGTAGAATGGAGGTCGGTCGGTCGGTCGGGGGTCCTGGCATCGTGACGAGGCACGCGGGACATGGCGGGTGATCGAGGCGGTCGGACCTCTACGGGCGTGTCGCACGGCCCCGGGCCATCTCCCCGACCCAGGGGCCTGGGCCGTTGGCCCGGCCGGCCGCTGCTGACCATCGAGCAGATCCTGGCGTGGGCCGACGCCCATCGCGCGGCCACCGGGTCGTGGCCGAAGGTCAGCTCGGGGAAGGTCGTCGGCTCGGAGAGCGAGTCGTGGTGCGCGATCAATAACGCGCTGTCCAAGGGGCAGCGGGGCCTGCCGTCGGGGGGCTCGCTGGCCCGCCTGCTGGCCGAGCGCCGCGGCGCGCCCCAGCGGCCGGCGGCGGGCTGGCAGTTGCCCGCCGCCCACCGCCGCCGCCACTGGAAGCGCGAGCCCCGGCCACCGCTGACCGAGCAAGAGATCCTGGCCTGGGCCGACGAGCATCATCGCCTCACGGGACGTTGGCCGCGGATATCGTCGCCGCCGAAGGGCCTGCCGATCGGCGAGACCTGGACCGCGATCCAATCCGCGATGACCCAGGGGCTGCGCGGGTTGCCGGGCGGCTCGTCGCTGGCCACGTTGCTCCAGGAGCATCGCGGCGTCCGCAACAAGCAGGGGCTCCATCGGCTGACCATCGAGCAGGTCCTCGCCTGGGCCGACGCCTACCGCGCCGCCCACGGCCGCTGGCCGCGCGACGACTCGGGCCCGGTGGCCGAGTCGCCGACGCCCGGCGATACCTGGGCCGCGATCGACGACGCGCTCACCCGCGGCCTCCGCGGCCTGCCGGTTGTCGGCTCCTCGCTGCCTCAATTGCTCGCCGAGCATCGCGGAGTGCGCACGCCGCTGACCTTCGAGCGCATCCTCGAGTGGGCCGACGCCCACCGCGAGGCCACCGGCCGCTGGCCCTCCGCGACCTCCGGCGCCGTGATCGGCCAGGAGCGCGAGACCTGGCACCGGATCGACGCGAACCTGATGCGCGGCCAGCGCGGCCTCCCCAGCGGCTGGACGCTGGCCCGCCTGCTCGCCGAATTCCGCGGCCGTCCGCGCGGCGGCAGCTCCTCGAGCTTCCGATCGCCGCACCGCACTCGACGCCGCTGACGACCCGGCCATTCGCATCACCGCCCCTTCAGCGCCTCCGCCACGTCCAGGGCGAAGCCGTCGGCCTTGCTCGACGTCGCCCGCTCGCCGCGCGCGAACTCGCCGAGGACGGCGTAGCGGTCCCCCTCCAGCCTCAGCACCGTGATCCGCCCCAGCAGCGGGTCGACGATCCAGTACTCCGGGATGCCCGCCTTCGCGTACTCCCTGCGCTTGATCTCCAGGTCCCTCCGCCGGTCGTCGTCGCCGACGACCTCCATCACCAAATCCGCCCCGTCCCAGAATGGTTCTCCCATGCGATCCGCATGCTCGGCCAGCAGGAACACGACGTCCGGCTCCCGGTACTCCCCCGGCCAGAGTCGGACCGGGAGCGGCGAGACGATCGCCGTGCCCAGCGCCCGGGACCGGATGAACTCCCAGAGCGCACGACACAGATGCGCGACGGCCAATTGATGGGACATCGTCGGGCTGCACAGCACTTCGAGGATGCCGTGGGAGAACTCCACCAGCCGGTTGCCGGGCAGAGCGAGGTATTCTTCCTCGCTCCATTGTCCCTGGCTCGGGAACAGATGCGCCACCCCCCACGTCGGCTCCGACTCCATCCCGCCCGTAACACATTGGTGGGTAACTTCACTCATCTACTCATTTCATCTTCTTCGCCTTGATTATGTATCGAAGAGGAGATCGAATAAAAATAATTATATTTATTCATATAAGTTAAATTAAACTTTAATTTATTAATTATTCTTTGTTATAATTTCATAAAAATTGAATTAAAGATTTGATAATTTGATTAAAAAGTTTATATTAGATAGTGTAAACTGTATCATGTGATCGGCGGATTCCTTGGTGACTTCATAAAGATGCTTTGGTCCCCTTCCGTGTGCGTCGCTCAGCTTGTTCCGGACCGTCCCGACCGCCTCGAAGAGTGGCGCATAAAACGAATGGAAAAGTTTATTTGTATTACAAGTTTTGACGAGAACTCCGCAGGTGTCTTTGTCTGGGTTGTACGACCACCCCTTCCGATCACAAATCGTCTTCAAGACGCTCTCGAAAGAAGAGGCGACGCTCGTGATCGTGTCGGCGTATTGACCCGGGCGTGACCCGCCGCCCGCTCCCCTGGACTTCGTTTGCTGATAAGGAGTTGTGGCGGTAGGGGGTGGGAAACGAGGCCCCCCTGGGGCAGAACATCGGTCTCTACGCATCCGATGAGACCGCACCCAGGGGACCCCGCC
>DASZMJ010000216.1:0-26320 GCA_035551935.1 Isosphaeraceae bacterium
TGCTCATGCGTGCCGGGGGACGTTTCCCCGATTGATGGCCACGTCCCTCGAGCCATAATGATCCAACACGCGTGGAATAAGTCGTCGTAAGGAGAGGGTCGACGGCGCCCGACACGCATCACCGACAGGCCGAACGTGTAATATTTTTTGAACAATTCGCTTGTCGGCGGGTGGGATGAGGGTGTAAAGTCCCCGTAGCTCGCCCGATCAAAATGGAAGGGTGCTGGGACGACCCGGCGCCGATGCGGGCGGAACGGGACATCCATTGAGCCGACAACGCCCGGCCGGGCAGGGCCGGGGCGCCCGTTTGAGGAGACAGGGAACCATGAGGAATTGCCTGGCGGCGCTCCTGGCGATCGGGGCGGCGACGGCCGCGATGGCGGCCGTCGCCGAGACGCCCGACGGCCTTCGCGCCACGCCGGCCGAGGTGACCCTGCGGGGGCCCGACGCGGCCCAGCAGCTCGCCATCGAGCGGGGGGCCGAGCGGCCGGTCGATCGGACGGCCGAGGCCACGTTTGCGACCAGCGACCCGGGCGTCGCGACGGTCGACGCCTCGGGCCTGGTCGTCGCCCGAGGAGACGGGAAGGCGACGATCACCGCGAAGGTCGGTGCGGCCGAGACGAAGGTGCCGGTGGCGGTCCGCGAGTTCGCCGCGGGCCGGCCGATCCACTTCGGCAACCAGATCGTGCCGATCTTCACGAAGCTCGGCTGCAATTCCGGCGGCTGCCATGGTAAGGCCAGCGGCCAGAACGGCTTCCGGCTCAGCTTGCTCGGATTCGACCCGGCGCTCGACTACGAGACCCTCGTACTCGAAGGCCGCGGGCGCCGGCTCTTTCCCTCGTCGCCGGAGCGGAGCCTCTTGCTCGTGAAGGCCACGGCCCGGGTCCCGCACGGCGGCGGCCGGCGGCTCGACCCGGCCTCGCACGAATTCAAGATCATCGCGCGCTGGATCGCCTCGGGCATGCCCGTCGGCGCCAGGGACGCGCCGGCCGTCGCCCGGATCGAGGTCGCCCCGCGGGAGCGCGTGATGGCCCGCAAGGGGCGGCAACAGGTCGTCGTCACGGCCGTCTACACCGACGGCACGACCGAGGACGTGACCCGGCGCGCCCAGTACCAATCCAACGAGATGGACGTCGCCTCGGTCGCCGACGGCGGCCAGGTCACGACCGGCGACCAGTCGGGCATCGCGGCGGTCATGGCCCGGTATCAAGGGCGGGTCGCCGTCTTCCGAGCCATCGTCCCGCTCGGCTCGACCAACGAGGGCTCGGCCGATTTCCGGCCGGTCAACCTCGTCGATCAGGCCGCGTTGAAGCAGTGGAAGGCGCTGGGGATCACCCCGTCGGGGCCGAGCACCGACGCCGAGTTCCTCCGCCGCGCCTGCCTGGACATCACGGGGACCTTGCCCACCCCGGAGGAGTTCCGGGCGTTCGTGGCCGATCCCGACGAGGCGAAGCGGGCGAAGCTCATCGATCGCCTGCTCGACCGACCCGAGTACGCCTCGTATTTCGCGACGAAGTGGGCCGATATCCTCCGCAACAAGCGCGAGGGGAACCCGGTCTATCAGCGCGGCACGTATCGGTTCCACGACTGGATCCGCGCGAGCCTGGCGAACAACGTGCCTTATGACCAGTTCGCCCGCGCGATCCTGACGGCCAGCGGCGGGACGGAGACGTCGCCGCCGGTGGTCTGGTACCGCCGGCTCCGCCAGCCCGACGCCTTCGTCGACGACACCGCGCAGGTCTTCCTGGGCATGCGTCTCCAGTGCGCCAAGTGCCACCACCACCCGTTCGAGGCCTGGAGCCAGGACGATTACTACGGCTTCGCCGCCTTCTTCGCCCGGGTCGGCCGCAAGCCGTCGCGGTCGGCGCAGAAGGCGGGGCAGTTCGAGGAGGTGATCTTCAACGCCCGAGGCGGCGCCGTCACGCAGCCGAGGACCGGGCAGGTCATGCAGCCGAAGGGGCTCGCCGGGCCGGTCCTGGCCGTCGACGCGGGGATCGACCCGAGGGACAAGCTGGTCGACTGGATGGTCGCGCCCGACAACCCGTTCTTCGCCCGGGCGCTGGTCAATCGCTACTGGGCCCACTTCCTCGGCCGCGGCCTGGTCGAGCCGATCGACGACATGCGGGTCACGAACCCGCCGAGCAACCCCGAGCTGCTCGACGCCCTCGCGAAGGACTTCGTCGCGAGCGGCTACGACCTCAAGCACCTGATCCGCACGATCGGCTCGAGCCGGCTCTACGGCCTGTCGAGCCTGCCCAACGGCTCGAACGCGAAGGACAAGCAGAGCTTCGCGCGCTATTACCCGAAGCGGCTGACGGCCGAGGTCCTGCTCGACGCGATCGCGCAGGTGACGGCCGCGCCGACGGACTTCGGCGGCTTGCCGAAGGGGACGCGGGCGATCGACCTGCCCGACGAGGCGGTCGGCTCGACGTTCCTCGACGCCTTCGGCCGCCCCAAGCGCGACACGGCCTGCGAGTGCGAGCGCGTCACCGACGCCAGCCTCGGGCAGAGCCTCATGCTCCTCAACTCGGGCGAGGTCCAGTCCAAGCTCGTCGCCCCGGCCAACCGCGCCGAGGCGTTGGCCAAGGACAAGAGGCCCGCCGCCGATCGCGTCGCCGACCTCTTCTGGGCCGCCTTCGGCCGCGCCCCCGAGCCCGACGAGCTCGCCCGCGCCCTGGCCCACCTCGACGCCCACAAGGACAACCCGCGCCCGGCCTTCGAGGACATCCTCTGGGCCCTGATCAACGCGAAGGAATTCCAGTTCAACGACTGAACAGGGAAGGGGATCCACCGCGAAGGCACGAAGGACGCGAAGAAGAAAGAATTCAATAAAGTTTGATATTTTTCTTCTTCGCGTCCTTCGTGCCTTCGCGGTGGATCCCCTTCCTCCCGGGAGGTTCCCATGCTCGAGCTCAACGGCGTGAATCGGCGGGGTTTCCTGAGGGCGGGCTACCTGGGCCTGGCGGGGCTGGGCCTGGCGGACCTGCTCCGGGCCGAGGCGGCGGCGAAGGAGGCGGGGAAGAGGCCGGCGGGGGACCTGTCGGTCATCCTCGTCTGGCTCGACGGCGGCCCGCCGCAGCACGAGACGTACGACCCGAAGCCCGACGCGCCCGCCGAGTTCCGCGGCCCGCTGCGGCCGATCGACACGGCGGTGCCCGGCGTGCAGGTCTCGGAGCTGCTGCCGATCCACGCGTCCTTGATGGACAAGATGTCGATCATCCGATCGATGCACCACAACAACGGCGACCACTTCGCCGCCGCGCACTGGATGCTGACCGGCTTCTTCGGCTCGAATGCCGCCGACCTCGCGCCGCAGTACCCGTCGGCCGGGTCGATCATCACCAAGCTCAAGGGGGCGAAGAAGCCGGGCATCCCGGCCTACGTCGGCGTGCCGTACACGCACACGATCGGCCTCGCCCCCGGCTACCACGGCGCGGCGTACCTGGGCGTCGGGTTCAACCCGTTCACCGCCGACGGCGACCCGAACAACGACGGCTACCAGGTGCCGAACCTCGCCCTGCCGGCCGGCGTCACCGTCAACCGGGCCGACGGCCGCCGCGGCCTGCTCGGCACGTTCGACAAGGCCCGTCGCGAGGCGGACACCTCCGGCCTGATGGACGGCCTCGACCGCTTCGGCCAGCAGGCCTATGAGCTGATCACGAGCCCCGCCGCCCGCGAGGCGTTCAACCTCCGCAAGGAAGACCCCCGCCTCCGCGACCGCTACGGTCGCCACACCTGGGGCCAGAGCGCCTTGCTCGCGCGTCGACTGGTCGAGTCGGGTGTGCGGTTCGTGACCTTGACCTTCGGCGGCTGGGACTTCCACTCCAGCCTCGAACGCGGGATGAAGAGCGTCCTGCCGGTGCTCGATCATGCCGTCGGGGGGCTCGTGGCCGACCTCGACGCCCGCGGCCTGCTCGACTCGACGATCGTGCTGGTGATGGGCGAGTTCGGCCGGACCCCCCGGATGAACACCGGCGGTGTCCCCGGCGCCGACCCGAACCCCGGCCGCGACCACTGGGGCGAGGTGATGAGCGTCCTCGCCGCCGGCGGCGGCCTCACACCCGGCCGCGTCGTCGGCTCGTCGAACGCCCGCGGCGAGGTCCCCAAGGACCGCCCGATCACCCCCGCCGACCTGCTCGTCACCCTCTACCGTCGCTTCGGCATCGACCCCGACACCTCCTTCAACAACCGCGCCGGCCGCCCCATCCCCATCGGCGGCACCGGCCGGGCGATCGAGGAGCTGCTCTGATCCCGACCGGGGCCCGACCCGTCGTAGGGTGGGCACCGCCCACCTTCTTATATCAATATAAGAAGGTGGGCGGTGCCCACCCTACGTGATCAATCCGGGACGTCGCTCGCCACGTCGAACTTCCGGAACGCCAGCGCGATGAGGGGGGTGATCGCGACCCCGACGCCGAGAGCGGCGAGCCAGCCGGCGGCCATGGCCGCGGCGAGGTTGCGGCCGAGCAGGAAGTAGACGCCGAGGGCGCACAGGGTCGAGAACCCGGCCGCGACCGTCAGCGCGACGACCTTCGCGAGCACGAGCAGCACGAGCTGACCCATCGCCTGGAGGTCCCCGGCCGGCGGGGCGCCGGCGGCGATGCGGCTCGGGAACCAGAGGAACATCAGGTTCTCGACCGCGACCAGCAACAGGTTGAACGGCAACGCGAACGCCGCGATCCCCCAGAACAGGGGCCGCGCCCCCGAGGCGATCCCGAGCGGCAACATCGCCAGCCACTGCAACCCCGTCACGATGACCACCGGCGCGAAGAGCTGGCCGTAGACCAACGACAGGGGCGAGATCGGCAACGACTTGAGCACGTCCATCCGGTCGATGTCCGCGCGGAAGTCGAAGGCGGTCAGGGTCCCCAGGATCATGGTCAGCCAGAAGAGGGTCCCCTGGAACCCGAACGGGGCCCACACCTGGACGCGCCGGGTGTCCTGGAGAAACAGGAAGATGCCCATGCCGGTCGTCATCGCGAAGCAGAACAGGAGGACGACCAGCCGGGCGACCTCGCGGCGGGCGCCGGTCAACTGCCGCCAGGCGATCGGCCCGGCGCCGCCCCACCAGGGGAGCATCGGCACGCGGCCGCGGGCCCGGCCCGGCTTGCGGACGGCCGCGATGCCCCGGCCGCGTCGTATCGCCTCGCGCAACGCGTAGACCTTCTCGCCCGCCGCGGCCGCCGTCTCGAGGTAATGGGCGTCGAGCGAAAAGATCAGGAGGACGAGGCCCGCGTCGATCAGGCCCGCCAGGGCCCCCCATTCGACGAGGTCGGGCCAGAGGTGGCGGGCGGTGAAGGCGAGCAAGAACCAGCGGAAGGGGGTCAGCACCGCGCGGACCGCCGGGGCGTCGGGGATCGACTGGAGGGCCTCGAGGGTCGGCACGGCCAGGGCCCGCCGGCCGACGCTCGCCGCGACGACGACGACGACCGCCAGCAGGATCGCCAGGGCCAGGCGCCGCCGCCAGGTGTTGGCCGCGGCCCCGATCGTCGCGCCGATCAGCGCCACGGCCATCGTGAGGAGCTGGCCGAAGAGTCCCATCAGGACCATGCCGACGTAGGCCGAGAGGAACGTCGGCGAATAGGTCCGCATCGCCACCGCCATGAACACGCCGAAGACCAGCACGCCGCCGAGGATGACCCAGAGCTTGTACGCCAGGAGCTGCCGCCGGCTGAACGGCGCCGAGAACAGGAGATTGACCTCGGCCGGTGTGAACTGGATGGCCCGCTCGCCGGTCGAGAGGATCAGCGACAGCAGGCACCAGACGAGCAGGAAGAAGGGCCCGTAGCGCCGCGCCGGCTCGACGAGCCGGCCGGCGCCGCCCGTCGATGGGAGGAGGATCGACATCAGCCACGTCGCGAACAGGCCGAGGCCGAAGAGCCAGAGGATGATCCCCTTCGGCGACTTCAGGCCGCGGACCACGCGCCGTCCCCAAGCCTTCAGTCGCAGGCCGAGCAGCAGCCAGAGTGCCTCATCCATCGCGTCAGGTCTCCTCGACGGCCTTCGGCGACTCGACCGTGGAGGGAAACTCCGTGATGCGCAGGAACAGGTCCTCGAGCGACTCCCGACGCCCCTCCCGCTCGGCCTCGCGGCGGAGGTCGTCGAGCCGGCCGCGGAGCAGCACCCGGCCGCGGTGCAGCATCAGGACGGTCGCGCACAGGTCCTCGACGAGCGAGAGCAGGTGCGAGCTGACCATGATCGCGGCGCCCCCCTCGGCGCGCTCGCGGATCGAGTCCTTCATCGTCCGAATGCCGCGAGGGTCGAGGCCGGTCAGGGGCTCGTCGAGCAGGATGACGCTCGGGTCGTGCAGGTAGCCGCAGCCGATGGCCACTTTTTGCCGCATCCCCCGCGAGAGCTCCGAGGTCAACGCGTCGCGCTTCTCGATCAGCTCGAACCGCGCGAGCAGCCCCTCGGCCCGGCCTTCCCAGTCGTGGAGCCGGTACGCGGCGGCGACGAAGCGGAAGTGCTCCCAGACCGTCAACGAATCGAAGAGCTTGGGGTCGTCGGGCACGTACGCCAGGCACTTCTTGGCCGCGACCGACTCGCTCGCCAGGTCGTGGCCCGCGATGACGATCCGGCCGCGCGTCGGCTCGAGGATGCCGGCCAGGGCGCGCAGCGTCGTCGTCTTGCCGGCGCCGTTGGGCCCGACCAGGCCCAGCACCTCGCCCGGCTCGACCCGGAAGCTGATCCCCTGCACGGCGATCGTCTCGCCGTAGATCTTGTGGTAGTCCTCGACGACGATCGACAACGACTCGTCTCCCCATTCGGCCCGCCGTCCCTCGCCGGGCCTCGCCTATGAACTTAAGGCACCCCGCCCCGTCCCGCCAGTGGGCACCGGCCCGGCCGGGCCTGTCCTGCTCCCGGAACCCGAAGCGCAAGCGAGGCCTTCCAATCCTTCCGAACAGGGAGGCCCTCGCTTGCGCTTCGAGGTAGCGAAGGTCAAGAGGAGATCCGCGGCCGCGCGGGATGGGACAGCCGGCCGAGGGGCGTGTTACAATCGAGACTCGGCGAGCGGCCGGCCCGGCCCGCGGCGTCGTGCCGCGAAGGCGTCCGTCATACCCATCTTCGTCCCGGCCGCGGACGCCCGATCCGTTGGGAGCATTGGTCTCATGTCGATCTTTCTTACGAACCGACGGCGGGCCATGGCCCGGGCCGTCGCGGGGGCGTTGCTGGCCCTGGCCGGCTGCTCCCGGAGTGCGCCGCAGGCGGATTCGGCCGGCGCGACGACCGCGACGCCGTCGTCGGCCGGCGGCCCGGACACCTCGCAGCCGCGAGTCATGGGCTTCTACGACGCCTCGGGCGCGACCGCGCCGCCGAAGATCGCCGCCAACACCTCCGACCGCCTCTCGGGCGCCGGGGTCATCGCGCCGGTCAGGAAGCGGCCGCAGGAGCCGAGCCCGTTCCGCTTCGAGGAGGTCGCGAAGTCGGCGGGCGTCGACTTCAAGCACTTCTCGGGCATGACGAAGGAGAAGCATTTCCCGACCGCCAACGGCTCGGGCGTGGCGATCTTCGACTACGACGGCGACGGCAAGATGGACCTGTATTTCGCCACCTGCACACTCCTGCCGCTCGGGACGGCCACCGAGGGGCCGAACAGGCTCTACCGCAACCTGGGCGACGGGACCTTCAAGGACGTGACCGAGGAGTCCGGCCTCGGCTTCCGCGGCTTCTGCCACGGGATCATCGCCGCCGACCTCGACAACGACGGCGACCAGGACGTCCTGCTCTGCAACTATGGCCCGAACGTCCTGTTCGAGAACGACGGCAAGGGTCACTTCAAGGACATCAGCCAGGCCGCCGGCGTCGACTCGCCCAACTGGTCCTCCGGCGGCGCCGTCATCGATTACGACAACGACGGCGACCTCGACGTCTACGTCGCCAACTACGGCCGTTGGAAGTACCCCGACGACGACATGAACTGCACCGTCGAGGGCAACGGCAAGGCCGTCCGACTCTATTGCTCGCCCCGATCGATCCAGCCGGTGCAGCACATCCTCTACAAGAACCTCTGGAAGGAGTCGGGCAAGCTGGCCTTCGTCGACGCGACGAAGGAGGCCGGCGTGGAGCGCAAGCCGGCCAATCAGGGGCACGGGTTCGGCGTCGTCGCCGCCGACATCAACGGCGACGGCAAGGTCGACCTCTACGTCGCCAACGACATGAACCCCAACTTCCTGTTCCTGAACCGCGGGGACGGCACCTTCTACGACGCCACCGAGCAGGCCGGCTCGGCCTACGACCACCGCGGCAACGCCCAGTCGAGCATGGGCGCCGACTGCGAGGACGTCGACGGCGACAACCTGCCCGAGCTGTTCGTCACCAACTTCCAGAACGAGCCCAACACCCTCTACCACAACATCCGCATCCCCGCGCAGCAGGGCGCCGGCGCGAAGGCGAACCCCTCGGCCTTCTTCCTCGACCAGACCACGGCCTTCAACCTCGCGTCCGACAGCCTCCCCTGGGTCGGCTGGGGCTGTGCCCTGCTCGACTTCGACAACGACGGCTGGCCCGACTGCTTCGTCACCAACGGCCACGTCGACGACAACCGCCGCGAGATCGGCCAGCCGATCGACTACGGCGAGCCCCCCTTGCTGCACCGCAACGTCTCCCGGGCGACGTCGGATAAGGGCCCGACGCGCCGGTTCATCCTCGCGACCCGCGACGTCGGCCCATACTTCGAGAAGGAGGCCCACGTCGGCCGCGGCGCCGGCTTCGGCGACCTCGACGACGACGGCCGGCCCGACATCGTCGTCAGCCACAAGGACGGCCCGCCCGCGATCCTCATGAACCGGACCCCCCCCGGCCCGAACCACTGGCTCCGCCTCAAGCTCGTCGGCACCGCCAGCAACCGCGACGCCGTCGGCGCCCTCTGCATCGTCGAGCTCAAGGAACGGACCATCCACCGCCAGCGCAAGGGGGGTTGCAGCATGTCGTCGACGAACGACCCCCGCGTCCTCATCGGCCTCGGCGCGGCGCCCGAGGTCGTCCGGCTCACCGTCCGCTGGCCCTCCGGCGCCGAGACCGTCCGCGAGCACGTCGTGGCCGACAAGTCGTACGAGATCGTCGAAGGGAAGCCCTGACAGCCGGCCATTGGCCATCGATCCCTTTTCGTAGCAGGCACGCTCCGCGTGCCGTCCGCCCGCCCACAAAGCTCTTGGGTCATGGCGGACGGCACGCGGAGCGTGCCTGCTACGGGGAGAAAGGACGGCCGGTCAGCCCAGGGGGAGAAGGTGGAGGATCCCGTGGTGAGGGTCCTGGGATGAACACCCGCCGCCGACGCTGGGTCGTGCCCGCGCTCGTCGCGATCGGGGTCGGCGCCGCGGGGCTGGCGTGGGCGTTCCGGCCGGCGGACCCGGCGCGCCTGCTGGCCGAGGCCGAGGCGTCGTACCGCGCCGGCAGGAACGACGAGGCCGAGGCGACCCTGGCGCGGCTCGACCGCCGCGGCGCGATCGGCCCGGAGGCGGCATGGCTCCGGGCGCACGTCGCGACGGCGCGGAGGCGACCCGGAGAGGCCCTCGCGGCCCTCGACCACATCCCCGACGGCCATCCCCTGGCCGCGCGGGCGTGGCTGCTGCGGGGCCAGAGCGAGCGCGACCTCGGCCGGGCCCGCCGCGCCGAGGAGGCCCTGCGGCACGCGCTGCGGCTCGACCCGACGCTCGTCCAGGCCCGTCGCGAGCTGATCTTCATCGACGGCCTCCAGCTCCGCCGCCGCGACATGCTCGACCAGTTCCGCGCCCTGGCCGACCTGATCCCCCTGGGGCCCGGCGACGTGCTGAGCTGGTGCCTGACCCGCGGCGACGTCTGGGACCCGGCCGAGGTCCAGGGGCGACTCGAGACGTTCGTGAAGAACGACCCGGAAGACCGCCGATCCCGCCTGGCCCTGGCCGAATGTCTGCGCCAACGGAGCCGGCTCGACGAGGCCGAGGCCGCGCTGGCCCCGCTCACCGCCGCCGATCCCGACGCCCGCGCCGGCCGGGCCCGGATCGCGATGGACCGCGGCGACGATGGGACGGTCGCCGCCCTGCTGGCCGACGGGCCGGCCGACCACCCCGGCATGGAACGCCTCCGGGGCAGCCTGGCGATGGCCGGCGGCGACGCCGAGTCGGCCGCGCGCCACTACCGGGCCGTCCTGGCCGCCGAGCCCGACGACCGCGACGCCGTCGCCGGGCTCGGCCGCGCCCTGGGCTCGCTGGGCCGCGGCGCCGAGGCCCGACCCTGGCTCGACCGCGCGGCCGCCGCCGATCGGCTCGCGACCCTGCTCGGCCACGTCGCCTCCTCGAAGGCCCCGCTCACCCCCGACCTCGCCCGCGAGCTCGGCGCCGCCTGCGAAGGCGCCGGCCAGCTCCCCGAGGCCCGCGCCTGGTATCGCCTCGTCATCGCCAGGGACCCCGCCGACCGCGACGCCCAGGCCGCCCTCGCCCGCATCGACGAGGCTATCGCCCGGCCGAAAGCCGACGGACGTTGATCTCGGAGGATCAGCGGCCGCTCGGGTCCTTCATCGAATCCAGGATGGCCCGGAAGATCGCCCACGGACCGTGTTGCTCCAACGCCAGGGACATGACGGTGAAGCCGAATCCCAGGACGGCCCCGGTGAAGAAGCCGAAGACCGACATGAGGACCATCCCGCCCCACGAGTGCTTCCAGGTCACGGCGATGACCGTCGCGAGGGCGACCGCGCCGGTCGCCGCACCCCCTAGCACCCGGACCCCGGAATCCCGCCCGCCCGGTATGAGGCGGCCGACGAGCATCGCCAACGCCCCGAGGACGGCGCCCACCAGCACGAACCAGCCGATCTGGGACGCGGCCCGGATGTTCTCGTACTGCAAGGCATAGAACCCGGCGACTCCGCCCCAGGCCGCCCAGCTCAGGACCATCGCGAGGAGGCTCCTGGCCGGGCTGGAAGTGTCCGGAGGCGACCCCGAGATCGTCGAGGGCGCCGTCGAATCCGTTGCGCACGGCGTCGTTTCGTTGGTAGCAGTCTCGGTCTCCACGACAGCCTCACTCGTCCGGGGTCTTACGGGGCTACGGACGTCGACGCATCTCGGGCCGCGGAGGGAGATTCGTCGCCGGGCTGCTGTTCTTGGCGAGGACGCTCCATCGCCCGATTGCCGTTGTCCCCCGGCCGTCCGGCCGCTAGGATGCGGCGACGTGCCACGACCTCGGCCCCTCGGGAAAGGATGCCCCGATGCCGGAACTCGCCGCGATTCCACGCCTTGGGGCTCAGTCGGGACCGGGCCCGCTGCTCTCCGTCGTCGTCGCCTCGGTCAACGGCTGGGACGTGCTCGGCCCGACCCTCCGCGCCCTCGACGACCAGGAGGGGCGCGACCGCATCGAGGTCATCGTCGTCGATGTCGTCGGCGGCGTCACGCGCGAGCGAGTCCGGGCCCATCGGCCGGCGGTCGAGCTGGTCGAGGTGGATGAACGGCTGTCGATCCCCCGATTGAGGCATCGGGGCGTCTGGCGGGCGCGGGGCCGGGTCGTGGCGATCATCGAGGACCATGCCGAGGTCGCCCCCGGCTGGGCGAACGCCCTGCTCGAGGCCCACGAAGGGCCCTGGGGCGCCGTCGGCGGCGCCGTCGAGAACGGCCGGGGCGGCCTGGTGAACTGGGCCGCCTTCTTCTGCGAGTACACCCCCTACATGGCCCCCGTCGCCGACGGCCCCGCCGCGGACCTGCCCGGCAATAATATCGCGTACAAGCGCCCTCATCTCTTGCGTCATGCCCACGTCCTCGACGAGGGCAAGTGGGAGTCCTGGATCAACGACCGCCTCCGCGCCGACGGCGTCCCCCTCGCCTCGACCAACGCCGCCGTCGTCCGCCACATCAAGCCGTTCCGCCTCGGCCACTTCCTCGTCCAGCGCTATTACTTTTCGCGTTCTTATGCCGGCATGCGACGCGTCGACCAGACCCCCTCCCGCCGGCTCCTCTACGCCCTCGGCTCGTTCGCCCTGCCGCCGTTGTTGCTCTCCCGCGTCCTGCGCAACGCCCTCCGCAAGCGCCGTCACCTCGGCCGATTGGTGATGTGTCTCCCCCTCATCGCCCTCTTCTTCACCGTCGGCGCGGCGGGGGAGATGGTCGGCTACCTCGTCGGAACGGGGCGGAGCCTGGAACGCGTGGAGTGATTTGTTCGTCAAATATGAACAAGTCGGCGCCGAGATTGCGTTTGAGCGTCGTCGTCGCCGCGAGCGAGTCGGCCGAAGCGGTGGCTCGGTGCGTTCATTCGCTCGGGGACGGGGCGGAGGTGATCGTCGTCGCGGAGGCGGGGGCGACGGTGCCGAGGCTGAGGCGGCTGGGGCTGGAGCGGGCGTCGGGCGAGGTCGTCGCGTTCACGGAGGACTCGTGCCGGCTCGGGCCGGGGTGGGTCGAGGCGTGGCGCGCGGCGTTCGAGGACGATCGGGTCGGCGCCGCCTCGGGCGCGGTCGAGCACGAGCCGGGGGGCTCGGCGATCGATTGGGCGGTCGTCTTCTTCGAATACGCGCCGTTCCTCGGCGCGGGTCGGGGACGGCCGGGCCGGCTCGCGGGCAATAACTTCGCGTTGCGACGACGCGAGGCGCTGGCGATCGGCGACGGGTTCGAGCTGTGCGAGTCGCAGGTCCCCGGGTTCATGGCCGCGCGGGGCAGGGGGGTGGTCGAGGTCGTCGGGGCGACGGCGTGGCATCGGCGGCGGTTCACCCTGCGCGAGGCGATCCGAGACAGGCTCGCGTTCGGGTTCGCGTACGGCCGGCTCCGGGCGGGGTCGGGGCCTCGAAGGGCCCTGATCGCCCTGGTCGGGCCGCTGATCGTGCTGTCGCAAGCGACGCGGCTCGTGGCGACGATGATCAAGGTCCGTCGCCACCTCGGGACGTTCCTCGCGACATGGCCGCTGACCCTCGTCCTGGTCGCGGCCTGGGGCGTCGGCGAGTGGCAGGGGACGCTGGCGGGTCCGCCACGACCGGCCGGGTCGCGACGACGTGGAAGAGCGGACCGAAGGCCAGGGCAACCTGCGTCCCTAGTTTTGTCGAAATGATCTTATTATAGAGTTGAGCGATCGATCGCTTGATCGACCCGAACTGCGCGAGGTCGCCGTCGGGCAGCACGGGGGGGCGGATGGTCGCGGAGCGGAACGGAGAGCGACGGATGAGACGACGCCATCCGTTCCAGTCGAGCGTATGGATCGCCCGGAAGTCGAGTTTCCGTCGCCACCGAACGTAAGGGCCCATCCAGCGCCGGGGGAGGAAGCCGACGCCCCAGACCTGGACGTGCGGCTCGGGCGCGAGGCTGAAGCGGTTCGGCGAGGCGAGGAAGAGCCGGCCGCCCGGTGCGAGGACGCGATGGGCCTGGGCTAGGGTCGCCGACTTCGAGCCGACGTGCTCGATCACGTCGCCGCCGACGACCGCGGCGAACGTCCGGTCGCCGAACGGCAGGGCCTCGGCCCCCGCGCAGACCAGGGGGATCTGCTCGAGCCCCTCCTCATCCAGCCGTTTGCGGGCCACGACGAGCCAGCGCATCGCGATGTCGACGCCCCACGACTCTCGATCGCCCCTCGTCGTCGCCAGGAACGACCCCGAGCCGCAGCCCAGGTCCAGGAGCGGGCCGTCGGGCGGAGTGCCCAGGGCATCGAGCCACTGCCGGGCGCGGCCGGGGGCGCCGAGGATGTGGGCGACCTGCCGGGATTTCAGGTGGGGTGGGATGTCGGCGGCGAGGTCGAAGTAGCGGTCCAGCAAGGAGCGGAAGTCGAGCCGATGGAAGTCCTCGGCGAGCGCGAGGGCGAACGACCAGTCGTCCTGGTTGGAGAGATAGGCGTCGTCGGCGACGCGGAGGTCGGGGATTCCCAGGAGGCCTCGGAACCGCGCCCCGCAATCGTCGCACGACCAATCTCGGTCCCCGGCCCCGATCGGCCCCCCGCAACGCGGGCAGGCCAGGCGTTCCGATGCCAGCACGATCGCGTCCCTCGTCCGGCAGGACATCCCATCCGACCCGAGGCCGATCGTAGCCGGGAGGCGACGATCGACCAAGGGGAATCGGCGTCGGGGTCAGCGGGCCACGGCCGGGGCGGAGGCGGCGAGCCCCTGGAGGAAGGTCTGGAAGTCGGGACGCTTCCGGATCGACTCGAAGGAGGCGTCGGCCTCGAGGCGGTCGGCGAGCTTCGGGTCGGCGTCGGCGGCCTCGCGGAGCTGGAACAGGGCGCGGGCGGCGAAGCCGTCGGCGCGGTCGCCGGGCCCGGCCTTGGCGACGCAGCGGGCGAGGATCGTGGCCGCCTCGAACGTGCCGGCGGCGCGGTCGGGGGCGACGCGGGCGAGCTCGCCGGCGACCCGGGCGGCCTCGGCCGGGTCATCCAGCGCCAGCAAGACCCCGGCGAGGGCCGAGAGGTGGCCGCGGAGTCGGTCGCGATAGCCGGGCTGACGGCGGTCGCGCTCGACCGCCTCGCGGCCGGCGCCGGCGGCGTGCTCGAAGGTCGCGCGGGCGTCGGCGAGGCGGCCGGCCTTCTCCTGCTGGCGGCCGAGCCCCTCCAGGGCCAGGCCGCGGAGGCTCCGGTCCTCGGCCGACTTGGGGAAGTCGGCCGCGATCGCCTCGAACGACCGGGCCGACGCCTCGAACGACCGCCCCGCATCGGGGCCGCGGCCGGCCTCGGCGAGCATGTCGCCGAGGTTGTACTGGACGATCGCCCGCTCGCGGCGCTCGACGATCGTGGCGGCGGGGTCGGCGAGGAGGGCCTCATACGCGGCGAGCGATCGCGCGTAGACGTCCTCGGCGCCCGGGAGTCGAAGCTCGCCCAGGTTGCTCAGGACCCGGGCGCGATCGTGGAGCACGTCGCGGGCGGCAGGGGAGGCGGCGAGGAGCTTCGCGTCGAGGTCGAGGGCCTTCCGGTAGGCCGTCTCGGCGTCGGCCTTGCGGCCGGCGGCGGCGACGAGCGTGCCGTAGTTGCCCAGGCACTTGGCCAGCTCCTTGCGGTAGTCGGCGTCGTCCGGGTACGAGGCCACGAGGCCGTCCATGAGCGCCAGGGCTCGGCCGTAGTTCGCCTCGGCATCGGGCCGGCCGAGGTCCTGGCCGACGCCGGCGAGCTGCTTGAGCACCACGGCCAGGAAGAAGCGGTGCCTGGGCGCCTCGGGGTGGTCGGCGGCGAGCGGCTCGGCCAGCGCCAAGGCGCGGCGGTACTCGACCTCGGCCGGCTCGAACCGGCCGGTGCCGCCGAGCAGGTCGGCGAGGTTGTTGAGGCACTTGGCGAGGTCGAGCCGGTATTGCACGACCTCGGGCGCCTCGGCGGCGAGCTTCGCGTTCAGGTCGATGGCGCGGCGATAGAAGCCCTCGGCCTCGGCGGTCCGGCCGGTGTCGCGGAGGACGATGCCGAGGTTCGTGCTGCTCCGGGCGAGGGTCCGGCGGTACTCGGGACGGTCGGGGAAGTCGCCGGCCAGCCGCTCGAACTGCTGGAGCTCCCGGCGCAGGTACGGCTCGGCCTCGGGCGCCGGCCCGGATTCCAGCAGGAGCAGGGCGAGGCTGTTGTAGGTCCGCGCCAGGGCCTCGCGGAGCGTGGGGACGGTCGGCGACTCGGCCAGCAAGGTCTCCTGGAGCCCCATCGCGGCGCGATACGACGCGACCGCGTCGGCGGGCCGGCCGAGCTCGCGGTCGAGCTGGCCGAGGGCCTCGTGGGCGGCGGCCAGGTCGCGGCGGACGGCCAAGTCGGCCGGCGCCTGGGATCGGAGCGGCCCGAGGTCCGCGATCGCGCGGCGGTAGGATCGCCCGGCCTCCTCGAAGTGGCCGGTCAGGCGCTTCAGGTCGCCCTGGACCTTGCGGACGAAGGCCAGCTCGCGGCGGTCGTCGGCCGTCGCGCCGGGTCCGGAAGCGAGGTCCTCGAGCCCACGCTCGCCCTGCGCCAGGAGCCCCTCCGCGTCGGCGTAATCGCCCAGGCCGACGAGGTGGACGGCCAGCCGGCCCTGGGCACGGGCCAGGTGGTGGCGGGCATCCCGGAGGCCGGGCCGGTCGGCCGCCAGGGCGCCGAGGACCTCGACGGCGCGGGCGTAGGACTGGCGGGCCTCGACGTTCTGGCCGAGCTTGCGGCGGATGTCGGCCAGGCGGAGGAAGGCCCGGCCGCGTTCCAGCCGCACCTGCGGCTCGCGGGCATCCTGCCTGGTGAAGTTCTCGTAGTAGTGCAGGGCCTTCTCGAGGAACTGGCGCTGGAGGGGGTCGTGGCGGTCCTCGAGCCATTGCTCGGCGACGCCGGTGTACATGTCGTCGACGGCCTGGCGGGCCTGCTGGCGCTGGAGGCGGGCCTCGTCGCGCTCGCGGGCGATCAGGACGTTGCCGACGCCCAGGGCGACGACGGCCGAGGCGGCCAGGGCCCCGGCGGCGGCGACGGCGGTCCGGTGCCGCTTCGCCCAGCGCCAGGCGCGGCGGGCGAACGGCTCGGGGTAGGCCAGGACCGGCTCGTCGGCGAGCCAGCGGCGGACCTCGTCGGCGAGCTCGGTGGCCGTCGCGTAGCGGTCGGCCGGCTTCTTGGCCAGGGCCTTGAGGCAGACGGCCCCGAGGGCCGGGGGCGCGCCGGGGTTGAGCTTGCCGGGGGGCTCGGCGGCCCGATCGCGGACCATCTCGAGCAGCTCGGTGAGCTTCGAGGCGGTGAACGGCGGCCGGCCGGCGAGGACCTCGTAGAGGATGGCGCCCAGGCCGTAGATGTCGGTGCGGCTGTCGATCTCGTCGAGCCGTCCGTCGGCCTGCTCGGGGGCCATGTAGGCGGGGGTGCCGAGGATCTGCCCCTCGCGCGTCTCCTCGTGCCCGTCCTCGCGGTCGGGGAGGAACGGGCTGGCCGCGGCGGCCTCGGCCTGGCCGGCGACCTTGGCCAGGCCCCAGTCCAGGACCATCACCTCGCCGAAGTCGCCGAGGACGACGTTGGCCCCCTTGAGGTCGCGGTGGATGACCCCTCGGCTGTGCGCGTAGCCCACCGCGTTGCAGACGGCGACGAACGCCATGAGCAGGTCGCGCAGGGCGACCGGGTCGTCGCCGCCCCGCTCGCGGGCCTCGTGATAGTCCCGGATCGCCTCGCTGAGGGTCTTGCCGCGGATGAACCGCATCGTGTAATACGGCCCGCGGCCGTCGGCGGCGTCGGCGAGCTCGTAGACCGGGACGATGCCGGGGTGTTCGAGCTGGCCGGTGACCTTCGCCTCGTAGAGGAAGCGGGCGGAGACCCCGGGGCTCTCGGCCTTCTCGGGCCGCAGCTCCTTCAGCGCGACCTCGCGACCCAGCGAGCCGTCGCGCGCCAGCCAGACCTGGCCGATGCCGCCGCGGGCGTGGAGGTGGGTCCGGGTATAGCGGTCGCGCGACTCGCCGCCCCGGTCCAGCGCGCTGATCCGGACGTGGGCCGGCGACCGGTGGCCGCCCGGGTCCGGGGCGTCGTCGATCCGCTGCGTGTCCTCCAGCGACCCGGCACACGAGTCGATCGTCGGCTGCAAGGCGCCGTGCGCGGGGTCGCCGACGTCGCGGCGGAGGGCCTCGGCGCTGGCCAGCTGGGTGCCGTGCGAATCGCCGCCCTGCGACTGGACCGTCAGGTCGATGGTCGCGCCGAGGTCGGCTCGACCGGCCTCGTCGGGCAAGCCCTTCGCCACCGGGGGCCCACCCGTTGACGCCGACTTCTCCGGTTCCCAGGTCGCGCAGGTCTCGGCGAGCTGGTCGGCATCGATCGGGGCGGACTGGCCGGCCAGGGTGCCCGGGATCAGGTCGCGTTCGGTGTCCGCGTGGGTGCCCATCTCGACCTCGATCGTTGGGGCCGGTAGCTTGGGATCATCGCACCACGACCTTCAACATAACAGAATCAGCCGTCGTTGCAAGGGTCGGGTGGTGTCCGTTCGTGGTTGCCGAGGACGCTCGAGACAGACTCCGGGCGGGTGGACTGCAAGAAACCGCCGCAAATCCCTACACCAAGAGGTTTCGGCCACCCCGGACGGGTTCCCAGGCCCTTGGCAAGCAAGTCCCTGGGTCGCGGTAAGTTGCGTCGAACTCGCGCCGTGACCACCCCGGCCCTCCGGCGGGGCCGAGGGGGCCGCGCGGGAGGAGGCCACGACCGCCGAGGGTGGCGAAGACCCGCGCGACCCTCTCCCTCTACTCCCCGCGCGGAAACCGTCCGGTTATAGTGGAGGTGTCGTGCGCGGACCGCTCGGATCGGGGAGGCTTCGCCCATGCGGAAGAGCCGTTCGTTCTCCAGGATCTCCCTCGGCCTCGCGGCCATCCTCGCGATGGCCGCGACGGCACCCGGCGACGAGCCGAAGGCGAAGGCGAAGAAGGCCGACCCGTTGCAGCCGGCGCGGGACCGGATGGTGCAGCGCCACCTGGCCGAGCGCGGGATCAAGGACCCGAAGGTCCTCGAGGCGTTCCGGACCGTGCCCAGGCACCTGTTCGTGCCGCCCGAGGCGCGGCGGCTGTCGTACGAGGACGAGTCGATCCCGATCGGCGAGAAGCAGACGATCACCCCGCCGTACGACGTCGCCTTCATGACCGAGTCGCTCCACCTGAAGCCCACCGACCGCGTCTACGAGGTCGGCACCGGCTCGGGCTACCAGGCGTCGATCCTGTCGCGGATCGCCAAGGAGGTGTACTCCGTCGAGATCCACGCCCCCTTGAGCGAGCGGGCGACGAAACTCATCAAGGAGCTGGGATACAACAACGTCCACACCCGGGTCGGCGACGGCTACGAGGGCTGGCCCGACGCGGCGCCGTTCGACGCGGTGATCGTCACCTGCGCGCCGGAGAAGATCCCGCCGCCCCTGGTCGCGCAATTGAAGGAGGGGGGCCGGATGGTGATCCCCCTCGGCGACCGCTTCAACCAGGCCGTCTACTACTACGAGAAGCACAACGGCAAGCTGACCAAGCCCGAGAAGCTGCTGCCGACGCTGTTCGTGCCCATGACCGGCCGTGCCCAGCGCGAGGCGGCCGAGGAGCGCGCGAAGAAGGCCAAGGCATCGAAGGACAAGGGGGCGAAGCCGTGACGACGGACGGCCGCGGTCGGGGTCGGGTCGGTGGCGTCGCGGCGGCCGTCCTGATGCTCGGGGTGCTTGCGCCCGGGCCCGCGCGGGGGCAGGACGAGAGCCTCATCACGCGCCCCGGGCCGAAGCCGCTGGAGACGTTCGAGGACGACGAGGACGGCGACGGCATCCCCGACGGCTGGTACAACCTCCGCGACGCGAAGGTCGTCAAGGGGGGGATGGTCGGCAAGGGGAAGTGCCTCCGGTTCGAGACCGACCGGCCGTCCCGCGGCGCGCGCGCCAGCCGGGCCTTCGGCGTCGACGGCCGCAAGACCGGGGCGATGATCATGGGCCTCTGGGTCCGCGTCGAGAAGACCCACTCGGGCGAGCGGATGGGCGAGGACCCCGGCCTCCTGCTCAACATGTACGACGAGGAGTTGATCCCGATCGCGCAGGCCAATCTCGGCCCGTGGACGACCGAGTCGATCGGCGACGACTGGGTCCGCGTCGCCAAGCGGATCGCCGTCCCCCCGCGGGCTCGCGACGCGATCTTCTCGATCGGCCTGCTCGGCGCCACCGGGGTCCTGGAGGTCGACGGCCTGACCGTCGACTTGATCCCTGTCGACGAGCCGCCGACGCGCGAGCTGGTCCTCAACGGCGGCTTCGAGCTGGGCGACCCGTCGCCGGCGAGCTGGTCGCTGGAGAAGGCGAAGCGGACGCACCCGGGCCGCAACTCCGACTCGGCCGTCGAGCTGCGGCGGTTCAACTCCCGCGCCCTGACGACGCTCGGCCTGCCGGTCGATCGGCTCGGGTCGCTGGACATCTCGGCGACGGTCCGCGCCAACGGCCTCCGCGCGGCCGGCGGCGCGGGCCTGCGCGTCTTCTTCCTCGACGCCGAGGGCCAGCCCCTGATCAACATGGAGCGCGGGGTGAGCGCCTTGCGCTGGGGGGATTCGTTCGCCTGGCGCACCGAACGCGCCCGGGTCAACGTCCCCGGCGGCGCCGCCAGGGCGATCCTCCAGCTCGAGAAGGAGGACGGCAACGGCTTCGTGACGGTCGACGACGTGAAGGTCGTGGCCACCGACCGCGCGGCCGGCACGTGGCGGCCGTATCACGTGGCCGACGACGCCGAGCTCTGGCGGCCGTTCCAGGCCGCCGAGGCGATCGAGCCGGGGAGCGCCCTCGACGGCGCGGCCCTCCTCGACGCGCCGGCCGGCAAGCACGGCCGGGTGGTCGTCCGCGACGGCCACCTCGCGTTCGAGAAGGGGGGCCGGGCGCGGTTCTTCGGGGTCACGCTCTTGCCGAAGGTCGCGTTCGACGAGCCGGCCAAGGCCGACGCCCTCGCCGATCGCCTGGCGCGCTCGGGCGTCAACCTCGTCCGCCTCGGCGACCTCGACGCGCCGCTCGGCCCGGCCTGGAGCCTCTTCGACGACGCCCGCGACGACACCAGGGGCTTCGACCCCGTCGCGCTCGACCGGCTCGACCACCTGATCGCGGCGCTCAAGGCGCGGGGCATCTACGTCGCCGTCGAGCTCGCGAGCCAGCGGCGGTTCCGGGCCGGCGACGGCCTCAAGGCACTCGGGCCCTTGCCCCCCGGCGGCGGCGCCGCCGCGGCCTTCGACCCCGACGTCCGCGACCGCGCCCTCGAGGCCGCGCAGGCGCTGCTCGGCCACGTCAACGCCGAGACCCACCTGGCCCTCCGCGACGACCCGGCGCTGGCCTGGGTCACGCTCGCCGGGGAGCTGTCGCTGTTCGACCATTCCTCCCTGACCGTCGAGGCGGGCAACGAGCTGCGACGCCGCGCGCAGGCCATCGGCAGCCGGTCGTCGAGCCCGAAGTTCTGGCAAGCGCTCGAGACGTCGCAGTGGCAGGCGATGGCCGAGGCGTTGCGGAAGGACGGCCTGAAGGCGCCGATCGCGGGGTGCTCGCACTGGCATCGCGAGCCGGAATTCGCCGCGAGCCTCGGGGCGCCGGGGCTCTCGTTGATCGACGACCGCCTCTTCTGGAACCCGTTCACCGTCCGCCCGTTCGCGGATGCAACCCATCGCTCGTTGCTCTGGGACCCCGACGACAGCCTCGTCGCCGACGTCGACCGCAAGCGTCGCGCCGCCGACCCGGACTACGACCGCCGACACCGCCCGAGCCTCGCCTACGTCGCCGGCCAGTTCTGCGACCTGACCCACTCCTGGGCCACGCCCTTCGACGGCGGCGAGCTGCTGCTGGCCGCGTTGACGGCGCGGCTCGACGACTGGGACGGCCTCGTCCGCCGCGGGGTCGCGCCGCATCCGGTGGTCTGGGGGAGCGGGTCGGCGGGGACCGGCGGGGGGACTGACCTCTTCGTCTTCCCCGAGGCGATCAACGGCGACCCGCAGGTCTTCGCGCTCCTCCCCCACGCCTCGACGCTCGTCCTGCGCGGGCCCGACCCGATCGCCAGGGGGCTCCGCGCCCCGGGCAACCGCGATCGGGACCGGGGCACGGCCATCCCCGGCTGGGACCCGTCGCGGGGGCGGCTGGTGATCGACACGCCGCACACCCAGGGGCTCGTCGGCTGGCCCGGCGGCGTGCCGGCCGACTGTGCCGACCTGAACGTCGACGTGCTCTCGACGACCGAACGCCCCTTCGCCGTCGTCGTCGCCAGCGCCCTCGGCTCGGCGCCGATCGCGCGATCGAGCCGGATCCTGGTCACGGCCGTCGCGCGGTTCCAGCCGACCGGGTTCGCCTGGAACGACTCGAACCGGGTCGACGTCGCCGACTCCGGCCGCCGGCCGTTGCTCCAGGAGCCGGTCCGCGCCCGTGTCGTCTGGAAGCACTCCGGGCGGGTCCGCGCCTTCGCCCTCGATTCCGCCGGCAAGCGCGTCGCCGAGGCCCCCTTGACCTCGGTCCGCGGCGGCGTGCGGCTCGACATCGACGGCAGCGTCGGCGGCGTGCACTGGGAGCTCGTCGCCGAATGATCTGATCCGAACCCGGGGATCATCCCGAATCGCGTGAATGAACCACTCTTCGTCGGGTCCGCTCTTGCGGACCTCTTCCATCATAGGAAGAAGAGGTCCGCAAGAGCGGACCCTACGAAGGACCAGCCTTCCGGACGTTCCCGTATCAGGCTCGCGCAGCGGACCGGCGGCCGGGCCGGGCGACGGCGGGGACGTCGTCGTCGTCGGTGTAGAACTCGAGGAACTCCTGGCCGGCGAAGTAGTCGGCCATCGCGCGGCGGACCGTGCGGAGCTGCTCGAGGAACTGGGCATACTGCTGGATCAGTTTGCGGCGGCGCTCGGGGCTCAGCGCGAGGATGTCATGGTAGTAGCGCTCGCCGGTCTGCGAGTCGCGGAAGCTCCAGAGCCGCTTGATCCGGAGGCCGCTCTCCTCGTCCTCGAACATGAGCATCCGAGCATACTGGCGCGCCTTCATCTTCTTGGCGAAGGCGATCAGCTCGGCGTTCGACTCGTAGCCGCCGTGGCGGTCGATCCAGCGGACGATGCGGTCGGTGGTCAGCTTCGGCCCCTCGGCGGCGCAGAGCTCCTTGATGCTCGACACGATCTCGGCCGGTCCCATCGCCATCGGCTCGCCCCCCAAACCCTTGCCGGCGCGGGGTTTCACGCCCGTCGCCGCATGACCTCGCAGGAATCCTATCCTGCGCCGGCGGGGCTGTCGATGGACTGTCGTACAAAGATCCAGGTTTTCACGCGGCGTCGTCGTCAGGATCGTCACAATCGTCATGTTTGTCGGCCGGGATCGCGAGTCGAGCGGGGCGCGCGACCGAGCCCATGCCGGGCGTGTTCCACACGCCCGGCATGGGCTCGGGTCGGCCCTCGGGTCGGGCGCCGATCAGTTGTTGCGCTGGGGCGGGGGCTCGGGCTTGTAGGTGAAGGGCGAGCCGATCATATCCTTCCAGGTCGCCTTCTGGTCGTCGTTGAGGACGGCGGCGGACTTGGTCATGGTCTCCTTGTTCAGCTCGGTCATCTTCTTCATCGTCCCCTCGCGGTCGTTCTGGAAGCCCGGGATGAGCTCGCGCCGCTGGGCCATGGCGTTATCGTTGATGTCCTTGAGCTTGGCCTTCTGGTCGGCGGTCAGCTTGAGCTTGTCCTGGACCTTCGGGTCGGCGAGGGCCTGGGCGCCGCGGACCTGGAGCTCGACCTGGTCGAACCGCTTGACCTGGTCGGGCTTGAGGATGTTGGCCAGCGACTTGCGCATCTCGTCGTTGACCTCGCGGCGGGCCGCCTGGCCCTTCTCGCCGCGGCGGTCTTCCTGCGAGAGGCCGCTGGTCTTCTCCTGCATCTTGGTGCGGGTCTCGGCGGCCAGGGCGTTGAGCTTCTCGACCTGGGCCGAGTCGGCCTTGATCTCTTCCTGGACCGACTTGTTGGTCAGCAGCATGGCGCCGCCGCCCATCATGCCGCCGAAGCCGCCGCCGGGGCGTTGCGCGAGGGCGGGGCTGGTGATCAGGGCCAGCGCGCCGAGGGTCAGGGCCGTCTTCGTGAGGCGTCGCATCGCATCGGTCTCCACAACGGGTGTCGGAACGGGGACAATTCGACCACCGAACGGGCATCCCCCCGCGTCGCGCGGGCCATCCTCGCACTCCTTCGACGGGCGCGGCGTCCATGCCGGCGGCGCGAACGACGACCCGAGACGCGGGGGTTTACTTTGGAGTCAGCGACAACCGCCCGATCCGTGGCGGTGTTTCACCCGTTTTTTGTTGTCCCGTCGGCGCCGGCGCAAGGCCGTCGATGGGGACACCCGTCTCGATTCCGAGCGCATGCCCCGCCCGAGCCTCGTGTCGCTTCGCGACCGGGACACCAAAAACACCTCGTCCCGGCCACCCGCGTTCGGGCCACCCCGCGGGGAGCATCTATGACAACTGTCGATATTTGCTATGTCCCCGTTTCCCTCTGTCCGCGACGGCCCCGACGTGTGGGGGGGTCGGTCGGTGTCGCCCGCTCGGGCGGCGGACCGACCCCGCCCTCGGCCGGGCCCACCACCGCGCCGGGTGCCGACGCGCGGCCCAGGAAGCGGCGGAGCGACTCCGGGACCGCGCCCCGCTCGGATCGCAGGGCCGCCCCGCCCGCCAGGGCCGCCTCCAACTCCTCCCGGACCTCGCTCAACGTCTTACGGCCCATCATGACAGCCGACTCCCCAACTCGTCCCAGAGTTCCGCGACCAGTCGCACCGCCGCCTCGGGGGCGGCGCCCCCGGCCAGCACCTCCGCGGTCGCCTTCGCGACCAGGGCATCCCGATCCGGCCCCGCGCCCAGCGCCATCGCCCCGAGTAGCGACGCCAGGACCTCCTCGGCCGCCAGGGAGACCCCGGCCAGGTGGGCCGACAGCCGCGGATGCCGTGCCAGCAGTTGATGCCCTCGCTCGTGCGCGATGATGGCCCGGAGCGAGAAGTCCTCCGGGTCGGCGTCGCGGTCGAACGCCTCGGCGTAGACCATCAGGATGTCCCCCTTGTCGCCGACTCCGCGGCCGTATTGCGCCCCGCCCGACTGACTGGCGATGTGGCGATACTCGACGCGGCCGACGAACCCGACGTCGCCTGCGAGCCGCCGCGCCCGGGCTCGGCGGCGACGTAGTTCGGCGACGCTGAGCGGCTTGGGCGACTGCGACGACATCCCGCCATCCTACCCGAACCGCCGGGCTCCGACACCGTCCTCCCTCCGCCTAACTCAAGTGCTCAGGGGAAGGCTTAAGGGGACATTATCATTTTATGAACATATTTGAGTGATATTGTCATTTTATAAATTATAATATATATATCAGTTCATATAAAAACATTACCTGAATCTCTTCGAGAAAGAAGAACGTCCCGAATGGCATCGACCCCAGCCTTTCGGCGCCATCCGGCGAGCTGGAGTCGGCACGACCCCAGCCACCCGCCCGCCGAGAGAATTCGTTTGTAAGTGCCCGCCCGCTCGCTTACGATCGCGGCCGGTCGTCAACCTTCACCCGTAGGGGTCACGTCCATGACTCGCACCATCCGCAGGGCCGGCATCGGCCTGATGGCCCTGGCCGCATTCGTCCTCAGCCCCCGCGCCGACGACAAAGCCAAGCCGGTCGAAGGGGCCTGGAAGCAGGTCGAGCAGAAGAACGGCGACGCCCAGGATTATGTGAAACCCCCCGACGGCGTGGAGATGACCGACTGCATCGTCGGCGGGCGGTTCATCTGGACCGTCGTCCAGAACGGGAAAGTCGTGGGCGTCGCCGGGGGGCGCTACAAGTCCGAGAAGGACAAGTTCACCGAGATCATCGAGTACGTGAGCGGCCCGGGGGTCCCCGAATCCTTCGTGGGCAATTCGTTCGTATTCACGGTCAAGGTGGAGGGGGACACCATGACCAAGGTCGGGACGATCAAGGTCAACGGGCAGGACTTCAAGATCGATGAGAAATGGGAGCGCCACAAACCCTAGACCGACGACCGCCGATCGCCCCGTCCGCTCGCAACCGGGGTCTCGGCCACGCCCCCCCGACCTCTTGCGGCTGCGCCGCCCCGGTTGCGAGCAACCATCCCTTTCAACATTTACTGTCTTCTGGATTGAGAAGGCGATACGTCGAATAATGATGACGATCTTTGCCGGACGCGCGAGGGGGCGGAGGCTTCTTCGGACCACGGGGTGTTTGTGCATTCCCGCCGTCCGCACCTGCGACGCCACCAACGTCCCGGCGGCGAAGCCGCAAGAGGTCGATGGGGATCGACCGTCTCGACTCCGAGCCGACACTTCGACCGAGCATCTTGTCGCTTCGCGACCGGGACAACAAAAGTTGTCCCGGCCACCCGCGAACTGGGGTCGAGACGACCCCAGCCACCCGCCCGCCTGCTAGTTAATCCATCCAATCAAACTGAACAAAGGACAAGTCAGGTCTTGCCGACTTCCCGTCAATGCCGTTCTAATGCCAGTGTTCAACCTTTTCTCGGAGAAGAGAGGTTGCCATGAACCTGAATCACACAGAATTAAAAATTTTAAAATTTATTGATCGGACATTCGATGTAGTCTTTGAGAGAGCTGATGCCGCAGCGATCTTTACGCCAGAGGAAAGACCGTTGGCGACGCTCGATCTCATCGAAGCTACGTTTTGCCCGGGGGGTATGTCCCCAGAGGAAATCGAGAAGGTAGTGAAAAAACTGCTTAGCTATAAGCTTGTAAAATCAATTCATTTGCATGAACCAAATGAATTTGTGGAGGTCCGAACAAGTGCTTCGGGCACGATTAGACAGCCGGTCGCTTGTCCGCCGACCGGAAAGGATGGATTCCAAATCACACAGAATGGAAAGGATTACCTCGCCAATCGACCTTGGGAGAAGACGAAGCGCAAACTCCTCGGCTATCTCGATAAAGCCTTAGAACAATACATAGGCGTTATTATTGGGTTGATCCTTGGTTACATCTTGGGGCAAATCTTCAGGATCAGAATC
>DASZMJ010000217.1:0-1540 GCA_035551935.1 Isosphaeraceae bacterium
GCGGGCGGTTGCCTCGCCAGATAGAATGGGCGCGATCGACACCGGGGGAGAAGAGCCGTCCGATGGCCACGACGCTGAACATCTGCCGGATTGATTGCGCCTGCGACGACGCGCGCGAGGCGATCCTGGGCCTGAGGCGGCAACTGAGCCCGAAGGGGAACGTCGTCAGCCCGCAGGGCCGCGCGCGGACCATCGCGGCCTTCGGCGAGCCGCTGACCCCGCAGCAGGTCGTCGAGCGGATCTGCGCCGACGTGCAGTGCCGAGGGCTCGACGCCGTGCTCGACTACACGGCCCGGCTCGACGGCGTGTCGCTCGAACCGTCGGCCGTGCGCGTCGGTCGCGAGGAGTTGAGCGACGCCTTCCGCCACGCCGATCCGGCCTATCTCCGCACCCTCCGGCGGGTCCGCGACAACATCCTCGCGTTCCAGACGGGCATCCTCAACCGCGACGCCGTGATGAGGCACGGGCCGAACAGCGAGCTGCGGCTCCGCTATCGACCGCTCCGGCGGGTCGGCGTCTGCATCCCGGGCGGGGCGGCGGCCTACCCCTCGTCGCTCCTGATGACGGTCGTCCCCGCGCAGGCGGCGGGGGTCGATGAGATCGCCGTCGTCGTCCCCCCGACCGCGTTCGGCGGCTACAACACCGACCTGCTCGCCGCCTGCCATGCCCTGGGAGTGACCGAGGTCCACCGGATCGGCGGCGCGCAGGCCGTCGCCGCGCTGGCCTACGGCGTGGCCGGGATACCCGCCGTGGACAAGATCGTCGGGCCGGGCAACCTCTTCGTCGCCCTGGCCAAGCGGCAGGTCTACGGCGAGGTCGATATCGACAGCATCGCCGGCCCGAGCGAGGTCGTCCTGATCGCCGACGCGACGGCCGAGCCCCGGTTCGTCGCCTCCGACCTGATCAGCCAGGCCGAGCACTCGCCCGGCGCCAGCGTCCTGATCACCTGGGAGGCCGACCTGATCGACCGGGTCGCCGACGCCCTGGCGCAACAACTCGCCTGGTTGAGCCGGGGCGACCTGGCGCGCGAGAGCCTCGAACGCTTCGGCGCTTTGATCCTCGTCCGCGACGAGGACGAGGCGGTCCACCTGACCAACCTGATCGCGCCGGAACACCTGCACGTCTCGACCGCCGACCCCGACCGCCTCTCCGAGCGCCTGACCAACGCCGGCGCGATCTTCCTGGGCCATTACACGCCGGTCGCCGTCGGCGACTACGCCGCCGGCCCCTCGCACGTCCTCCCGACCGGCGGGACCGCGCGCTGGGCCTCGGGCCTCTGCCCGAACGACTTCCTGAAGCGCACGAGCCTGATCCACGTCAACCGCGCCGGCCTCGCCCGGATCGCCCCCGATGTGCGCCTCCTCGCCGACAAGGAGGGGCTCACGGCGCACCGGCACAGCGTCGATGTTCGGCTGGAAGACGGGCCGGAATCATAAGCCTCGCCGGTTTGCAGCGAACCTTATCCCCGGTAAGATCGTCGTTGAATCCGGCGGTTTCCCTCCTGCTTCCCTTCCCGAGTCAGGATGAGACGCCCCGGAAC
>DASZMJ010000218.1:0-2958 GCA_035551935.1 Isosphaeraceae bacterium
GCCAATCCAGGGCCAGGAGATCTTAGTCTTGGGCCGCGGTCGCTTCGGTGGTGTGGGCTTTCCACGGCGCAGCAGTGAATTCCCGAGCTTGGTCACAACGTAGGCGAAACCGATGATGATCGCTACGACAACCGTCGCACCGAGAATCACATCGAAATCGATATGACGCCGCATCCCCACCCTCTCAAAGCGTGGTCGAGACGATCGATGAATGGACTGTCAATCACCTCGCGAACTCCACGTTCCTCGTCTCCCTCAGCACCGTCACCTTCACCTCCCCAGGATACGTCAACTGCTCCTGGATCGCCTTGGCGATATCGCGGCAGAGCTTGGCGGCGAGGGCGTCGTCGAGCTGGCCGCTATCGGCGATGACGCGGATCTCGCGACCGGCCTGGATCGCGTAGGCCTGCTCGACGCCCGGGAAGCCGCAGGCGACGGCCTCCAGCTCCTCGAGACGGCGGACGTATTTCTCCAAGGTTTCGCGACGCGCCCCGGGGCGGCTGGCACTAACGGCATCCGCCGCGGCAACCAATACGGTGTAAGGTGTTTCCGGCCTCAGGTCATCGTGGTGGCCGAGGGCGGCGTGGACGACCTCCTTGCCCTCGCCGTACCGCTTCGTCAACTCGGCGCCGATGGCCGGGTGGCCGCCCTCCATCTCGTGGTCGGCGGCCTTGCCGATGTCGTGCAGCAGGCCGCAGCGGCGGCCGAGGGCGCCGTCGAGGCCCAGTTCCTCGGCGAGCAGGCCCGTCAGGTAGGCGACCTCGATCGAGTGCTGGAGCACGTTCTGGGAATAGCTCGTGCGGAACCTGAGCCGGCCGAGCAGGTCGAGGAGCTTGTCGTGCAGCGCGGGCACGTTCGCCTCCTGCGACGCGGCGCGGCCGAGCTGGCGGATGTGCCGCTCCATCTCCTCCTGGGTCTCGGCGACGACCTCCTCGATCCGGCTCGGGTGGATCCGGCCGTCGAGGATCAGCTTCTCAAGGGCCAGCTTCGCGGTCTCGCGGCGGACGTTGTCGAAGGCCGAGACGATGACGATGCCGGGCGTGTCGTCGACGATGACGTCGACTCCGGTCGCCTTCTCGAACGCGCGGATGTTCCGCCCCTCGCGGCCGATGATCCGGCCCTTCATGTCGTCGGAGGGGATGTCGACGGTGCTCGTCGTCGTCTCGGCGGTGTGCCCGGCGGCGTAGCGCTGGATGGTCGAGGCGAGGATCTCGCGGGCCTTCTGGCCGCACGTTTCCTTCAGCGATTGTTCGTGCTTGAGGATCAGCCCGCCGACCTCGTGGGCGAGGTCGTCCTCGAGCCGGCGGAGGAGCTGCTCGCGGGCGTCCTCGCGCGAGAGTCCCGAGAGGCGGTGCAGCGCGTCGCGCTGCTCGGCGAGGACGGCCTTGGCCTCGGCGTTCCGCCTGTTCAATTCCTCCTGCTGGTCGCCGAGGAACCGCTGGATCGACTCGACCTCGCGCTCCTTCTTGTTGATCAGGTCGAGCTTCTGGTCGAGCAGGTCCTCGCGCTTCTCGAGCCGGCGTTCGGCGTCGCGGACGACCTTCCGGCCCTCCTCGGCCTCGCGCTCGGCGGCCTCGCGACGGCGGAGTGCCTCCTCCTTGGCGCGGAGGTCGGCGTCCTTGAGCAGGGTGTCGGCCTGGCGGCGCGCGTCGTCGAGGATCTCGGCGGAGAGGCCCCGCGCGGTCCTGGCCTTCGACTGGTAATAGAGGTGCAAGCCGCCGACGCCGGCCGCCAAGCCGACGATCAGGCCGAGGAAGGCACCGATCAATCCCCCGTCCACGTGCGTCGATCCTTTCGGCATCGCGCGGCCGCACCGGAGTGCGGTCCGTCCCCCGAACCCGGCGAAGGGTGGGAGGCTCGCCGACGGACGACGCGGGCGCGGGGCGATCCGAGGAGATCGCTTCGCGTCAGGGAGACCGGCCCGGATCATCCCGCGGGCCGATCGGACCGCCCCGCCACGGCTCGCGCCGGGGGCGGGGTGGGCCGGGTTCGCGCGCGCCGGGGCCCGGAGGGGCCTCGGCCCAAGCATCGTCGAGACCCGACGGGCGAGGCCGCGGCGACGTGTTGACGCGCCGGCGGACCCGCACCCTCGGGCTCGGCAAGGGCCCCCCCGGCCGGCCACGCCGCGCGAACGAGCGGCACGGGGCCGCGAACAGCCCCCGCGCCGCGACGATCGTGCAGACGAACCAGGCCAGAAGGGCCGACATGGCCGCGATCCTTGGCGGGTGATGGTTTGGGAACGGGTGTCGTCTTCGGCGCCGGCCCGACGCCCAGGCTCCCCGAGTCGATCCCACCGCGACGCGGGGGGACGGCTCCGAGAGGGCGGGGCCGCGCGATCGTAAATCGGATAGTAGTCCTAAACCGAGACAGGACAGGCTCCGCCCCGATCCGAAGATCGCGACGAAACCGCCTGCGCGGCAGTGCTCCCGCCACGTCTCCGTTGCGGAAGTCGCGACCATCGTACCAGAACGGTCGCGCGAATCAACGGCCCGGCGTCCCGCCGAAGTACGAGCGGTCGCGCGCCTCCCAATCTGCGTATCCGAGCAGGTCATACAGCTCGGCCCGCGATTGCATCCGCCCCAGTTCGCCCCGCTGCGTGCCGGCGTCGCGGAGGGCCCTCAGCGTCTCCTCGGCCGCTTTCATCGCGGCGCGGAAGGCCGTCAGGGGATACAGGACGGCCCGGTACCCCATCGCGGCCAACTCGTCGAAATCGAGCAACGGCCCCCGCCCGAACTCGGTCATGTTCGCGATCAGGGGCGCCGGCACCGCGCGGGCGAAGGCGGCGAACTCCTCGGCCGACTCGAGCGCCTCGGGGAAGATCATGTCGGCCCCGGCATCAATATAGGCGCGCGCCCGAGCGACCGCTGCGTCGAACCCCTCGACCGATCGGGCGTCCGTCCGAGCGATCACGACGAAATCGGGATCGACCCGCGCCGCGACGGCCGCCCGCACCTTCGC
>DASZMJ010000219.1:0-7813 GCA_035551935.1 Isosphaeraceae bacterium
GATTCGATCGTGCGAAGATGGCCTCCGGATGCCCCTCCCGAGTGGCTCGCGCGGCGGATTTCCCGGGCAAAACGCTGATCGACAACGGCTGATGAATCGTCAAAGCCCCTGACAAATGTCGTTCAGGCCGTGAACGCGTACGGTCGGGGAACGCGTCGTCATGAGAGTCTCCTGCCGGGAGTCCCTGCGGGATTCTCGCAAGGGGTCAAGCCGGCGGCCGGACGCGCGGGAGGGCGACGATGGGAGCGATCTTCGGAGTCGATTGGCGGGGCGTCTTCGCGCCGAGGGTGCCGTTGGCGGAGGTCGTCGTGCGCGGGTCGCTGGTGTACCTGGCGCTGATCGTGATGATGCGGCTGGCGCGGAAGCGGGCGATGGGGACGGTGGGGATGGCGGACCTGTTGATGATCGTCCTGATCGCCGACGCGGCGCAGAACGCGATGGCGGCGGGGTACCGTTCCGTCACCGACGGCGTCGTGCTCGTGGCCACGCTGCTGGCCTGGAATCAGGCGCTCGACTGGCTCGGCGACCGCTCGGACCTCGTCCGCCGGCTCGTCCGCCCGCCGTCGCTCCTGCTGGTCCGCGACGGCCGCATGCTCCGCAAGAACATGCGGTTCGAGATGATCTCCGAGGAGGAATTGCGCTCCGTGCTCCGCAAGCAAGGCATCGACGATCTGGGCCGCGTCAAGGAGGCGCGGATGGAGCCGGACGGGGCGATCAGCGTCGTCGAGCGCGCGCCGGGCGGATAGCGGTCCGGCCCGGCCGATCTCGGCGACAACCCACGCATCTCGGAATCGGCCCTCTCCCCCCGCGAGAGGGCCGGGGTGAGGGCCTCCGGCGATCAGCAACGCTCGCGGAGGATGGCGCCGCAGCGGAGGAGGTGGCGGGACTGGGAGGGGTCGATGCGGGCGTCGCGGAGGTCGACGAGGTAGAAGTCGACGCCGTCGATCCGGGCGCCGCGGAGGTCGGCGCCGCGGAGGTTGGCCTTGCGGACCTCCTCGGGGGCCTTGAAGTCGCGGTCGTGGTAGTCGTCGGTGTAGAAGCCGGTGCGCGAGCCCTCGCAGGCGATCGGGCTGCCGACGAGGCCGCCGCGCGAGGAGCCGAGGTGGAAGCTCGCGCCGCGGAGGTCGGCGTCGCGGAGGTCGGCGCCTTCCCAGTCGATCTCGGCCAGGCCGGCGTCGCGGAGGTCGGCCTGGGCGAGGTCGGCGCCCGGGAGCTTCGAGCCGGTCAGCAGCGCGCGGCGGAGGTCGGCGGCGCGGAGGCAGGCGTCGGGCAGCTCGATGCCCTCGAGGTCGCAGCGGGAGAGGCCGGCGCCGCCGAGGTCGGCGCCGCGGAAGTCGGCGCGGGTGAGGACGAGGCCGTTGAGCATCGCGTCGCCGAGGTCGGCCCCCTGGAAGTCGGCGCCGGCGATCGTGGCGCCGCGGAGGTCGGCCAGGCGGAAGTTGGCGCGGGCGCAGAGGGCGTCGGTCAGGTCGGCCTTGCCGAGCCGGGCGCGGGTCGCCTGCGCGGCGGTCAGGTCGGCGCCGGAGAAGTCGGCCTCCTCGGCGACGAGGTCGCTCAAGGTCGCCCCGCGCAGGTTGACGCGTCGGAAGCGGGCGCGGTGGGCCTGGGCGCCCGAGAGCCTTGCGCCGGCGAGGTCGGCCTGGTTGAGGTCGGCGCATTTGAGGTCGGCGCCGGCGAGGTCGACGCCGGCCCAGGGGGCGTGGTCGAGGAAGGCGCCGGCGAGGTTCGGGCTCGTGCCCGGCTCGGGCCGCCAGGGGTCGCCGGCCGCGAGCAAGAGGCTCGCCGCCGTCGCCTGCCAGTGCCCGCGCCGCTCGGTCCGGCCGGCGATCGCGCGGAGCCGCCGCAGGGCCTGCGGCCGGGGCGACAGGCACGCCCCGGCCTCGCGCACGAGGTCGCGCGGGAGCGACTCGCGGAGGAAGCCGGGCGGCCGATCCCCTTCGAGGACCTCGATCATCCCTTCGGCGGCCAGCAGCAGTTGCGCGGGCCGGTGTCGCATCAGGCGCAGGGCCTCGCGGTCCGCGCCGCGGGCGCGGAGGTCGGCGATGATCCCGCGCAACTCCATGCCGGGCCAGTGGAGCAGGTCGATGCAGGCCAATCGGACCGCGCCCGCCAGCTCGTCGGAGGCCAGCCGCTCCCGCAATTCCCGCCGCAAGGCGTCCTTGATCGTGCGCAAGGAATCGTCATAGACGAGCCGGTCGAGCACCGGCGCCCAGAGCTCGGCGATCCCTTCGAGCCAACCCTTGTCCTTCGCCCCCTTCAGCCGCGCCAGCACCGAGCCGCACCGCTCGCGGTGATTGGCGGCGAGATACTCGACGAGATCATCATCGACCCAGGGGGCGAGGCGGAGGGTCGCGAGGCGCCGGTGCGCCCGCTCCGCGCCCGCCGTGTAGACGACCAGGCCCCGCGACTGCGCCCGAGCGACCGTCTCCGCGCGGGCGTTGTCGACCAGGGTCACGGGCATCGTCGCATCGGCCAGGGCGTCGGCCAGGTGCGCCAGGGCCGTCGACTTGCCCGAGCCGGGCGGGCCTTCGAGCCGGATCGCGCCGCGGTGCCCGCAGCCCGCGATCACCGCGACCTCCTCGACCAGGGGCGTCGACGTCGTCCCCCCCGGCGACAGCACCCGCGGCCGCACGACCGCCCGCGCCCCGATGACGATCGCCTCGACCGGCCCCTTCGCGGAGCCGGCGACGACGTCGAGCCACGGGTCGTACAGGTCGACCGCCGGCGCGGCGGCCGGGGCGTGATCGGCCGCCGGCTCGGTCTCCTCGTCGCCGCGCCCCGTACGCTCGGCGCGGGCCAGGACCAGGCCGACCGAGAGGCCGAACGAGCCCCCGGCGATCGCGCCGAGGGCCGTCGCGACGATGACCCCGCCGCCGCGATATGCCTCGATTCCCCCCGCGATCGCGCCCCCCAGGAGGGCGCCGACCGTCGCCAGGTACGCCGCCCAGGGGAAGATGTCGGCCGACGCCGACGCCCCTGCGCTCGCCCTTGCTCGCTCCCGTGAGCCCTCGCCGGCCATGTCCCCCTCCCGGTCGTCGCGACCTGTTGGGTGGCCCAGACACCTACACGTCGATGTTAGCCGATCGTGGGCGGCTCGGAAAGCCCCGGGACCCGCCAGAAGAGGGCCGAGTGCCTCGAAGAGGTGCCGAGTGCTGAGTGCTGAGTGCTGAGTGCTGAGTGCTGAGTGGAGAGAAGAACCCGCGGCGCGTTAGCTTACAGGGCGTAACACGGGGGGACAGGCACCTCGAAGACTCGGAGCCAGTCCCCCCGTGTTACGCCCTGTTATCTTCTTTCTCCACTCAGCACTCAGCACTCAGCACTCAGCACTCAGCACTCAGCACTCGGCACTTCTTCGAGGCACTCAGCACTTTCTGCGAGGCGACCATGGCCGACTATCCGCCGCCGCTCGACGCCCTCCTCGAAATCGGCGACGTCTGGCGATCCGAGGGCCACGGACCGGTCGATTACCGGGCCTTGGGCGTCGGCCGCGAGCACGTCGCGGACCTGCTCCGCATGACGACGGACGAGGACCTCGCGACCCGGGACCTCCGGGACGGACCCGCCGGGTGGGCGCCGTACCACGCGTTGCATGCGCTGGGCGCGCTCCGCGCCGAGGAGGCCATCGGGCCGCTCGCGGGCCTGTTCCGCCGCTTCGAGGAGACCGACGACGATTACGGCATGGAGATGCTCGCCGACGTCTTCGGCGCGATCGGCCCGGCGGCGCTGCCGGCCCTGGAGGCGCTGTTCGACGACGCCACGCGACGCGAGCACAGCTACGCCCTCAACGTGGCCTCCGAGGCGATCGCCGCGATCGGCCGAGGCGACCCGACGGCCCGGTCCGAGGCCGTGGCGACGCTGACCCGCCTGCTCGACGCGGCCGAGCGGAACGACCCGACGCTCAACGGCTTCCTCGTCTCGGCGCTGGTCGACCTCGACGCGGCCGAGGCGGGGCCGACGCTGGAGCGGGCGTTCGACGCGGGGCTCGTCGACGAGACGATCGCCGGGGACAAGGCGATGATCCTCTTCGACCTCGACCTCGGCCCGCCGCCCGACCCGGGCATCCCCCGCTTCCGCACCTGGCCCGTCGCGCCGACCGACCCCGTCGTCCGCCCCGACCCTCCGCGCCGCGAGGACCGCTCGAAGCGTCCCGACCCCGCCAAGCTCGCCCGCCAGCACAAGGACGCTCGGAAGAAGAAGGGCAAGCGCCGCTGAGTCGGTCACGATCGGCCGCCATCCTTCCGTCGGGGCCATCGAGGCGGGCCGAGGAGGAAGGTCGCGAGCACGACGAGGCCGAAGGCCGTGTAGCAGGCGATGAACACGATGGGCGGGGCGCGGAAGAACATGAGGCGGTGGACCCAGTATTCGATGAAGTCCTGCTCGTGGATCGCCTGCCCGCCCGCGGTCCGCAGGCGATTCTCCAGGAGGGTCAGCGGGCAGGTCCGGCCGACCCACGCCTGGATCACCACCACGCCGATCATCGCCAGGTGGACGTTTCGCAGCCAGAAGTTCCGGGCCCAATGCCGACGGAGGACCAGCCCCACGACGATCGCCACCAGCCCGAGGACCACGAACAGCACGTACGCGAAGTGCGCCACCACCACGGCGTCGGCGAGCAGGCGGTAGACCATCGTTGCCCCTTGGGGAGAAGTGCCGAGCGGAGAAGACAGAACTTGTGTCCTACTCCGCACTCGTGACTCAGCACTCAGCACTTTTTCAAAAGTCGATCAGGTCATACGGCACCGGCGCCAGGCCGTCGGCGGTGAGGAGGGGGTCGGTCCAGGAGTCGCGGAGGAGGACGAGGCCGGCGATGGAGGAGCGGAGGCGGGCGTCGAGGGCGGAGCGATACAGATCGTCGGCCTGGAGGAGGTCGGATTGGGTGCGGCGGAGGAGGCTGTCGGGCCGGGCGGGGGGGAGGCCCTGGCGGCGGCGGAGGTAGTCGGCGAAGGTGAGAGAGCCGCGGTCGGCGGCGAGGAAGGCGGTCTCGCCGGCGGCGGCCGCGGTGCCGATCCGGAGCAGGTCGGCCAGGTCGCGCGCGGTCCCCTGCGCGGCCTGCTGGAGCTGCAACAATTCGTTGATGAGGGCGTCGAGCTCGGCCTTCGACATCAGCACTTCGAGGGAGACCAGCGGCACGCCGTTCACCTTCTCGGCGATCCAGCCGCGGCGGACCGACGGGGCGCGGACGCCGTCGAGCTGGGGGTCGGGGCTGGCGACGTCGCGGGGCTCGCCGGCGTGGAGGTCGTCGAGCACGGGGGCGACCTTGTCGAGCGTGAGGCCGCGGCGGTTGACGTACTCCTTCAAGCGACCCTCGGCCTCGGCCGCGGCGAGCGCGGCGAGGTCGCGGGCGCGCTCGATGCGGTCGTCGATCAGGCCTTGCAATCTCGGCGCGAGCTGCGCGGCTTCGGCCAGCGGGATCATGACCGCGTCGGCGACCTTGCCGGCGGCGTCGCGGGGGCGGGCGGAGCCGTCGGCAAGGGCGTCCCACTGGGCGCGGTAGCGCACGCGCTCGTCGCGCGAGAGGTCGTCGCCGCGGTCGATCGTCACGGCCGCGATCGCGATCCCGGATCGCCGCGCGCGGGCGGCCAGCGCGCGGGCGCGGTCGAGGTCGTGGGCGTGGTCGGGGGCGTCGCCGATCAGGACGATCAGCTTGCTCGCCAGGTCCCCCGCGCGGCCGCTCGGCCAGTTGATGTGCGGGAAGTCGTCCATGGCGTTGAAGTCGGCCGGCAACGCCACCGTCACGCCGTCGAGCACGGCCTCGTCCACCGAGTTGTCGCCGTGCTTCGCCGCGGTGAGCTTGTCGAGGGCCGCGCGGAAGCCGGCCGGGTCGGTGAACGTCGTCGCGACGCGGTACGGGTAGCCGAAGACCGCCGAGTGGTCGCGATACTCGACCAGCGCGAGGCGGAGCGTCACGTCCTTGTAACGGTCCTGCGCGTCGGCCACCAGCGTCTCGGCGACCTTGCGCGCGGCGTCGATCGACGGTTGCATCGACGAGGTGGTGTCGATGCACAGCGCGATGTCGATCTGCTTGATCGCGGCGCGGAGGTCGTCGGGCAACGTCTTCGGCCGCGAGGGCGGGGCGCGGTCGCGGACGAGGCTGGCGACCTCGAAGAGGGTCTGGTCTTTCCCGTCGGGGCCGGGGGCGGCTTCCGACCGCAGGATCGGCAGGCCGAGCGGCCGTTTCGCGGCGTCGGCCGACGCCTTCGAGGGCTTGTCGGTCCCCTCGGTCGGGCAACGGCCGGCGTGCTTCGCGCAGACCTGGCCCGATGCGGCGGCGCGGGCGCAGGGCTCCTCGGTGTAGATGACGAGCGGGGGCCGGTCGGGCTTCGCGGTCGGCCGGGCCATGAGCCGGGTGTCCCATTCGAGCACCGACCGCGACGCCACCCAGCCCAGGGGTGGCCCCTCGCGCGGGCCGACCTGGAGCATCGGCGGGTTCGTCTCGTCGGACTCGCCGAAGAGGTACCTGATCGCGAAATAATCGAGCGCCTCGCCGACGTCGAAGCCCCCCTTCGGCTCGCTCTTGCAGACCAGTCCCAGCGACGTCACCAGCACTTTCCGCCTCAGGCCCTCCGCCGTCCTCAGGATGCCGTCGGTCGGCTCCGGCTTCGGCTCGGGCGGCTCGACCACCGTCTTCGGCGGCTCCTCTTCCGCGGTTTGTTGCTCCGCCGCGGCCTTCCTCGTCCCCCGCCGATCCATCAGCGCGCCGACGCCGAACGCGATCGCGATCGCGACGGCGGCGAGGTAGACGATCGGCATCCGGTAGAGCGGGGGCATTCGGGATCTCGCGGGAGACGATCTTCTCGTCCTTTATGGATCAGCAGCCTCCGGGTGCCACAGGTTCGATCCTCCGAACCCGTGCTCCGGTGCGGCCCGCCTGGGGCACGGGTTCGAGGCCGAACCCGTGGCACCCGAGCCGGGCGGATCACCACCAGCGTTCTCGGAGCTCGCGGGCCTGCGAGGCGTGGTCCGCGGCCCGGGCGCGGACCTTCGCGGCCCGGAGGCGCGAGTACGCGGCGCCCTCCCGCAATCCTTGCACGCGCTGTTTCCTCAAGCGATCGTAATCCAGTCGGGTCCCTGGCGGGAGCCGTCGCCACGAATTCGCCATGCGGCGCAATTCATCCGCCGTGATCCTCTCGGGGTGGTCCGCGAGGTCGTCCTCGGCGGCGGCGAACTTCTCGTCGTCGGCCGCCTCGGATGAGTCCATCGCGGCTAACTGCTCGTGAGATGTCGCGCGGCTGGCAAAGTTACGCCAGCGGGGCTTGACCTGTGTCTCGAAGGCGAAGGCCAGGGCCATCAGGGCGACGAGGGCCATCATGCCGCGGAGCGAGACGGTCAGCCGGCGCGGCAAACGGGCGCGGGCCCGATCGAGCATCGCCGCGATGGTCATGGTCGTCCCTCCGGTCGATCCCGGACGGGTGGCACGCCCTGCAAGGGCGTGTTCGGGCCCGGCCCACTACCTTGCAGGGCGTGCCACCCCACATCGCCCTTTTATGGTACGCTGGTCGAGAGAGTGGGTTCAATTCCGAGGCAGGACCGCGCAGGGGGTTTGCATCGTCCTTCGGCTTCGAGACCGGCCCCCCCACCCCGGCCCTCCCCCACACGGGGGGGAGGGGGAAAGAGTTCGGGCCTCTTCGACGTTTCCCCCTCCCCCCCGTGTGGGGGAGGGCCGGGGTGGGGGGGTGTGGGGACGGCGCGGAGGACGTTGTCATCTCCCTGCCGGACTGCGCACCGGGGCTGTTCCACCTCGGTGACGCATCGGAATCGACCCTCACCCCCGCCCTCTCCCAGGGGGTGAGGGGGAAAGAGACCAAAACCCCGG
>DASZMJ010000220.1:0-61727 GCA_035551935.1 Isosphaeraceae bacterium
AGGCGGGCCAGCTCGGCCCGCTCCTCGGCCGTCAGCTTCAGGACGTACTTCTTGGCCATGACGAACCTCCCCGTGGACTTCGATGCGGCCGGACAAGGGAGGCCATCTTACCCGAAAATTACCGAGTGACGCTCCACTAGGGTCGTAGCGATGGGGACAGTCGAGCCTGGACCCTTGGATCGAGATGGGTGATCCTAATTGGGCGCGCGCCGGGGCGGTCCATTTCCGTTGGGGTAAGATGGGCGAGCCTTGTTCCGCGCTCCCATCGCCGCAGGACGGGCCCCGGCCAGGCCCTCGACATCGCCCGCTGACGAGCACCCTCGAGGACGCAACGATGATCCGCCAACGTGGCTACCGCCCGCGCTTCGACCGCCTCGACGGCCGCTGGCTGCCGTCGGTCGCGACCTTCGCCGGATTGACGCCGGCCCAGCTCTCGCAGGCGTACGGCTTCAACTCGACCGCCAACGCCAATGGCGCCGGGCAGACGATCGCCGTCGTCGTCGCCTACCACGACCCGAACCTCGCGAGCGACCTGGCCACGTTCGACCAGGCGAACAACCTGCCGGGGCAGTCGACTGCGCAGGTCTCGGGCATCCTGTCGCAGGTCGACCAGGCGGGCACGCAGACCAACGACGGCTGGGCGGGCGAGGCGGCGCTGGACGTCGAGTGGGCGCACGCGGCGGCCCCGGCGGCGCACATCGTGGTGGTCGAGGCCAAATCGACCAGCCTGGGCGACCTCCTCAATGCGGTCGACACGGCGAAGAACATCCCGGGCGTCTCGGTCGTGTCGATGAGCTGGGGGACCTCGGAGTTCGCCGGCCAGACGGCGCTCGACTCGACCTTCACCACGCCGAGCGGCCACACGCCGATCACGTTCGTCGCCGCCTCGGGCGACGCCGGGGCCTTCGGCGGGTCGTCGTGGCCGGCCAGCTCGCCGAACGTCGTGGCCGTCGGCGGCACGTCCTTGACCATCGGCGCCGGCGGCACGATCGCGAGCGAGTCGGGCTGGCTCGGCAGCGGCGGCGGCGTCAGCAGCTTCGAGGCGGCCCCGTCCTATCAAAGCGGCGTCCAGTCCACCGGCGCCCGGACCACCCCCGACGTCTCGATCGTCGGCGACCCCTCGACCGGCCTGTCGACCTACATCACCAGCCCCTCGACCGGCCAGGGTTCCTGGTACGTCGTCGGCGGCACCAGCGCCTCGGCCCAGGTCTGGGCCGGCATCCTCGCCGACGCCGACTCGGCCCGCGCCGCCGCCGGCCTGGGGACCCTCAGCACGTCGACGGCGTTGACCGACCTCTACAGCAGCCCCTCCGCCTTCCACTCGATCACCACCGGCTTCAACGGCTACTCCGCCACGCCCGGCTACAACCTCGTCGCCGGCCTCGGCTCGCCGGACTTCGCCGCCGTCATCCACGCCCTCGACCCGACCGCCCCGGCGACCCCCTCGACCACGACCCCGACCACGCCCTCGACCCCGACGACGACCACCCCTACGACCCCGACGACGACCACCACGCATTCGCCGTCGTCCGGCGGCTCGACGACCGTCACCGGCCCGCAGTCGTCGCCGTCGACGACCACGCCCGCCATCGCCCTGACCCCCCTGGTCCCCGCCGGCGCGATCGTCGTCAACACCCCCGTCGCGCCGGCCCCGCCGACGACGCAGGTCCTCGGCAACACGGCCGCGACGACCGGCGCGACGTCCTCGACGTCGACGACGACCGGCGGGACCGCCACGGCCTCCGCGCCGTCGACGCCGGGCGTGGTGGCCCAGGGACCGCTGGGCGATCCGGGCCTCCCCGCGATCGTCGCCGGCGACACCCGCCCGCCGGCCGACGAGGCGACCGCCGAGCCGCCAGCGATGGAACGCGCGCCCGGCGTCGAGGACCCGGCCCCGGCCGACGCCCCGGCGATGCCGGCCGAGGAGGCGCCCCCGGCCAATCCCGACGACGAGCCGAAGGCCCGCCGGCGCCCGAAGGACGAGGCGACGGCCCCGGATCGCCCCCAGGCCTGGCTCGACGGCCTCTTCCTGCCCCAGGGCTCGGCCACCGCGGACCCGGCCGATTCTCGGACCCTCCGCTCCGCGCCCGTGCCCGGCCACGGCGCGACCGAGGCCGACCGCGGCGAGGACCCAGCCCCGTCATTGTCGTTCGGCCTGGCGTTCGCCTCGATGGCCGCCCTCCGCTGGGACATCCGCCGTCGGAGCCGCGGCCAGACGCCCGGCGACCCGCTGCCCTTGGTCCGCACGTCCGCCTGAGGCGTCCCGCGCACCGATCCGCGCCGACGGCCGGCCCCGAGGGTCGGGGCCCGGCCGCCGAGCCAAAAATGAAATAATGATCATATTTCTGAACTATATAATCGAAGAGGTCGTTCGATGTCCATGAGAGCATTTTTCGGGAGGCTCGCCGCGCGGCGGCGGCGGGCGCTGGCGCCGGGGGTCGAGGGGATGGAGGGGCGGGCGCTGCTGGCGACGTCGACGACGTTCGTGGCGCCGAGCATCACCGACCTCGTCGCCGGCGCCCGGAACGGGGTGAACACGGCCCCGGCGACGATCGACCGGCTCCTGGGCGCGCTCGAGTCGCAGCTCAACAGCGGCCCGCTGGCCGACCTGAACTCGGGGGCGGTCGACCAGGCCGGCTACCAGACGGAGGTGGCGAGCCTCGTGACGAGCTTCGATCAATCGATCAGCACGTTGCTCGCCAACTATCCGAACGTCCTCGAGCTGACAACGCTCGCCGCGGACGCGGTGCCGGCCGACGTCGCCGCGCTCGTCCAGCAGCAGTCCGTCGGCCTGATCACGACGACGACCTTCGCGACCGCCGCGCAGACGTCCATCAATAACCTCACCTCGGGACCTCTCCGTCCCCTGGGGACGACGATCCCGGCCCTCGCGACGCGGACGCAGCAGTTCGAGGCCGGCCTCGACACCCTGGCCTCGGCCCTCGGCACTTCGGCCACGATCCCGTTGACGATCTCGCAGGTGAACACCACCCTCGCCGCCGATGCCGCCGCTTATCAGGCCGAGATGGACTCGGCCCTGACCGTGACCCACCCCTATGCCGCCTCGGTCGTCGATACGGCCGTCGCGACGCTGGAGAGCAGCGTCGCCTCGATCGCCAACGGCACGAGCACCAGCACCGCCAGCACCCAGTCGCAGGTCCAGGCCGCCATCACCGCGTTCGACACCACCGTCCTCGACACCACCGGCCTCTTCGGCCCCCGCGGCGCCATCGGCCGCTTCGCCTCGAACGACTGACCCGACGGAGCAGGCCGTTGCCCGCGGCGCCGCGGCCGCTATCCTGGGAGGGGATTTACCACATGAGGACACCGAGGGCACAGAGAGAAGGAGAAGTTGTTTCTTATCCTTTCTCTCAGTGCCCTCGGTGTCCTCCGTGGCATCCTTCTTCTTCAGGGTTGTCCCATGCCTCGCGTCGTCGTGCTCGGTTCCAGCGGCTATGACCTGACGATCCGGCTGCCTCGGCTGCCGAGGCCGGGGGAGACGCTCCTCGGCGGCGAGCTCCTGCGCGGGCCGGGGGGCAAGGGGGCAAATCAAGCGATCGCGGCGCGGCGGGCGGGGGCGGAGGTCGTCTTCCTCACCGCCTTCGGCGACGACGACTTCGGCCGGCTCATCGCCGGCAACGACCGCGCCGAGGGACTCGACCTGGGCTTCGCCAGGGTCGTCGGCGAGACGGCCAATCAAGTCGCGTTGATCTTCGTCGGCGACGACGGCCAGAACGCCATCGGCGTCGCCCCCGGCGCCAGCGCCCGGCTCGGGCCCGAGGTCGTCGATGCATTGCCCGAGCATGTGTTCCGCGACGGGGGCGTCTTCCTGGCGTGCCTCGAAGTGCCATTGGCGACCGTCCGCCGCGGCCTGGAGCGGGCCAGGGGGGCGGGGATGGTCACCATCCTCAACCCCGCGCCGGCGGATCGGTCGGTGCGGGAGGTGGACCTGCTCCGGCTCGTCGACCTCCTGACGCCCAACCAGGAGGAGGCGCAGGTCCTGACCGGCCTGCCCGCCGGGACGCCCGACGAGGCCGCGCGGGCGGCCCGGGCGTTGCGGGAGTGCGGGGCGGCCGGGGTCGTGCTCACGATGGGCGAGGCCGGTTGCCTCGTCGAATCGGCCGAGGGGACCGCCCTCGTGCCGGCGCCGAGGGTCGCGGCGGTGGACACGGTCGGGGCCGGCGACGCCTTCAACGGCGCGCTCGCCGTCGCCCTGGCCGAAGGGCGGCCGCTCGCCGAGGCCGCCGCCTTCGCCACGGCGGCGGGCTCGTGGGCGGTCACGAAGCCGGGGGCGCAGGGGGCCTTGCCGACGCGGGCCGAGATCGAACGGCTGGTGTTCGAACGGCTGGTGTTCGAACGGCGGATGACCCGTTGACAAGAAAAGAGGCCGGCATGGGACAGCGTATGTCGTGGACCATCCTCGCCGTCGCGATCGCGCTGGTGGCCGCGGTCGCCTCGATGATGCCGGGCCGCTTGCGGGCCCACGACCGACCGCATGGGCCGAGGGGCAAGACGCGGTCGGCGGTCCTGGCGCGACACGGCATGGCGGCGACGAGCCAGCCCCTCGCGACGGCCGCCGCGATCCGGGTCCTCCAGCACGGGGGCAACGCGATTGACGCGGCCATCGCCGCGAACGCCGTGCTCGGCGTCGTCGAGCCGATGTCGTGCGGCATCGGCGGCGACCTGTTCGCGATCGCCTGGGATGCGAAGACGAAGAAGCTCTACGGCCTCAACGCCAGCGGCCGGGCGCCGTACGCGGCGACGATCGACCTCATGAAGTCGAGGGGCCTGGAGTCGATCCCGACGCGCGGCCCGCTGAGCTGGTCGGTCCCCGGCTGCGTCGACGGCTGGGACGCGCTCCACCGCCGGTTCGGCTCGAAGCCGTGGGCCGACCTCCTCGCGCCGGCGATCGGCTACGCCGAGGAGGGGTTCCCCGTCTCCGAGATCATCGCCGGCGACTGGCACGGAGCGGAGCGCACGCTGGGCCAGATCCCGACCTCCGCCGCCTGCTACCTCCCCGACGGCCACGCCCCGGCGTTCGGCGACCTCTTCAAGAACCCCGACCTCGCCCGCACGTTGCGAGCGATCGCCCAGGGCGGTCGCGACGCCTACTATCGCGGCCCGATCGCCGACGCGATCGTCGCCTATTCGCGCGAGGCCGGCGGCCTCTTCGAGAAGAAGGACTTCGAGGAGAATCAAAGCACCTGGGTCGAGCCCGTCTCGACGAACTATCGCGGCTACGACGTCTGGGAGCTACCCCCCAACGGCCAGGGGATCGCGGCGCTCCAGATGCTCAACCTGCTCGAGCCGTACGACCTGAAATCGCTGGGCCCGCAGTCGGCCGAGGCCCTCCACCTGATGATCGAGGCCAAGAAGCTCGCCTTCGAGGACCGCGCCCGTTACTACGCCGACCCCGAGTTCGCCAAGGTCCCCGTGGCCGCCCTGATCTCGAAGGACTACGCCCGCGAGCGCGGCAAGCTCATCGACCGCGACCACGCCAACGACCACCCGGCGCCCGGCGTGCCCACCGGGGGCGAGACGATTTACATGACGGTGGTCGACGGCGATTTCAACTGCGTGAGCCTGATCCAGTCCAACTACAACGGCTTCGGCTCCGGGCACGTCCCCGGCAAGCTCGGCTTCGCGCTCCAGAACCGCGGCTGCCTCTTCGCCCTCGACCCCGACCACCCCAATGCGCTCAAGCCGCACAAGCGCCCGTTCCACACGATCATCCCCGGCTTCGTCACGAAAAGTGGCCACCCCTGGCTTTCCTTCGGCGTGATGGGAGGCGACATGCAGCCGCAAGGCCATGTGCAAGTCCTCTGCAACATGATCGACTGGGGCATGGACGTCCAGTCCGCCGGCGACGCCCCCCGCTTCTACCACTCCGGCTCCTCCGGCCCCACCGGCGCCCACGCCCGGGACGGCGGCACCATCTCCCTCGAGTCCGGCATCGGCCCCGACGTCCGCCGCTCCCTTGAGTCCAAGGGCCACCGCCTCGGCACCTCCCGCGGCGTCTTCGGCGGCTATCAGGCGATCCGGATCGATCCCGACCGCGGCGTCCTCATGGGCGGGTCCGACCCGAGGAAGGACGGGGGGGCGATGGGGTACTGAGCGGCCGGGCCGTGACCGCCGACTCATACAGGAGAATCGACTTCTCGATCCCAGAGCCTGGACTTCCGGTTCCTTCGGATCTCCCGCTCGATGCGGAGCTCTCGGGCCGGCTCCCGGTCCCAGCGGACCGTGACCCGTTCGTCGAGCAGACCGAGTAAGCGACGCCCGCACCGGGCCCAGCCAGTGCGGCGGTTGCCCTGCTTGTCCACGGCGGCGAATCGCAAGATGACCAGCAGGGGGGTGGGGAAGATGTCGAACGGGCCGAGGGCGAGGCGCCTCAACTCGCAACCAAGCAGTTGGTAGCCGTGATGCCGGGCCCAGGCCGTGAGCATCGCGAGTGCTCGGGCGTTCCGGTGGTGGCGGAAGAGGGCGACCACGTACACGAGGAAGGCGAGATACGCGACGAACCCGACAAGCACGGCGATTGCGGTCCACATGATGATATCCCGATCCCGGCCCTCACGGCAACGGCCGATGCTCGTAGTACAGGCTCAAGGCCCGGACGCGCTTCACCTGATACGCCACGATCAGGCCGGAGACGGCCAGGACGGTGGCGAAGAGGACGTGGTGGTAGGGGTACAACGGCTGGGGCATCTCGTCGTAGTGGTCGAGCAGGACGAGCAGGCCGTAGCCGGCGACGGCGAAGCCGGTGGTGAACCAGACGAGGTGCTCACGGAACCAGAGGCCGGAGGCGGCGACGAGGAGGAAGTAGCCGGCGACCTGCGAGCTGCCGAGGCCGCGGCTGATGTAGACCAGCGCGGTGAAGAAGGCGACGTCGGCGAAGGCCCAGGCGAACCGGACCAGGGCCGACCAGCGCTCGGGGCGGAGGAAGCCCTGGAAGGCGATCGACGCCAGCGCCCAGCCGACGACCACGGCGATCGCCTTGCCGGGCTGGTTGGGGTCCTGGCCCTCGAAGAAGTAGCGGTTGACCTGGATGATCGCGCCGCAGATGCCCATCGTCCCGAGCCGCGACGCCAGGGCCGGCTCGCGGCGGGCCCAGCGGCGGAGGCGGTTCCAGGGGCCGAGCCGGCGGGCCTCGACCTGCTCGCAACGGAGGAACCGGCCGAGGTCGTCGGCCAGGGCGGCGGCGGACTCGTAGCGGTCGTGGGGGTCCTTCTCCAGGCACTTCAGGCAGATCCACTCCAGCGCCTTCGGCAGGCCCGGGCGCAGTCGGCTCGGCCGGGGGGGCTCGCCCTCGAGGACCTGCACGAGGGTCTCCAGCGGCGACTCCTCGCGGAACGGCGGGCGGCCGGTCAGCAACTCATAGAGAATCGTCCCTAATGCATAAATATCGCTCAAGGGTCCGACGTTGGCGCCCCGCCCGCTCGCCTGCTCGGGGGCCATGTAGCTCGGGGTGCCGACGATGGCGCCACTGTGGGTCATCTGGTCGCCGCCGAGCATCTTGGCCAGGCCGAAGTCGGAGACGTGCGGCTCGCCGGCCTCGTCGAGGAGGATGTTCGAGGGCTTCAGGTCGCGGTGGACGATCCCTTGCGCGTGCAGGTGATCGACCGCCCGCGCGACGGTCATCACCAGCCGCGCCGCGGCCTCGGGCTCCAGCGGCCCGCACACCAGGAGCTTGGCCAGGCTCGGCCCGGCGACGAACTCCATCGCGAAGTAGTGCTGGCCGTGGCACTCGCCGACCTCGTGGATGCCGACGACGTGCGGCGAGCGCACCTTGGCCGCCGCCCGCGCCTCGGCCCGGAACCGGTCGACCTGGTCGGCGGAGGCGAGGTGGCTGGCGACGATCATCTTGATGGCGACGATCCGGTCGAGGTCCTTCTGCCGCGCCTTGTAGACCACCCCCATCCCGCCGCGGCCGATCTCGCCGATCAGCTCGTACTTGCCGAAGTCCCGCGACAGCGGCCGTGCCAGCGCGAACAGCGAGGTCTCCTCCGGCTGGGCGACCGCCCGGCCATCCATCGTGCTCCCCTCGGCCACCGGCTCGGTCGAGCCCGCCCAGGCCCCGGAGGGGGACATGATGAGCATGCCCAGGCGCCGCGCCGACTCCTCCACGTCGCCGGGCTCGGGCGGGGGCAGGTCGGGGTAGCTGACGGTCGGGTCGTCGGAGCCCGCGGGCATGGGCTTCGTCCTCGAACGGGTCGCGAGGGGGGCCGGATTCGACGGACGGTCGCGAGCGGGGGCTGTCCGCCCTCCATTGTGCAACGCCGGCGCGGCCTTGACCAGGGGAGCCGCCCGACGATTGTCGCGACCCTGGGCGGGGCGGCCCTTTCAACGCCCTGTCGCGCTTGATAGGATGACGCGCCGTCGGGCCGGCGAGAGGCCCAAAACCAGTGCCTCGGCACGAGGGGGGGTGGACGATGCGAGGGATCAAGCCGAGCGTGTTCCTGGCCGCCGTGGCGGTCGTCGGCCTGGCGGTCTGGGCGGGGGCGTCGGCCGACAAGGTCGGCGGCGAGATGACGACGGCCGCCGGACGCTACGTCGCGGCCCTGGACGACGAGCAGAAGGCCAAGGGGGTCTTCGACTTCGACAGCCCCGAGCGGACCAACTGGCACTTCATCCCCCGGCCCCGCAAGGGCCTGCCGATCAAGGAGATGACCTCGGCGCAGCGGGCGCTGGCGTTCGGCCTGCTCCGCACCGGCGTCGGCGCCGACGGGTTCCTCAAGGCGACGACGATCATGAGCCTCGAGGCGATCCTCAAGGAGCTCGAGCAAGGGCGCGGGCCGGTCCGCGACCCGGAGCTGTATTACGTGTCGATCTTCGGCAAGCCGTCCGAGGGCGGCAAGTGGGGCTGGCGGATCGAGGGCCACCACCTCTCGCTCAACTTCCTGATCGAGGACGGCAAGATCGTCTCCGCGACCCCCGCCTTCTTCGGCTCCAACCCGGGCGAGGTCCGGCAGGGGCCGCGGAAGGGCCTGCGGACGCTCGGCGACCTCGAGGACCGCGCGTTGCGGCTCTTGCAGTCGCTCGACGACGACCAGAAGAAGGTGGCCGTCGTCGCCGAGAAGGCGCCGCCGGAGATCAAGAGCGGCGGGATGAAGGGGGAGACCGGCGGCCTCTCCGCCAGGGGACCCGACGACGCGCCGGAGGGGATCGCCTACCGCAAGCTGTCCGATTCGCAGCGGATGATGCTCAAGACCTTGCTCGAATCATATGCTCACGAGATGCCTCCGGAAGTCGCCGTCGCCTGGCTGAATGAGATCCAGCAGGCCGGCCCCGACGCGATCCACTTCGCCTGGATGGGCCCCGGCGACCGCTCCCAGGGGCACGCCTACAAGGTCCAGGGGCCGACCTTCCTGATCGAGTTCAACAACACCCAGAACGGCGCCAACCACATCCACAGCCTCTGGCGCAACCGGCTCGGCGACTTCGGCCTCGCGTCGAAGTAGTCGTCCCTCCTCCGACCCGCGTCGATCCTATCGAGGCCCGTGCCCGCCGTCTCGGGGGGCGCGGGCCTCGGCATTCTAAGATCTTCCTGATCCTCGCCCACAAGGGCTTTGCGGCGACGACGTTCCTCTTGTCGCGACGCGACGGCCCGCGAACAATGCCCGAGAGCCCGACCGGCCGGGGAGGCGGATCGTCGGGCGCGGGCGGCCGAGGGAAGGGGATGTGTCGTCATGGCTCGAATCGTTCATCTGCTGCACAAACACCTGCTCTGGTTCCTGCTGGGCACCTACGCCCTGGCCGCGGTGCTGCCCGGACTCGGCCTGCGGATCCGGGGGGTCGCGTTCGGCCGGGTGACGCTGTTCGGCGAGAGCATGACCGTGTCGCTGCCGACGCTGATGCTCGCCTTCCTGCTCCTCAACGCCGGCCTCGGCGTCAAGGTCGCCGAGCTGCGAAACCTCGCCCGGTCGCCCCGGGCGTTGCTGCTGGGCCTCGGGGCGAACCTGCTGATCCCGATCGCCTTCATCGGCGCGATCAACACATTCTTGCGATACTGGCACAACGTGGATGAGGTCCAGAACATCCTGGTCGGCCTGGCGCTGGTGGCCTCGATGCCGATCGCGGGGTCGTCGACGGCGTGGTCGCAGAACTCCAACGGCAATCTCGCCCTGAGCCTCGCGCTGGTGTTCGGCTCGACGCTCGTGAGCCCGTTCACGACGCCGATCTGCCTGCACGCGATCGGCTTCCTGGCGCAGGGGGATTACGCCGAGGACCTGCACGAGCTGGCGGCGCACAGCGCCGAGGTCTTCCTGGCCGTCTGCGTGATCCTCCCCTCGGCGCTCGGCATTGCCGTGCATGCCCTGGCCGGCGAGCGCCGGGTGGCCAGGGCGCGGCCGGCCTTGAAACTGGCCAACACCCTGAATCTGCTGGTCCTGAGCTACTCCAACGCGGCCGTCTCGCTGCCCGAGGCGGTGCGGCACCCCGACGTCGACTTCCTGGCGTTGATCCTGCTGTTGACGGCTGCGCTTTGCCTGCTCGCCTTCGGCACCGGCTGGGGCATCGCGCGGGCGTTGGGCCTGGGCGAGGCCGAGCGGACGTCGTTGATGTTCGGCCTCGGGATGAACAACAACGGCACCGGCCTGGTGCTCGCCTCGATCGCATTGGCCGACCACCCCAGCGTCATGCTACCGATCATCCTGTACAATCTTGTGCAGCAGGTCGTCGCCGGGTTCGTCCACGACCGGGCGAACCGGCCGAACGCGGCCGTCGAGCCGCCATCCCCGGCGCCGGCCCTGGCCGAGGCGAGCTAGTGTCGATGCGACCCGGACGCGAGGCGTTGGAGGCCATCCTGAGGCGGTGCGGCATCGCCCTCCCGGCGGCGCAGCTCGACCGCCTCTGGGCCTACCACGGCCTCCTCCGCGCCGCCAACGCCGAGCTGAACCTGACTCGTATTCATAACTTTGAGAATATGGTCCTCAAGCATTACGTCGACAGCCTGCTCGTCCTGAAGTTCGCCGAGCTGCCGTCCCCCCTGATCGACATGGGCTCGGGCGCCGGCCTGCCGGGGATCCCGCTCAAGATCGCCCGGCCGGGCGTCGAGATGGTCCTCGCCGAGCCCCGGGGTGCCCGCGCCGAGTTCCTGAAGGCGACCTGCGACCGACTCGGCCTGGAGGGGGTTGAGGTCATCGCGCGGAAGGTCAATGCCCGATTCCCGAGGCGGGCCGCCGGGGTCATCACGCGGGCCGTGGCGGCGATCCCGGAGACGTTGGACCTCGTCGCCGACTGCCTCGAGCCCGGCGGCCGGATGCTCTTCATGAAGGGGCCCGACTGCGACGCCGAGGTCGCCGAGGCCCGCCGCTCGCGCTCGGACGACTTCCGCCTCGTCGCCGACCACGACTACTCGATCCCCGGCACGACCCACGACCGCCGGCTCGTGATCTTCGAACGATTGAACGCAATAAATATGATTACAATTCCTGATTATACCGGGCCCGTCCAGGACGTCGCGAGCCCGTCGAACCCGACGTTCAAGCTCGCCCGCGACCTGCTGACCGGCCGCGGCATCCGCGAGCACGGCCGGGCGTTGCTGTCGGGCCCGAAGCCGGTGGCCGAGGTTCTGGAGCGGTTTCCCCAATATGTTGAATCGTGGATCACCGGCCCCGACGGGCCGAGCCCGCCCGAATCGGTCGCCCCTCTCCATTGGCTCCGCCTGGCGGGGCCGCTCTTCCGCGAGCTCGACACGGCCGGCACGCACGCGCCGCTGTTGATGGCCCGGCTCCCCGAGATGCCGGCGTGGTCGGCCGAGGCCCCCTGGCCCGACGGCTGCACGCTCTTCCTGCCGTTCCAGGACCCCGAGAACGTCGGCGCCGCGTTGCGGTCGGCGGCGGCGTTCGGGGTCGCGCGGGTCGTCCTGTTGCGCGAGGCCGCCCACCCGTTCCTGCCCAAGGCCGCCCGAGCCGCCGGCACGGCCCTCTTCCAGGTCCCGTTGTGGACCGGCCCCTCGCTCCGCGACCTCGACGCCTCGACCGTTCCCCTGATCGCCCTGGCCACCGACGGCCCCGCCCTCGCCGACGAGCCGTTCCCCGACCGCTTCGGCCTCGTCCCCGGCCTCGAGGGCCCCGGCCTGCCCGACCACCTCCGCGACGGCCCCCGCCGCCGCATCCCGATCGCGCCGGGCGTCGAGTCGCTCAACGCGGCGGTGGCGACGGCGGTGGCGCTCTACGAATGGCGCCGATCCATATCTTGATGTTACTTGCTTGACTCGATCGCCTTGACCTTCACGTTGCGGAACTCGATCCGCCAGCCCTCGGCCTCGAGGCCGACGTGGCCGGAGGCGACGGGGCAGTCGTGCCACTCGTTGGTGACCTCGCCGTTGGTGCGGAGGGTGACATCCTTCCCCTTGCAGGTGATCTCGAACGTGTTCCACTCGCCGGCGGGGCGGACGGCCCTGGCGAGGAGTTTGTTCGAGAGGTTGAATCGGCTGAGCTTGCCGTCGCGGCGGGTCTCGCCGAAGAGGAAGCCGCCCGAGGCGTCGCCGGTCTGGGCCTGGTGCCAGACGGTGGCGTCGTCGGAGTTGCGGACGTAGACGCCCGAGTTATAACCCTTCTTCCCCTCGACGGGGACGAACCGCCACTCGACGTGATAGACGAAGTCGCCCAGCGGCTCGTCCCAGCGCAGCCACTCGTGGCCGCCGTCGCCTCGGCAGGTCAAGAGGCCGGTGCTCGGGTCGTACGACCACTGCGACTTCGGGTTGAGCTTCCCCTTCGGCGGGATCGTCAGCCGCGTCCACCCTTTCAGCTCGGGCCCTCCTCGTTTCAGGAGGTCGCTCCAGCCGTCCTTTTCGTCATCCTGGGCCCTCGCGAACGCCAACGGCGCCGCGACGAGCAGGAGAACAGTCCACGCTCGGAACCTGGCATTCATCGGTCGTCCTCCAACGTTGGGCTCGGCGCCGGCCAAGTGTAGCCGTCGCGGCGGGTGTTGGGAGCGGTACGGCCCTTCGACCCCAATCCAGGAGGTCGAGCCAGCGGCCGCCGGATCGTCGAGAAGCTCTGGAACGTCCCGGCCTTCGACTCGATGGGAGCGGACGACTCTCGGCGGCTCAAGCTTCGTAGGGTGGGTACCGCCCACCGATCTCCTTTCGCAACTTGAGATCGGTGGGCGGTGCCCACCCCAACGAAGCCGAGAGATCGGCCCGCGCGGCGGACCCTACGGGATAACGCGGCTGCCGTCGGCGACCGGGTCATTCCGCCCGCGGAGGGTCGTCGCGGAGGTATCGGAGGGCGAAGAGGACGGACTCGCGCTGGGGGTACGAGGCCGGCATCTCGGCCTTCTCCTTGCCGGGGCCGCGGCGACGGTCCGCGGGGACCTCGGCGATTAGGTAGTCGAAGCGCTGATAGCTTGGCCAGGGCTCGGCGCCGTCGACGGGCTGGGCGACGGAGAAGTCCTGGCGGATGTAGGTGATGTCGGCCCGCACGAAGTAGCCCGGGGCCATGTCACCGTAGTATTGCCGGGGCGGCGGGAGGGGCTGGCCGGGGATCGGGACCTTGCCGCGGACGAGGTCGGTCGTCGGGTCCGGCGAGGGGGCGTGGCAGAGCAGGCAGTTCCGCAGGTGGCTGAGCCGGACCAGGGTCGGGACGACCGTCCGGGTGCTGCCGTAGCGCGTCTTCGACGCCGGCGCGAGCGGGTCGGGCTGGTCGAGCAGGTGCTCAAGGTCCGCGATCGCCCCGCGGTCGTCCAGCGCCACCAGGGCCTCGGCGGCGTGGTCGGCGGCGGGGGGCCACGGGTAGCGGAGGCCGGCCAGGAGGGTCGACCGGGCCTGCTCGGCGGGGCGATCGACCAGGGCCCGGATCGCCCGCTCGCGGACCTCTGGGGACAGGTCGAAGGTCGCCAGCCGTGCCAGGGCGGTCGAGGCCGCCTCGCCGGGGATCGTGTCGAGGACGTCGACCAGGACCTCGCGCACCGACGTCCCCTCGGCCATCAGCAGTTGCATCAAGGCCGGGATCGCCGCCGGCCGCCGCCAGTCCTCCGGGTCCACTGCGGGGGCCGATCGCCCCGGGAACCGCCCGGGGACGCGGCGGAAGGCGGCAGGCGCGGGCTCCGCCGGCTCGACCCCCGCGATCAGCGTCCGCCGCAAGGCCGCCGCGTCCGGGCGGGCATTGCCGGCCGGTATGGCATCCTGGAGCAGGTTCCGCAAGGCGCGCGACAGGTCCTGGAGGTCCTCGGCGGGTTCCTTGCCGATCCGGCATTCGTCCCCCAGCCGCCAGGACAGGTCGGCCAGCTCGCGTTGTTGCCGACGCACGAGGTTGAACGTCGCGGCCGAATTGTGCCGCCGAGTCGGGCCCTTGGCCTCGTTGCCGAAGGGGAAGCCGGCGAAGGCCGGATTGATGTTCTGGGTCATCTCGGTGCCGTTGAACTTGAGGACGGCCGCGGCCGTCGCCGGCCGGAGCCCGAGTTCGGGCACCTCGAGCAGCTCCCGTCGCAGCGCGTCCTGGTCGCGCATCTGTCGCCGCACGATCTCGCCCTTGCGCCGGGCCTTGCGCTCGATCGGGGGCGCCGGCCGCGGCGCGGCCGGCTTGATCGGTTCGAGCTTCACCTGCGGCCGGTCCGGCGCCGTCGCGACCTCGATCGGTGGTGCGGGCGTGACCTCGTCGAGGGCCGCTGAGTCGGGGATGGTCGCGGGAGGCTTGATCTCGTCAGGAGTGGTCGTGGCCGCCTTCGCCGACGCCTCCCGCAGTTCGTGCGGCAACGGAGCCGGCTGCTGATGATCGGGGACCGCCGCGACCTGTGTGTTTGCCACATTGCGGCCTCGCCCGCGGAGGCCGACCGCCAGCAGCCCGAGCGCCGCGACCGCCCCGACGGCCGCCACGAGGGCCCATCGGCGCCGGGGGCCGGCCGGACGATCAACGACCTCGCCCGCTTCGACCGCCTCCTCGGAAAGGGGTTCCTCGATGACCTCGTCGGCGTCCTCCTCGAACTGCCCCTGCTCGACGACCGCCTCCTCGACGGCCTCGGGCACAACGACCTCGACAACATCCGGCACCGCCGGCGTCGGCTCGGCGACCTCGGCCAGCTTCGCCAGGGCGATGGCATTGGCCAGCCCCTCGGGGACGATCAGGGCCCCGAAGCAGGTCTTGCAGACGAAGTGGCTCCCGATCCGGGTCGCGGCGGCGGAGTGGCAGGCCTGGCACCGTGGGCAGCGGAAGCGGACGGTCCTGGAGTTCATTGGCCCATCCTCGTGCTTTGATGTGTCATCAGCCAATTCTACGGACGTCGATGCGGTGCCGACAATGCTGTACTCTTGCGACTTCGGGGTGTTCTTGCGTTCTTCATCGAAGCGGCGGGCCGCCGAGGTCGACGAGGTGGCGGCGGAGGTTCCAGGCGGTGCCGGCATCCATGGGGCGGATGGCGTCGCCGGGGTCGAATTCGAGGTCGGTGGTCACGCGGACCCAGCAGGAGATGCGCTCGGGGGTGCCTTCGACCGGCACGGGGACCTTCCAGCAGCGGGCGACGCCGTCGGCGCAGCCGGTGGCGAGGCGTCGGCCGTCGGGGCTGAAGGCGAGGGCGACGACGGGGCCACCGTGCCCCAGGGGAGGGCCGATCGGCAGGGCGGTCGCCGAGCACCAGAGGCGGGCGTGGGCGTCGAGGCCGCCGGTGGCGATGAGCCGGCCATCGGGCCGGAAGGCCAGGCACGAGACGCCGGCGCGGTGGGACAGGGGCTCGCCAATCGGCCGGCCGTCGGCGGCGTCCCAGAGCCGCGCGTCGCCCCCTTCGCAGGCCGTCGCGATCGCCTCGCCGCCGGGCCGGAAGCCGACACAGGCGATCGGGCGCGGGTGCGGGAGGGTGACGACGGCGACCCGGTCGTCCAGCTCCCAGAGCCGCGCCCGGCGGTCGTGGCCGCCGGTCAGGAGGCGGCGGCCGTCGGGGCTGAAGGCGAGCGCCGACACGGCGCCGTCGTGGGCCAGGGGCGGGCCGATCGGCCGGCCGGTCGCGGCGTCGAGCAGGAGGACGAGGCCGTCGTCACTCCCTCGGGCCAGGACCTTACCATCGGGGGCGAAGGCGACGGCCAGGGTGCGGGAGGCCGGGCCGCTGGTGTCGATCGGCGCGCCGGTCTCGGCGTCCCAGAGGCACGGGGCGCCGGCCGAGACGGGGGCGGCGGCGAGCCGGGTGCCGTCGGCGTTGAAGGACAGGGAGAGGACCGGGCCGCCGGGTCGGATCGGCGGGCCGACGGCCTCGCCGTCGAGGGCGTCCCAGCAGCGGACGACCCCCTCGTCGCCGCTGGTGGCGAGCCGGGCGCCGTCGGGCCGGAAGGCGACGGCGCGGACGGGGCCGCCGTGCCGCAGCGGTGGCGAGAGGGCCGCGCCGGTGGCCACGTCCCAGAGCCGGGCCCCCCGGCCGCCGTGCGGGCTGGCGAGCCGTCGCCCATCCGGGCAGAAGGCCACCGCCAGCGCCTCTCCGCCGCTCGGCAATGCCCGCTCCAGGAGCTTCGAGCCCGAATGCCAGCCGGCCAGGCTCGACCGGACCGCATGGGCGAGGTGGGGCGGCTCGTCGGGGGCGTGCTCCAACGCCCGGGCCAGCCAGAGCATCCCCTCGGCGTGCGAGCCCCGGCCGAAGCAGGTGTGGGCCCGCTCCAGGCAGAGCCGGGCGAGCGTCCCCTTGACTTGGCCGAGCGCCTGCACCTGCTCGCTCCGGTAGCGGACGTCGGCCAGCCAGCGCTCGAGGGCGTCGGCCAAGTCGAGCGGCGAGCCGTACCGCTCGGCCGGCTCGCGGGCCATCGCCTTCAGGCAGATCGCCTCCAGGGCCGGGTCGACCGACTTGCGGAGCCGTCGCGGGGCCGGGAAGATGCCGCGTCGGACGCGGCGGAGGATGGTCTTCACGTCCCCCTCGGGGAACGGGCCGTGGCCGACAAGGACGCCGTACAGGATCGCCCCGAGGCCGTAGACGTCGCTGGCCGGGCCGACGCGGTCGCCGGCCCCCTCGGCCTGCTCGGGACTCATGTAGGCGGGCGTGCCGACCACCCGGCCCGGCCCGTCGTCGGCCGCCGTCGCGGCCGACTTGGCGATCCCCCAGTCGACGACCAGGGTCTCGCCGAAGCGGCCGAGCATGACGTTGTCCGGCTTCAGGTCGCGGTGGACGACCCCCTTGCTGTGCGCGAAGGCCACCGCGTTGCAGGCGTCGATGACGCTCCGCAGGAGCCGCCGGAACGCCAGGTCGCGGCCCTCGGCGCCTGCCCCGGGGCCTTTCGAGCGGTGGAACCGCTGGATCGCGGCCCTGAGCGTCTCACCCTCGATCAGCCGCATCGCGTAGAACGGCCGGCCGTCGTCGTGTCGGCCGAGGCCGTAGACGGGCACGATCCCCGGGTGTTCCAGGGTCCCCGTGACCTCGGCCTCCAACACGAACAGCGTCTGTGCCCCCGGGTCGTCGGCGCGTCCTGCCCGCAGCTCCTTCAGGGCCACGAGCCGGTTCAGCTCGCGATCGACCGCCAGCCAGACCTCGCCCAGCCCGCCGACGCCGAGCCGCTTGAGCGCCCGATAACGCCCCCCTGCCCCGCCGTCGCCGTTGGCGGCGGTCGCGGTCCCTTCGTGGGCGATCGTCGCGTCCGGGTCGGGGACGGGCTCCGGGTCGGTGTCCGCGATCGGGACCAGTTGCGCCCGGCCCTCCAGGACCGCCAGCCCCGCCGCGTCGATCAGGCCACGGGACACGAGGATCTCGCGCAGCCCCTTCGTCGTCGAGCGTGCCCAGGCCCTCAGCGCCGAGTTCAACGGATCGCCCTGGATCACCCCCGAGCCGAGGGCGGCCAGGGCCAGCCGCAAGTCACGCTCCAACTCGCTTCGCCCGGCCATCTCGGCAGGTCCCCGAGCCTTCGCGGTCGCCCCTCTCGATGCCCGGCCGCGATGATAATCAGTACACAACCCCGCCGGAAGCCACCACCGGGCCCCGACCTCGCCCGGGCGGACCCGTGCCGTCAGTTCCCTCGTCCGCGTCCCAGCCCCACCCTCTTCCCAAACCCGAAGCGCACGCGAGGGCCGCCATCCCTTTGAATTCCTTCGGCCGGATCGAATTGGGATGGTCGCCCTCGCTGGCGCTACGGGTTAGAAGGGGGTCGAGAATCGGTAAAGTCTCCCGGATTGTTGCAATACCCCCGAATTATCCATTCCTCCTGGTTTGTTTCGTTGGAACGCGACTTGCTGGAACGACCGCCCGCACGGCGGGCGAACCCACCGGTATCGGCACGAGGGCCGCGATCGATCGAGGAAAAAAGGGAATCCCGCTGATTTCCCAATTTGCCCATGTTATAGTTGGGGGGGATCGAGTGTCGGGACGAGCTGGCTCGATGATGTCGGCCGTGCCGTGAGGATCGGGACCTCGGGGTGTGGAGGGGCGAAATCCAGGGAAGGAGCCGGCCCGTCCCCCCTCGCGAGGACACGACACCCGGCGGACGCACCAGGGACGTGCGGCCCGCCGCCGAGGAACGACGCATGTTGAAGCGATTGAGAGTCTCGGCTCCCGTCCTGGTCGCCCTGGCGGCGCTCGGAGTGGCGGGGCCGGCCGCGGCCTCGTACTGCGGCGGGGCGGGGTATCGGCGGTGTCCCACCGCCGTCGTGAGGCCGTTGTGCGAGACGGTCGCGCTGATGCCGCAGTGCCAGACCGTCACCGCGACGGCGTACGAGACCGTCTACGAGAACCAGCCGGTGACGGTCTTCCAGACCCGTTACCGCACGGCCTACCGCACCGAGGCCGTCGGCGTGCTCCGGCCGGTCTACGAGACGACGCAGGTCGCCCGGTCGTACACGGTCCGACGGCCGGTCTACGAGACGGTCAACTACCAGCGCCGACGGGTCGTCTGCCGCCCGATCTACGAGACGAGGCAGCTCGAACGCCGCTACACCGTCTGCCGGCCGGTCTACGAGACCGTCAACCGCGTCTACAACCGCACCGTGATGAAGCCCGTCTACGAGACGAGGCGGCTGGAGCGGCGTTACACCGTCTGCAAGCCCGTGTACGAGACGGTCAATCGTGTCTACAATCGAACTGTGTATAAGCCTGTTTACGAAACGCAGCGGCTGGAGCGCCGGTACACGGTCTGCCGGCCGGTGTACGAGACGGTCAACCAGGTCCGTCGGTACACGGTCTACAGGCCCGTGGTGCAGACGGCGATGGTCGAGCGGCAGTACACGGTCTGCCGGCCGGTGACGACGACGCGGCAGGTCGTCGAGGAGTGCGGCTACTACGAGACGCAGGCGACGACGGTGCCCGGCCCGATCATCGAGCGCGAGGTCGCGGTCGACGCGTGCGGCGGCGCCCGCCGCGGGCTCTTCGGCCATTGCTGCCACCAGAACACGTGCACGACCACGGTTGCCATCCAGTGCCCGCCGCGCACGGTCTGCCGCCGGGTCTACGTGCCTCGTCAGGTTGTCCGCGACGTCGCCGAGACGCGGTACGTCGCCGAGACGGTCACGCGGCAGGTCCCCGTCCAGACCTGCACCTACGTCGCCCAGGAGCAGACCGAGACGATCCCCGTGACGACCTGCCGGATGGTCACTCAAGAGTTCGCCCAGCCTTATGAAGTCACCACCTGCCGCATGGTCGCCGAGACCCAGCAGCAGACCGTCCCGGTGACGACCTGCCGCCTGGTGACCCAGGAGATGGTTCAACCGTACGAGGTGACGACCTGCCGCATGGTCTGCGAGACCCAGCAGCAGACCGTCCCCGTGACCGTCTGCCGCCTGGTCCGCCAGGAGGTCGTCCAGCCGTACCAGGTGACGACCTGCCGCATGGTCCGGCAAGAGGTCGTCGACACGATCCCGGTGACGACCTGCCGCATGGTCTGCGAGACGCGCACGCAGATGATCCCCGTGCAGACCTGCCGACTCGTCCGCGAGACCGTCCAGCGCCAGGTGCCCGTCTGCATCGCCGAGCAGGTGCCCGTGACCCTGAACCGCTGCGTCGCCCGCACCGTCGCCCGGCCGGTCGCCTATCAGCAGTGCACGATGGTCCCCGTCGCGATGCCGGCGTGTGCGGTCTGCGATTGAATGAATGGGGAGAGGGTTTCATCCACAGAAGACGCAGATAAATCAAGATAGAATAATTGAAATTTTATCTTGATTTATCTGCGTCTTCTGTGGATGAAACCCTCTCTCCTCATCACAGCTCCGGCAGCGATCCCCGCCGCGCCGCGCGGGCGACGACGAAGCCGCCGGCACCGATCAGCGAGAACGGGGCGGAGACCATCAGGATGATGCTCCAGGCGTAGCCGTCGCGGAGCCGCGCGGCCTGGCCGTCGCCCTGCTCGGCGACGGCCTCCTTGCAGTTCGGGCAGGCCGAGGCGATCATGCCCGAGCCGAGGGCGACAGCCAGGGCGAGCGCGACGAGGATTCGGCGAGTCGTGGTGATCATTATTCTATCCCAAGGCTGGCGACGCCAGCGGCGCGGGCATCCGATAGAGCATGACGTAGATGACGACCCCGGTGATCGACACATAGAGCCAGATCGGGAACGTCACCTTGGCGATCCGGGCGTGGCGGTCGAACCGCCGTCGCCACGCGTGCGACAACGTGACGACGACCAGGGGGACGACCGCCACGGCGAGGGCCGTGTGCGAGAGCAGGATCGTGAAGTAGGCCACCCGCCAGGGCCCTTGGCCGCGGTAGGGCATGCTCCCCACCTGGTAATGGTACACGAGGTAGCAGGCCAGGAACAGGGCCGACGTGACCAGGGCCGCGATGTTGCCGGCGGCGTGGCCCCGGACGAGACGAGCCTTGATCAAGGTCCAGGCCAGGGCAAGGAGCGCGGCGCTGGTGCCGTTGAGGGCCGCGTTGACGGCCGGCAGCCGGCGTGCCCAGGGGACCAGGCGATCGAGCCGTCGGGCCTTCGCCTCCAGGGCCTTTCGGGCGGCCTCATCGCCCGAGTCGAAGTAGCCGACGACCTTGTTGCCTCGGTCGACGAGGACGAAGCGGGAGTCGTGCATGATCCGCTCGGCGCCATTGGCCTGGTCCTGGGCGTCGGTCGGCAGGGCCGTCAGCAGGAAGCGGTCGTGGATCAGGGCCTGGACGTCCGCCGGCGGGCCGGTCAGGAACCACCAGCGGTCCGGGTCGGCGCCGTAGCGGCTGGCGAACCTGGCGAGCACCTCGGGCGAGTCGTGCTCGGGATCGACGCTGACGCTCACGAGCCGGACGCCCGTGCCCCTCAGCTTGTCCTGGAGCGTGCGCAGCTCGGCGGTGAGCCGCGGGCACGACGACGGGCAGCGGCTGAAGACGAAGTCGGCGATCCAGACCTTGCCGGCGAGATCGGCCTCGGTGACGGCCTTGCCCGAGCGCTCGACGAGGCGGAAGGCGCCCAGGGGGCGCGGGTCGTCGTCGAGATCCTGCGCCGCCGGGGGCGGCGCCGGCTTGGGGAACGAGGCCGACAGCGCCCCCGCCACCACGATGGCCCCCGCGACGATCGTCAACCCAAGGCGATACGAGGCGTCCAAAGTTCGGGCCCGTGCGAGATGGAGGGCGGTGTGGACGAAGCAAGAGAAGCCGTGCCCGGGGCGACGACCGACGACTGCGCCGGCTCCTCGGTCGACTCGACCGCCGGCCCCTCCTGCATCGCGATGTCGGGGATCAGGGCGAAGATGAAGATCATCGCCAGGAAGCCCGCGGGCACCAGCATGTAGAACACCCAGCGCCCTTCGAACTTCAGGTGCATGAAGAACATCCCGACCAGCGTCGCCTTCGTCACCGCCAGGATCAAGAGGCCGAGGATCAACGGGACGTGGATGAACGTTAGGAGCACCGCAGGCAGCAGGTCGAGGACGATCCAGCCCCGACCCGCGTGCAGGCCCGCCCACCGCGAGCCGACCACGACGAGGCCCGTCAGCACGATGCCCGACAAGAGCATCCACAGCAGGCCCCACGTGCCGTGATACTTCGCGTAGAAGTACTCCTGCACCGTCAGGTTCAGCAAGGCGTAGAAGACCGTCATGTACGGCGCGTGCGACTCGACGTCCTGCTGCTGGTCGAACGTCCGGTGCGGCTCGCCCATCCCCGCCCCCCTTCTCTTTCTTGTCTGCCGGTACGACCCGGATCGAGTCAGACCAGATAGACGACCGTGAACAGGATGATCCAGACGAGGTCGACGAAGTGCCAGTACAGCCCCGCAAGCTCGACCGGGCTGTGGTGCGTCCTCGTGTACGTCCCGCGCAGCGACTGGATCAGGATGCAGCTCAACAGGACCACGCCCCCCGCCACGTGCGCCCCGTGGAAGCCGGTCATCGTGAAGAAACACGAGGCGAAGAGGCTCGCGTCGGGCCGGAAGTGCCCGGTCCGGCTGATCCCGATCGGGTACGAGTGGCCGGTGGTCAGTTGGTAATATTCATAGATCTGGATACTCAGGAAGAGCGAGCCGATCAGGACGGTGCAGAGCAGGAACAGGGACAGCCGGGCCTTGTCGCCGCGCTGGATGGCGGAGAGGGCTAGGACCATCGTCACGGACGAGCAGATGAGGAAGAAGGTGTTCAGCGCCGTCAGGTTGATGCTGAGCGGGTTGGAGTAGGTGTCGTACGGCTGGGGCCAGTTGAATGTGTGGCCTTCGAGCTTCTCGACCCGCGCGGTGGCGCCGGCCTGCTTGAGCTCGGTGAGGAGCTTGTTGGCCTCGTCCTCGGTCAGCCCGGTCTTGATCGGGATCGTGACCCATTCCAGCGCATGCTCGGCCCGGTGCGGGCTGAGGCCGCTCTCGCGGCGGTAGATCTCCAGGACGCGCGGCTCGTTCGGACCGATGTCCTCGAGCAGGACGCCGTAGGCGTTGGCGAGCGGCACGAGGTCGGCCGCGGGCGGGGTGATGTGGCTGTAGGCGGTCGGCGGGCTGCCCGAGCGAAGCACGACGTAGGAGCCGATCAGGCCCGTGAAGAACATGACCTCGGTGGCCAGGAACAGCCACATCGCGACCTTGCCCGGCGTCACCGGCGGCGCCTGCACGGTCGGCCCCTCCATCACGGTCCGGTTCAGCGGCGTCTCGGCCGGCTCTGGCTCAGCGAGGGCGTGGGACATCGCGCAAGACCCCGAGGAAGAGGGAGGATTCACCACGAAGGCACAAAGGACACAAAGAAGAATTATTCTAAATAAATTCTTTTTCTTTTCTTTGTGTCCTTTGTGCCTTTGTGGTGGAATTCTTTTCTTTCGATCGTTACATGGTCGGTGGGTTGAGTAGGAGCAGGACCAGAATCGACGGCAAATAGAGGAACGACGCCCTCAGCAGGCGGCGGGCCGTGGGCTCGGTGGCGTCGGCCCAGAACCGGAAGGCACTGGCGAGGTAGTAGAGGCCCAGGGCCAACGCGCCGGCGAAGTAGATCGGCCCGGCCAGGCCGAGCACGGCCGGCAGGAGGCCGACCGGCACGAGCGCCAGGGCGTGACCGGTCGCCTGCCGGCCGCTGAGCGTGCCGGCCGGGTCGACCGCGGGGAGCATGCGGTGGCCGGCGCGGGCGTAGTCGTCGCGGTAGATCCAGGCGATCGCGAGGAAGTGCGGGAACTGCCAGAGGAAGACGATCAGGAACAGGGCCAGCGCCTCGACCCCGAGCGGGCCGCCCGCCGCCGCCCAGCCGATGATCGTCGGCAAGGCCCCCGGCACCGCCCCCACGGCGGTGTTCAACGTCGTCCGCGGCTTGAGGGGCGTGTACACAAAAACATACAAGAAGAAGGTCGCCGCGGCTACGAGCGCCGCCTTCGGGTGCGGGCCGACGGCCAGGAGCGCCAGGCCGCCGAGCGCCAGCGCCGTACCGAACCCCGCGGCCTCGGCCGTCGAGAGCCGGCCGAGCGGCAAGGGGCGGCCCGACGTCCGCCGCATCCGGGCGTCGCGGCCCCGTTCGAGCACCTGGTTCCACGCGCTGCCGCCGCCGGCAACCAGGGCCGTGCCGACCACGGCCAGGACCAACGCCGACGGCGAAACCGGCGGCAGATCCCCCCGCGCCGCCAACGCGAAGCCGACGGCGACGGTCAACAGCACGAGCAGCACGAGCCTCGGCTTCGTCAACGCCACGAACGCCGCGAACCGGCCCCCCTCCGCCGTCGCGGACGTCGAAGCAACCAGGCTCGCCGACACCGCCGTCTTCACGCGACCATCTCCAGCGAGGGAGCCTGCGCCCGGGACTCGGCCCCGACTCCCGATGGCGCCAGGTGCCGGAGGGCCCGCAAGGTGAGCACGACCGTGGCGCCGAGCAACAGCGCGCCGTTGACGACGTGCCCGGTCCGCACCAGGGCCTGCGGCGTCGTGACCGGTCGGGGGATGCCGTCGAACGGCCGGAGCCGCCACCAGGCGACGACCCCGAGCGCGACCTGGAGCGTCACCGCGAGGGCCATCGCCCGCGCCGAGGGGACGAGTTCGGGGACGATCTTCCTGCGGCGCTCGACCCGCCAGGCGAGCATCGCCGCGTGGCCCCAGACGGCCACGGCGAGCAGGGCGTGGACCCAGAGGCCGGCCCCGAAGTGTCGGAGCAGGACGCCCGCGACGATCTGGCCATAGACCAGGAGGAGCGTCACCGCCGCCCGCCTCCTCAGGTGTTCCGGGTCGGGCCGGCGCGCGGCCCCGTCGGCGAGCCAGCCGCGGCCGGTCAGCACGCAGAGCGCCACCATCATCGCGAAGATGAGCTGCGCCGACGCCCCGTGGATCGAGGCCACGACCGTCGAATTCCACTGGACCCGCTTGCCACCGAGCAACCCTTGCGCGCAGACCACGAGCAGCGCCAGCACGCCCAGCGCCTTGACCCAGCGCCTCGGGTCGCGGGCCACGAACCAGGCCGCCAGGGCGATCGACACCATGCCCAACGCCGAGCCGAAGAGGCGATGCCGGTGCTCGATGAAGACGCCCCAGCTCGCCTCCCACATATTATACAAGAACATATTGGTGCCGAACGTCGTCGGCCAGTCATGGACGGCCATCCCGACGCCGTACGTCGTCACTTGGCCGCCGGAGTAAAGCAGCGGGACGGTGATCGCCGCCGCCGCGATCGCCATCGCGTGCGGGCCTCGGCGGAATCGGGGCTCGGGCTTCGTGTCGCGTTCCATCGTGTTGTCGTCAGGCCATGACCGGGTCGAGCGGGCCGGCCTCGGGGGGCCGGGGGCGGGTCTGGGGCAGGTAGTCGACCTCGACGCCCGGCACGCTGTATTCGTAGGCCGCGTGGTAGACCGTCGGGATCGTCGCAAAGTTGTAGTGCGGCGGCGGCGACGTCGTGGCCCACTCCAGCGTATTCGCCTTCCACGGGTTGTCGGGGGCCTTCGGCCCGACGACGAGGCTCACGAGGAAGTTGTAGGCGAAGATCAGCTGCGAGAGCCCCAGCCCGAAGGCGCACCACGTCATGAACCGGTTCATCCCCAAGAGCGGCAGGAACAGGTCATATTGCGTGTAGTCGGCGTACCGCCGCGGCTGGCCGTGCAGGCCGACGATGTGCATCAGGAAGAAGGTGCCGTTGAAGAAGATGAAGGAGAGGAGGAAGTGGATCTTCCCCAGCCGCTCGTCCATCATCCGGCCGAACATCTTCGGGAACCAGTAGTAGATCGCCGCGAAGATCCCGAAGGTGCTGCCGCCGAAGAGGACGTAGTGGATATGAGCGACGATGAAATACGTGTCGTGGATGTGGATATCGACCGGCGTCGCGGCCATGAATATGCCCGACAGTCCGCCGATGATGAACATGGCGACGAACGCCACGGCGTTGAGCATGGCACTGGTGAAGTGGAGGTTGCCCCCCCACATCGTCCCGATCCAGTTGAAGACCTTGATGGCCGACGGCAACGCGATCATCATCGTCGAGAGCATGAACGTGGCGCCTAGCGCGGGGTTCATGCCCGACTGGAACATGTGGTGGCCCCAGACGATGAAGCCCAAGCCGGCGATCCCGGCGACGGCGAAGACCATCGGCTTGTAGCCGAAGAGCGGCTTGCGGCTGAACGTCGCGATCACGTCGGAGACGAAGCCCATCGCCGGCAGGATCATGATGTAGACGGCCGGGTGCGAGTAGAACCAGAACATGTGCTGCCAGAGCAGCGCCTGGCCGCCGCCGACGACCGGCGGGCTGTTCGCCACCGACCAGCCGGCCGGGGCGAAGAAACTGCAGCCGGCGACCCGCTCCAGGAGCTGCATCGCCAGGGCCGAAGTCAGGACCGGCAGGGCGAACGCCTGGAGCAAGGCGGTGATGAACAGGGCCCAGACCGTCATCGGCATCCGGAACATCTTCATGCCCGGCGCCCGGAGCATGATGATCGTCGTGATGTAGTTGATCGAGCCCATCAAGGACGAGATGCCGGCGAAGAGCAGGCCCATGAGCCAGAGCGTCTGCCCCTCGAACGAGCCGGGGGTGGCCCACTTGAAGGCCGAGAGCGGCACGTAGCTCGTCCAGCCCGCCTCGGGGGAGCCGCCGGGGGCGAAGAAGGAGTACAGGATACAGACCATCGCCGGCGGCATGGCCCAGTACGAGAACATGTTCAGCCGAGGGAACGCCATGTCCCGGGCGCCGATCATCAAGGGGATCAGGAAGTTGCCGAAGGCGCCGGTCAACAGCGGGATGATCACGAAGAAGATCATGATCGTCCCGTGCATCGTGAACAGTTTATTATAGTCTTCCGGCGGTAGCCGGTGGCCGTGGGCGGCCCAGACGTTGTGCAGGATCGGGATGTTCGTCCACGGCCAGGCCATCTGCCAGCGGATGGCCATCGCCAGCAGGCCGCCGAGGACGAAGAAGATCAGGCCGGAGAAGAGGAACTGGATGCCGATGATCTTGTGGTCGGTCGAGAAGACGTACCTGAACAGCGGGTTCGTCGGCGCCGGGTGGATGTGGTCCTCGTGGCCATGACCGGCGTCGTGGCCGTGTGCGTCGGCATGGGGGGGTTGGCCGTGCTGGGGCGTGTCGTGGTGATCGGCGTTCATCGGGCGGGGCTCCCCTCGAGGGCCGAGGCGACCTGATTGCCGCCCGCCTTGGGGGCGGTGGCGGCCTTGAGCTGGCTGCGGTTCTGTTCGGCGAGGGCGGCGGTCATCCAGTCATCGAACTCGCGCTGGCTCTTGTGGACGACGACCAGAGCCCGCATCTTGTAGTGGCCCCAGCCGCAGAGCTCGGCGCAGGTGAGCTCGTACGTGCGGGGCTCGTCGGCGTCGAACCAGACAGGGATCTCCAGGCCCGGCACGGCGTCCTGCTTGATCCGCATCTCGGGGATGAAGAACGAGTGGAGCACGTCCTGCGACTTGAGCGTGATCTTCGCCGGCGCGTCCTTCACGATGTGCAGCTCGTTGACGGCGAAGAGGTCGTCGGGCGTGTGCAGGCGGCCGTCGGGGCCGGGGTAGCGGATCTTCCACTGGAACTGCCGCGCCGTCACCTCGGCGATCGGCTGGACCTTGGGCATCTGCGAGCGGAACTTGATGCTGGCCCACGTCCCCATCTGATACAGGGCGATGAAGATCAGGATCGCCGACGGGATGATCGTCCAGACGACCTCGAGCCGCTGGCTGCCGTGGAAATACACGGCGCGGCGGCCGGGGGCCTCGGCGTACTTCCAGGCGGCCCAGCAGAGCGCGACCTGGGTGGCGACGAAGACGACGCCGGTGATCCAGAAGACGATGAGGAAGAGGTGGTCGACCTGGCGTCCCATCGTCGAGACGTTCTTCGGCAGCCACCAGCCGCTGCTCGCGCCGAACAGCGGGCCGTAGAGGCTGGCGCCGAGGCTGAAGAGGAAGGCCAGGAGGAACAACAGGCTCCAGTTTCGCACGAGCGGAGCTCCCTGGGACGGGCCCCGGCCCGCCCGCGTCGGGGGCGCTGGGCCCGGCGTCTGGGCGGAGTTGGGTCGCGGTCGGTCGGTCGTTTACTCAGTCGGTCGTTGATCTCGGTCGGTCGCCGGCTAGCGTTGGGCCACGGGCTTGGGGGCGGACGGGGCCGGCGTGGGGCTCGTCGGCGTGACGAGGCCCGGCGGGGCCTTGCGGAGCAGGTCGGGATCGTCGGGCAGGGTCAGCACGAAATTGACGAGGTCCCAGATCTGCTCGGGGGGCAGGTCGTGCGCCGGCATCTTCGCGCCGTTGATCCCCTTGCGGATGCGCCAGAAGATGTCGATGGGCCGTCGGCCCCCCTTATAAACCCCGCGGTTGAGGTTGGCCGGGCGGATCGGCTGCTTCCAGTCGTCGAGCGAGTTCTCCCAGTCCTTCTTGAACTTCTCCTCGAACGACTTGCGCTCCTGCTCGATCGCCTCGCGGCGGTCCGACCCGGTCTTCTCGGCCAGCGGGGAGCGCTCGAGATACTCCTCGAACTGCTCCTCGGTGACGAGCTTGACCCGTTCGTCGATCGGCCGGGGGGCGAGCTCGAAGATGATGCGGTTGGAGATCTCGGGTCGGACGAAGCTGCCGCCGTCCCCCTGGGCGAGGGTGCCGTGGCAGTCCTTGCAATCCTGCTTGAGGAAGAGTTCGCGGCCCCGCAGGACGCTCGCGCGGAAGCCGTCGATGTCCGGCGTCGGCGACCGGGGGATGGGCGGGTCGACGACCTGCTCGCGGGCCGTCGTCCAGCTCGTGAGGACAGCCTGCGTCTCCTCCTTGATGATGTCGGCGGAGAGGGCCTCGGTGTCCGACTCCTCGGCGCCGGCGACGGCGTTGAGCAGCCGGCGCTCGACCTCGCCGCGCATGCTGAGGAACATAACGTAGTCGAGCACCTGCTCGATCTCGTCGCGGCTCATCTGGGTCGCGAAGGCGGGCATCGACGAGTTGTCGATCCCCTGGAGGATCGTCTTGCGGAGGTCGGCGCGGGTCGGCTTCTGGCCGGCGGCGGTCGAGGTGAACTTGAAGACGCCGGGCCGGTAGTCGCGCGGGTGGGGCCAGAGCCACTCGGACGTCGGGCCGTTGCCGTCGCCCGAGACGCCGTGGCAGTGCAGGCAGTGCCGGCGGTAGAGGGCGTATCCCCCCTCGATCGGCTGCTTGGTGTCCCGGTCGATGATCGGCACGATTTGCGGGTTGTTCGGGTCGCCCTTGCGGACGGTGTTGGCCAGGAAGACGCCGCCCATGAGCAGGTCGGTCCCCTCGGGCACCCTCAGGTCGCGCGGCGAGGGGCCGAAGGTCTCGTCGAGGACCTTGGCGACCTGCTCGCGGAAGGCCGGCTTGACCTTAAGCTCGTCGGCGAGCGTGGTATTCCGGACGTAGGCGGTGGGACCGGAGTTGTCGGCGCAACCGGCCAGCGCCAGTGCACCGCAGATCAAGGCCGAGCGGAACCGCGGTGTCACGCGCCCATCCTCCCCCAGCGCGGGTATTTCGACCGATCGTTGCTCACAGGCGGCCCGGCCCGACATTTGCGGCGGTGCCGGCCGGGTCGGGCCGAGAGGCCGTTGCCCCGCAGCGGATCAGGTCGAGCGGAAGTCGGAGTCGATCGGGGTCGTCATTGTCGAGGGGGGGCACCTCCCCGTCAAGACCCTGGCCCCGCCCATCATGTGGGTATCGTAGCCGCCCCGCGCGCGCCCCACAAGGGACCGCGCCATTTCGTCCGTTTCGGCGATTTCGGAAAGAATGACACGGGCACCGCGCCGGGCCCTCGGATTGGTTCAAGCCGTCGGACGGGCGTCGCCGATCGATCTCCGACGTGCGAACCCCCAGAACATCCCTGGTCCCATCCCGACCGACGCGGCGACGCTCCCGGTTCGGCTATGACCACCGCTGGTGGGGCGTACCCGAGTCGCCTCGGCCGGGCCCGCTCTCGTACTGGGAACAGACGCGCAGGCCCCTGCCCTGCCTGGCGTTCGTGGCGCCCTTCTTGCTCACGTACGAGCTCGGGGTCCGCTGGCTGGCGGGCCCCTCCGGGGCGACCTTACGAACCGGCGCCGACGCGTGGGTCCGGCAAGGGCTGGCGACCCTGGGGATGACCGACCAGTGGCTGCCGCCGCTGGCTCTGGCCGTGATCCTGCTGGCCTGGCAGGCGCTCGACCCGCGCTCCTGGCGGTTCCGGCCGTCGTGCCTGCTGGGCATGGCGGTCGAGAGCGCGGTCCTGGCCGTCGGCCTCGTCGGCCTGAGCAAGCTCGTCGACCTCGGCTTCGCCCGGCTGGGGCCCCCCGCGGCCCTGGAGACCGGTCCGTCGCGCTCGGTGTTGCTCGGCTTCCTCGGCGCGGGGGTGTATGAAGAAGCGCTCTTCCGCCTGCTCCTGATCCCGGTCCTTCTCGGGGTGTTGCGGCTGTTGCACACGCCCGCGGTGCTGGCCCAGACCCTGGCCGTGACCGGCTCGGCGCTGGTCTTCTCGATCGCGCACCACGCCGGGGCTCCCGGCGAGGCATTCACCTGGTTCGCGTTCATCTTCCGATGGTCCGCGGGGGTGTATTTCGCCTGGGTCTTCGTCGCCCGCGGCTTCGGCGTCGCCGTCGGCACGCATGCTGCGTACGATATCCTCGTCGGCTGGATCGGCTGGCACCTCTGATCGGTGATCTTTGTCGAGGGCGGCGCGTGCGGATCGTCCACCTGTCCGACATCCACATCTGGCGCTATGCCTACAATCCGGCCCGGCTCTTCAGCAAGCGGGCGGTTGGGATCGTCTCGCTGCTGGCGGGCCGCGCGCGGCGGTTCCGGCTCGAGCGGCTGGAGGCGGTCGTCGAGCGGGTCCTGAGCCTCGCGCCGGACCACGTCCTGATCACCGGCGACCTGACGACCACCGCCCTGCCCGCCGAGTTCCAGCAGGCACGCGCGGCCTTGGCCGAACTGCTCGCCGACCCCGCCCGCGCCACTGTGATCCCCGGCAATCACGACCGCTATACGAGTGGCTCGGTCCGTCGCCAGACGTTCGAGGCCACCTTCGGCGCCTTCGCGCCGGGGCCTTATCCCTGGCTCCGCCGGCTCGACGAGTCGACGGTGATCCTCGGCCTCGATCCGACCCGCTCGCACCTCTCGGCGACGGGCCTGCTCCCGCCGGCCCAGCTCGCGCGGGCACGTGACTTGATCGCCGACCCGGCGTCGCGGCCGAGGCGGCTGATCGTCGCCTGCCATTACCCGGTCGCGGCGCCGCCGACGTATGAGCGGGAGCTCTCGAAGAAGCGGCTCAGAAACGCCCCGGCCGTCCGCGACTGGCTGGCCGGGGTCGGGACGCACTTGTACTGCTGCGGCCACGTCCACGCCGCATGGGCCTTCACGCCGCCGAGCTTGCCCGAGCAGCTCTGCCTGAACTCCGGCGCCCCGCTGCTCCGCGACAAGACCGGACTCCGCCCGCCCGGCTTTCTCGAGATCGACCTCGACGGCCCCGCCGTCCGCGTCCGGCACCACGCCTGGACGCTCGGGCTCGAGTGGTCGGTCGCGCCGCTGGCCGACGTCCCCCACTTCTTCGAACCGGCGGTCGCCGCCGAGGTCGTCGAGGACTCGGGCGCCGAAACGCTCTGACGCTTTCGGGCGCGGCCCGTCAGACCCGGGCCTCGGCGATCCGGATCTGCGCGCGGGCGCGGTCGACGGCGCGGGTCTTCTCGTCGACCTCGGCCTCGGTGACGGCCCGTCGCTCCTGCGCCTGCCGGAGCTCGTCGGCGGCGGCCTGGGCGTCGATCCGTTCGGCCGGGATGGCGCGATGGGTCAGGACGGTGACGACGTCGTCGCGCACCTGGGCGAAGCCGCCTTCGACGAAATAGCTCCGGGTCGTGCCCTGCGCCTCGGTCCGCAACTCGCCGTAGCCGAGCCGCCCGATCAAGGGGGCCCGGCCCGGCAAGACGCCCAGCTCGCCGTCGTAGAGCGGCAGGGCGACGAAGTCGACCTCCTGGTCGAACAGCGTCGTCTCCGGCGTGACGACGACGCAATGGAGCTGGCTGGTCCCGGCGTGGCTCATCGCGGACGTTCCCCCTCGATCGTTCAGCGCGCCATCTTCTTGGCCTGCTCTTCCGCCTGCTCGATGACGCCGACGTAGAGGAAGGCGCCCTCGGGGAGGTGGTCCCATTTGCCGTCGCAGATCTCCTTGAACGACCGGATCGTCTCGGCGATGGGGGTGTACTGGCCCTCCTTGCCGGTGAAGACCTCGGCGACGATGAACGGCTGCGACAGGAACCGCTCGATGCGTCGGGCGCGGTGGACGACGATCTTGTCCTCCTCGGAGAGCTCGTCGACGCCGAGGATGGCGATGATGTCGCGGAGCTCCTTGTAGCGCTGGAGGATCTTCTGGACGCGGAAGGCGACGTCGTAGTGCTCCTGGCCGACGTACTGCGGGTCGAGGATTCGCGACGTCGAGCCGAGCGGGTCCACGGCCGGATAGATCCCCTTCTCGGAGATCGACCGCGCCAGCACGATGAAGGCGTCGAGGAAGCCGAAGGTCGTCGCCGGGGCCGGGTCGGTCAGGTCGTCGGCCGGGACGTAGACGGCCTGCACCGACGTGATGGCGCCGTTATTGGTCGAGGTGATCCGCTCTTGCAAGGCACCCATCTCGGTGGCCAGGGTCGGCTGGTAGCCGACGTTCGACGGCATCCGCCCGAGCAGGGCCGAGACCTCCGAGCCGGCCTGGCTGAACCGGAAGATGTTGTCGATGAACAGGAGCGTGTCGGCCCCGGTCGAGTCGCGGAACCACTCGGGGTTGGTGAGGGCCGACAGGGCCACGCGGAGCCGGGCGCCGGGGGGCTCGTTCATCTGGCCGAAGAACATCACCGTGCTGTCGATGACGCTCTTGCCGGACGACCCGATCTTGGTCTCCTGCATCTCGAGCCATAGGTCGTTCCCTTCGCGCGTCCGCTCGCCGACCCCGGCGAAGACGGAGAAGCCGCTGTGGACCTTGGCGATGCGGGCAATCAGCTCCTGGAGGATGACGGTCTTGCCCAGGCCCGCGCCGCCGAACAGGCCGATCTTGCCGCCGCGGACGAACGGCGTGAGCAGGTCGACGACCTTGATGCCCGTCTCGAACAGCTCGGTCTTCGGCGAGAGGTTATCGAAGGCCGGCGGCTCGCGATGGATCGGCCACCACTCGGGGGCATGGACCGCGCCTCGGCCGTCGATCGGCTGGCCGAGCAGGTTGAAGACGCGGCCGAGCGTCTCCTTGCCGACCGGGACGCTGACCGGCGCCCCGGTGTCCTCGACGGGCATGCCGCGCACCAGGCCGTCGGTCGAGCCGAGGGCCACGCACCGCACGCGGTTGCCGCCGAGATGCTGCTGCACCTCGCCCACGAGGTCGATCTTGACCCCCTTCTCCATCCCCTCGACCTTCAAGGCATGATAGATCTCGGGCAGGTGCCCCTCGTCGAACTCGGCGTCGAACGTCGAGCCGATCACCTGGGCGATCCTGCCGGTCGTGGTCGCGGTAGCCATCGTCGAGATTCCTCGTGTGTCGGAGGGCGTTTGCCGGGGTCGAAGGGACGACGGCCGGATCACTCCAACGCCGCGGCGCCGCCGATGATCTCGGCCAGCTCGCGGGTGATCTGGGCCTGACGTGCGCGATTGTACAGCCGGGTGAGCGTCCGGATCATCTCGTCGGCGTTCTCGGTGGCGCCGCGCATGGCGACCATGCGGGCGATCTGCTCGCTCACGGCGGCGTCGAGGAAGCACTTGAAGAGCCGGACCTTGAACGAGACCGGCACGATCTCCTCGAGGATGCTCCGGGCATCCGGCAGGAACTCGTACGGCACGCGCTCGCCGTGGCGGTGGGCCTCTGCCGCCGCGCCCGGGGCCGGCGAAGGCCGGGCCTGGCGGACCGAGGGGCCGGCCTCGCCCACCGAGGCGGCGGTCATCGGCAGCAGGGTCGCGACGGTTGCCTCCTGGCGGGCCGTGTTGATGAAACGCGTGTAGACGACGTCGAGCCGGTCGATCGCCCCGCTCGTATAGAGCTGGATGTAGCGGTTGGCCAGCTCCTCGACCTCGGCGAACTGCGGCCGGTCCTCGAACTTGGTGAAGGTGGCGTCGGTGGGCACGCCCCGGAAGCGGAAGTAGCCGATGCCCCGCTTGCCGGCGACTTCGAGCGTGACCGGGTGCCCCTCGACTTCGGAATCGTGGAGGGCCCGCGTCGCGGTGCGGAGGACATTGCCGTTATAGCCGCCGGCCAAGCCGCGGTTGCTGGACAGGACCAGCAGCAAGGACCGCTTCACCTCGTCGTGGACCTGGAGCAACGGGTGCGAGACCTCGCCGGAGGTCTCGCCCAGGTCGGCCACGATCTCGGCGATCTTGCGCGTGTAGGCCTCGGCCTCGGTGGCGCGGTCGAGGGCCTTCTTGAACCGGGCGGTGGCGATCAGCTCCATCGTCCGGGTGATCTTCCGGATGTTCTGCACCGACTTGCGGCGCTTGACGATCGCTCGCGCCTTGGCCATCGGTCACCCTCGTTTCGTGGTCGCCGCGCCGGTTGGGGGGGACGGCCCGGGTCTCGGCTCAGGCCGCCGCGGTCGCCTGACCTTCGGGCGCGAGGTGCTGGCGGCGGAACGTCGCGTTGAAGTCGTTCAGCGCCGCCTTGAGCTTCTGGACGATCTCGTCGGTCATCTTCTTCTCGCGGTCGAGCTGGTCGCGGACCTCGGTCCGCTGCTCGCGCATGAAGCGGAGGAACTCCGCCTCCCAGCGCTGGACCTCCTTGACCGGCACCTCGTCGAGGAAGCCTTCGGTCCCCGCGTAGATGCTCATAACCTGGTCGACCGCCGGCAAGGGCTGGTACTGCGGCTGCTTGAGCAGCTCGACCATGCGGTAGCCGCGATCGAGCTGGAGCTGGGTGGCCTTGTCCAGCTCGGTGCCGATCTGGGCGAACGCCTCGAGCTCGCGGAAGGCGGCCAGGTCGAGGCGGAGGCCGCCGGCGACCTTCTTCATCGCCGGGATCTGCGCCTTGCCGCCGACGCGCGAGACGCTGATGCCGACGTCGATGGCCGGCCGCACGCCCGCGAAGAAGAGGTCGGGCTGGAGGTAGATCTGGCCGTCGGTGATCGAGATGACGTTCGTCGGGATGTATGCCGAGACCTCGCCCTCGAGCGTCTCGATGATCGGCAACGCCGTCAGCGACCCGCCCGACTTCGACGTCTTGGCGACCTTGTGGGTATTGCCGGGGAACTGCTCCTTCAGGTCGTGCTTGGCCTCCTCCAGGCCCGGCACGCCGGTGTACACCTTGCCGTTGACGCCCCAGCTCTCGGTGACTTCCTCGCGGTCCGTCGGCGCGTCGGCGGGGACGATCACGTACCGGTTGGCGAGCTTGGCCGACCGCTCCAAGAGTCGCGAGTGGGCGTAGAAGATGTCGCCCGGATACGCCTCGCGGCCCGGCGGGCGACGGAGCAGGAGCGACAGCTCGCGGTAGGCGACGGCCTGCTTCGAGAGGTCGTCGTAGATGCACAACGTCGCGCCGCCGCGCTCGTACATGAAGTACTCGGCCATCGCGCAGCCGGCATACGGGGCGATGTACTGGAGGGGCGAGGGGTCGCTGGCGCCGGCGGCGACGACGATCGTGTAGTCCATCGCGCCGTGGCGGCGGAGGACGTCGACGATGCTGGCGGTCGTCGACTCCTTCTGCGCGATCGCCACGTACACGCAGATGACGCCGGTCCCCTTCTGGTTGAGGATCGTGTCGATGGCGATGGCGCTCTTGCCCGTCTTGCGGTCGCCGATGAGCAGCTCGCGCTGGCCGCGGCCGATCGGGGTCATGCCGTCGATGGCCTTGATACCCGTCTGCATCGGCTCGTCGACCGGCTGGCGATCGGCGATGCCCGGCGCGGGGCTCTCGACCGGCCGGCGCTTGTCGGTGACGATCGGTCCCTTGTTGTCGATCGGCTCGCCGAGCGGGTTGACGACCCGACCGACCAGGGCCTCGCCGACCGGCACCTGGAGTAGCTCGCCGAGCGCGGTGACGGTCTCCCCCTCCTCGATCCCCGTGTATTCGCCGAGGATGATGACGCCGACGGACGACTCCTCGAGGTTGAACGCCAGGCCGCGGACGCCGTTGGCGAAGGCGACCATCTCGTTGTTCATCACTCCCGAGAGGCCGTGGACGCGGGCGATCCCGTCGCCGACCTCCAGGACGCGGCCGACCTCGGTGCGCGTGACCTCGGCCTGGAACTGCTCGATCTCGCGCTGGATGACCGACGTGATCTCATCGGCTCGGAACTTGGACATGGGGGGCTGGCCTCGTGGCTCGAGCGTTCGCTGGTCGTTGGGCAGATCGAACGAATTCTATACAAGCGCTCACGCCTCGAACAAGGCGCGGCGGGACTGGAGGTCTCGGGTCCGGGCGGCGACGATCTGGCGGCGGAGCTTGTCGAGCCGGGCGCGGGCCGAGGCGTCGTAGACGTCGTCGCCGACCTGGACGACGAGGCCGCCGATGAGGCCCGGGTCGACTTCGTAGGAGACGACCGGCTCGGCCGCCGCCAGCCTGGCCAGACGGTCGCGGAGCGCGGCGCGCTGGTCGTCGTCGAGCGGGATGGCCGACTTGACGGTCACGGATCGACGGTTCCGGCGCCGGTCCAGGAGGGCCCGCGCCTGCCGGGCGACGGCGGGCAGGAGCTCGAGCCGGCCGTGCTGGTTCAGCACGCGGAGGAACCGGAGCACGATCGGGTTCGCGTGCCCGTCGAGGGTCGCGACCAGGATGCGATCCTTCTCGGGCGCCTGCAGGCTCGGCGAGGTGAGGACCTCGGCGAAGTCGGGGTACGCCTCGACGATATCGGCGACGATCGCGTCGAGCTCCTCGAGCGCCGCGTCGGCCTGGCCGTCGCGGTCGACGACGTTGACGAAGGCCTCGGCATAGGGCCGCGACAGCTCGACGGCCGACTCGTCGAGGACCGTGCGGTGCCGGATGCGCCGGGCTTGGCCTTGGCTCTCGGCCCCTTGGCTCATGCGTGCGAACTCCCCCGGCCGTTGGGGCCGGCCGGCAGCTCGGCGGCGGCGACCTCGACGAGCCGGCGGTGCTCGTCGGGGCCCAGCTCGCGCTCCAGGACGCGGCCGGCGACGGCGACGGCCATGTCGGCGGTCTTGTTCCAGAGCTCGGTGAGGGCCTGGTCGCGGGCGTTCTCGATGTCGCGACGGGCGCGCTCCTGCGCCGCGTGGGCCTCCTCCTGGGCCTTGCGGACGATTTCCTCGCGGACCACCTCGGCTTCGCGCCGGCCCTGGGCGATGATCGCCTGCATCTGCGCGGCCGCCTCCTCCATCTTCCGCTGGTGCTCGGCGAGCAGCCGCGCGGCGTCGTCGCGGGCGCGCTCGGCGTCCAGGAGCGTCTGCTCCAGGTCGTGCTCGCGCTTGTGCATCGCGTCGAGCAAGGGCCGCCAGGCGAACTTGCCGAGCACGACCAGGAGGATACCGAAGACGATCAGCGTCCAGATGGCCAGCGACGGCTCCGGCTCGAAGAGGTTGGGGTCCTTTTCGGCGTGGCCGCCGGCGGCCACGTGGGCGCCGGCCTCGGCGGTTGCGGTGCGGGCCGGCTCGTCGGCGGCGCGGAGGGGCGCCGGCGCCGGGCCGGCGAGGGCCAGGGCCGCGGCCAGGACCGGGCCGAGCGCGAGGGCGGGGATCGATCGCCGGGGGGGCATGATGTCTTGGACCTCGATGGGACCCGTCCGTCGGGGAGTCGGTCACGGCGCCCGGCCCCGCCGCGGCCGCGTTCGGCCGGGGGCGGGGCCGGCGCCCGCGGCTCACTTGCCTTGGTTGACGGCCAGCAGGATGATGACCAGGCCGAAGAGCGTGACGCCTTCGATCAGCGCCGCCGCGATGATCATCGTCGTCTGGATGCGGCCGGCCATCTCCGGCTGCCGCGCCTGGCTCTCGACGGCCGCGCGGGCCAGGATGCCGATGCCGTAGCCGGCGCCGATGATGACCAGGCCGACCGCCACCGAGCGGAGGTCGAAGAGGTAGGACGACGAGGTGGCCGGGGCGGTTGCCGCAGCGCCGGTGGGGGGAGCGCCGCCGGTCTCCTGGGCGGAGGCGGGGGCCTGCGCCAGGGCGAACAGGGCGACGGCCAGGGCGACGGACTTCAGCGGTTTCATCGGAGCCTTGTCTCCTTGCCGGCCCTTCGGGGGCCGTGGTGGTGTTGGAAAGCGACGCCTTCTCGATCGTCCTTCGAGACCGAACCGGCCGGCCCGCGACCTCGAGCCGACGGGCGGCGAGGGTATCGTCCCGCCGCCCCGAGAACCTTCCCCGGGCCCGCGCCGGCCGGCCCGGTCAGTGCGGGTGGACCGCCGTGCCGATGAACAACGCAGCGAGAAATGTGAACACGTAAGCCTGCAAGAACGCGACGAGCAACTCCAGCATCGACATCGCCACGCCGCCGAAGACGCTCGCCGGCGCCACGACGTACCACAGGAGGGTCGTCACCTCCACGGCGAAGCCGAGGATGACCGCCAGGACCAGGTGCCCGGCCAGCATGTTGGCGAAGAGCCGGATGGCGAGGACCGCGTGCCGGATCAGGAGCCCGGCCCACTCGATGACGAACATCAGCAGCCAGAGCGGCGGCTTGATCAGGATCGGCACGTCGAGCTGGGGCACCACGCTCGTCCAGAACTTCAGCGGCCCCGACTGGCGGATGCCGGCGGCGATGACCGTCACCAGGACCATCACCGCCAGGACGCCCGTGACGTTGATGTCGCCGGTGGCCGACGCCCCCATCGGGATCAGGCCGAGCAAGTTGTTGAACAGGATGAAGAAGAAGGCCGTCAGCAAGAACGGCGTGTACTGGTCGGCCCCGTGGCCGCCGATGGCCGGCCGGGCGATCTCGTCGCGGACGAACAGGATCAGGGCCTCGAAGGCATTGTGCAGGGGCCCGCGCGTCACCCGGTTCTTCGCGGCGTGCCGTGCCAGGGGGATGACGATCGCCGCGACGACGACCGCGGCGATCAGCTCCATGACCATGAACCGCGTGACCTGGACCGTCGCGAACCCCAGCGGGATCTTGGGCAGGTGGATGACCTCCCCGAAGTAGGGGACGTCGATCGTCGGGTGGTCAACGACGTGGCCCAGCGGGCTGTGTCCAGCGGCCATAGTTCGCGTGCCTCGACCCCGTTGCCCGTCTTCGCTACGAACCCCGCGCCTCGGCCTGGCGCGCGAACCGGATCAGGTGCCACAGGCCGACGACAAAGCCCAGGGCCGTGCCGATGAGCGTGCCCCAGGGGAGCGTCCCCCGCCAGCGGTCGAAGCCCAGCCCCAGGAGCATCGGCACGACGAACTCCAGGCCCAGGGTCAGGCCCCGCTGGGCCATCTCCAGGCCGATGGCCGTCGGGCTCCGCGGTGCCTCGCCGCCTGGCACACCGACCTCCGGCAAGGGACTCGTCGACTCGGATGGACGCACGACCATCCCCTCGCGGCCGGCGTCGCGACGCGAGGGACCGGGCAGGCCCGGAAGACTTGGGGGGTCGCGTGGACCCCGCAACTCGGCGGTCCTTTCTAACCCCCGTCCGGGGCCTTGTCAACCACCCACCCGGCCTCTTTGAGAATTATTTCACGAAGTCAGGTGCCGGTCAAGTTCCGGCGGGCGAATGGCGCCGATCGTGTCCGGCGGAGGGGCAGGGTGTACGGACCCGGACAGCGATGGGGGATTTCTCGTTGACAGCGGCGCCGGGGTTTGGTATATCCAGAAGAGCTAGTGGCTACGCCTCGCGCAATCCGATCCCGGCCCCTCGGGAATGACAGACATGCGGCACCCAGGCGTCTCCGGCACGGGCACGGCAACGGGCGGCCCCTTGACCTCGCGTTAGAGGTCGGGGAAGGCCGCCCGCGGTGTTTCCGGGGCGCATGTTGAGGGTCGTGACGGTCCCGTCGCGCGTCGTCGGGGGCGCTGATCGCGTACGCACCCAGCGCAGTCCCGGCGGCAGGGAGTCGACCGGAGAGGCCCGCTCACGGACGAGCCACGCGTTCCTTGGACGGCCCGCGCCGGCCGCGGGCCGCCGTAGACGGAGTGGCGCCGCATGACCGTCGACACGCTCAAGGACTGCAACAAGAAGCTCCTGGCGAAGATGGCCAAGGAACGGGGGATCGTCGGGTGGCACGCGATGCGCAAAGATCAACTGATCCGGGCGCTCACCCCCGCCCCGGCCGCGTCGCGGCAGAACGGCCGCGCGACCCAGGCACGGCCGGCCGAACGACCCGCGGCGGCGTCGCGATCGCGGCCCGAGCCGCCGGGCCGGGCCCAGGCTCGACGGTCCGTCGTCCCGGTGCCGCCTCGTGCGCCGGCCCCGCTGCCCCCGCCGCGACCGCTGGAGCACGGCTGCGGCAAGGACCGGATCATCACCATGGTCCGCGACCCGTACTGGCTGCACACCTACTGGGAGCTCAGCCGCGGGACCCTCGGCCGCGCCCGCGCCGCCCTGGGGCAGGAGTGGCACGGCGCGCGGCCGATCCTCCGGCTCATGGACGTGACCAGCGAGGACACGACCGCCGCCGGCGAGCGACACGTCCGCGACATCGAGATCCACGGCGGCGTCAATAACTGGTACATCGACATCGCCACGCCCACCCGTTCCTTCCGCGTCGACATCGGCTACCTGACCCGCCGCGGCAAGTTCTACATCCTGGCCCGCTCCAACGTCGTGACCACTCCCAAGGCCGGCGTGTGCGACGTCTTCGACCAGAACTGGGTCAACGCCCGGGAGCAGTACGAGCGGCTCAACGGCCGGACCGACGGCCGCAACGGCCCCTGCGCCGCAGAGCTCCGCGAGCTGATGGAGGAGCGGCTCCGCCGCCCCTTGAACGGCTTCTCGCTCCAGGGCCTCGGCGCCGGTGCCTTCCCCGGCTCGGGACGGCCGTTCCACTTCGAACTGAACGCCGAGCTGATCGTCTATGGCGCCACCGAGCCGACCGCCAAGGTCACGCTCCAGGGCGAGCCGGTCCAGCTCCGGCCCGACGGCACCTTCACCGTCCGCTTTGACTTGCCCGACTCCCGCCAGATCATCCCGGCCGTCGCCGCCAGCCCCGACGGCGTCGAGGAGCGCACCATCGTCCTGGCCGTCGAGCGGAACACCAAGGAGCTCGAGCCGATGATCCACGACGGCAACGAGCTCTGATAACGATCCGAGCGGCCCGGCCCCCTGCCGGCGCACGACGCCGCGCGACCCGACGACGGCCGGGTCGCGCGGCGTCGTCCGTTGTCCGGCGGGGCCGGCGCCCCTACACTGTGGAAGGAGCACCCCGGAACGACGCGACTGCCGCGGAGGCGACGACCCTTGAGCAAGGACATCACCCCGATCCTCGAGGGGTGGGACCACGACCCCGACGAACTCCAGGTCCGGCTCGTCGTCGGCGACGACGGCCGCGAGAAGCTCCAGGTGCGGCTCGACCTCGGCCTTTTCCAGATGGAACTCGACGGCCGGCCCGACGGCCGCCGCCCATCGGGCCGCGAGTCGCTGCTGGACCTCCACGAGGCCCGCGCCCGCGAGCGCGGCGACGACTACACCCTCGACGAGGCCGACTGCGTCGCCCTGATGCGCGAGGGGGTGCAGTATTATCACCGCTACATCGCCCTCTTCCAAATCCGCCGCTACGACCTCGTCGATCGCGACACGACCCGCAACCTCCGGCTCTTCGCCTTCGTCGTCGCGCACGCGCCACGCGAGTCGGACCGTCTCCAGTTCGACCAGTACCGGCCCTATGTCACCCTGATCCGGGCCCGCGCCCTGGCCCTCCAGGCGATGGACCGGGAGGACCACCGGGCCGCGTTGGGGTTCATCGACGACGGCATCGCCGGCCTGCGGGCCTTCCTCCGCGACTACGACCGCCAGGACCACGAGGACGAGATGCCCGAGCTGACGTTCCTGACGTCCTGGCGCGCCGAGATCGACCGCGCCCGCCCAGTCGGCCCGGCCGAGCGGCTGGAGCAGCAGCTCGCGCGGGCCGTCGCCGCCGAGGAGTTCGAGGAGGCCGCCCGGCTCCGCGACCAGCTCCGCCGGCTCCGCGACGCCGAGGCCGGCGCCCCCTCGCGGCCCTCCTGAGCCTCCGATGGTATCGACGCGGCCGTCCCGATGGCTCCGCCACGACCGGCTCGACGCCCTCCTGGTCGTCGTCGGCGTCGCACTTCGTATTATTCAATATGCATATAACCGACCCTTCTGGCTCGACGAGGTCTCGCTCGGCGGCAACATCGTCGGCCGGGGCGTGCTCGACTTCGGTCGCCCCTTGATCTTCGAGCAGCTCGCGCCCGTCGGCTTCCTCGCCCTGGAGCGGGCGGCGGCCCAACTGCTCGGCCCCACCACGCTGACCATGCGCCTGCTCCCCTTGATCGGCGGCGTCGCATCCGTCCCGCTCATGGCCGCCGTCGCGCGCCGCGTGCTGGCGCCTCGCGCCGCGACGCTGGCCCTGGCCCTCTTCGCGCTCTCGGACGACCTGACCTATTACGCCTCGGAGATGAAGCCCTACTCCACCGACGTCGCCCTCGCCCTGCTCTGTCTCTGGCTGGCCCCCCGGGACCGGGACGAACATTCGAAGACGACGGTTGATGAGTTCTTTGGTCGCTTGACGCTCCCCTGGCTGACCGGCCCCGGGGTCCGCCTGGTGGCCCTCGGGGTCGTCGGGACCCTGACCGTCTGGCTGTCGTTCCCGGCCGCGTTCGTGCTGGCGGGGCTCGGACTGGCGGGATTCCAGGACGCGATCCGGCGGCGACGCCCTGGGCTGGCCGCGGCCTGGATCGTCATCGCCCAACTCTGGCTCGCGAGCTTCGCCGGCTCGTACCGCCTGGCGACGGCGATGGTCGCGCCGGAGACGAGGCTCTGGGTCTTCTGGGACTTCTCCTTCCCCCGCCGGCCGGCCACGGCCGCGGGATTGCTCACCTGGGCGATCCGATCGTATTGTAACTTATTTATTAATCCATTTGGATTCCATACCCCGCTTGGCGCCTGGGCCTCCGCGGTCCCGCCGGCCCTGCTCTTCGTGCTCGGGGCGGTCGCGGTGGGGCGGTCGCGGCCGCCCTGGGCGGTCCGGCTCGTCGTGCCGCTGGCGGCGGCCCTCTTGGCCGGGGCCTGCCGGCTGTCGCCCTGCTACGGCCGGCTCGTCCTCTTCCTGGCGCCGACGGGCCATCTCCTCGTCGCGGCCGGGGTCGACGCCCTGGCCCGCGGCCTCGGCCGGCGCTCCGCCTTCACCGTCCTCGCCGCGGCCCTGCTCACTTGGCCGATCTTGACCGTGCTGTACCACCTCGTCGAGCCCCGCCTCGACCGCGAGTTCAACCCCCACGGCGACCTCCGCCCCGACATCCTCGTCCTCGCGCCGCCGGCATCGGGCGATCGCCTCCGTGCCTTCACGCCGCTCCCGGACGCGCACGCGATTTGCAACGGAGCATCACGGGGGCGTAGGATAGAGGGGCCTCGTTCGATGGAATGGCGACTGTCGTGAGGAGGACGACCATGCGAAGGCTTCGCGGCGGCATCGTCGGTCTGGCGATGGCCCTGGTGATCCTGGCGGCGCAACCCGGTCGGGCGCGGGCGCAGTTCATGGGCGGCTTCGGCGGCTACGGCATGGGTTATCCGGGGTACGGGTACGGCTTCGGCGGCTTCGGATTCCCGATGTATGGCTACGGCGGGCTCGGCTACGGCGGGCTCGGCTACGGCGGGCTCGGCTACGGCGGCTTCGGCTACGGCGGCTTCGGCTACGGTGGCTACGGCCTCGGATCCAACTTCGGCACCCCGGCGTTCGGGTTCTACGGGGCGGTGCCGCCGACGTTCCTGTACGGCGGGTTCGGCAATCCGGGGTACTTCGGCTACGGCTACGCGAACATGGGCCTGACGACCGGCCTGACCCCGCTGGCCATGCAGTCGGCCGCGGCCGAACAGGCCCTCTTCGGCACGGCGGGCCTGAGCCGCGCCTACCCGGCGCGGGTCGCGACCTACCGCATCGAGGTCGTCCCCGCCCCGGCCTCCGGGCGATCGACGACGGGACAGGCGCCGGCGAAGTAGCGGCGGGTCGGGACGAACCAGCCGCGATGACCCGGGTCCGGTCGGGGCGATTCCCGATCGGGCCCTTGTCACGCGCGCGCACGGGCCGGATAATCGGGGCGCCAGGGGAATCCTCGGGAGGGTGTCTCCGTGAGTGCCCACGTCGTCCGCTGTAGCCTGCCCGGCTGCGACGAGCCCGCCGCCTACAAGGTCGCCGCGCCGTGGAGCGGCGGCGGATTCGCGGAGCTGAAGACCTACGGCTTCGCCTGCTCCGACCACCTCGGGCTCGTCTTCCGCGAGGCCGAGGCCCGCCGCGAGCAATACCCCCTCGTCGAGGGGGAGGCGGTCGACGAGATCGGCATCTACCGCTTCGAGCGCGGCCGCCACGACCGCCAGCTCCAGCGCCTCTGGGGCCTCGAAGAGAACTACCGGTCCTGAGCCGCGTCGTCAACTCTGGTAGATCGGCAGCAACGACCCCGGCGTCGCCAGGATGATGACGGCGATCGACGTCTGATAGACGGGGCCGACCGGCTGGCCGTCGAGCGACTCGTCGGGCCAGTCGCCCGCGGGCCCTTGCTTCGAGAGCAAGAGGCCGCGGATGCGGGCGTACCAGTCGTCCCACTCCCTGCCGCCGACCTGATGCAGCGCGTGGGCGGCATAGTAGTGGCCGTACCAGAAGTGCTCTCGCGTGTTGAAATTCTCCTTCAAATACGTGATGGCGCGAGGGATCTCGTCGGCGTCGTAGGCGCCGGCGAGCTGGAGGGCGCAGACTCCCGCGGCGGAGCGGGCGAAGCCGGGGGGCCCGGCGGGGTCCTGGTAGCCGAAGCCGCCGCTGGGGGCGTGGTGGCGCCCCTTGATGTAGCGGATCGCCCGCGCCAGGGTCGAGTCCGGGACGTGCAGGCCGGCACCCTTGGCGGCGCGTAGCGCCATGACCTGCATGATCGTCACCGAGATGTCCGCCCCCGTCGGCGCCGGCTCGTAGCGCCACCCCCCTTCGGGGTTCTGGCAGCGGACGATGAGGTCGACGGCCTTGATGAGGACGGGACGGATTGCGTCGTCGCCCGTCATGCCCCAGAGCTCGGCCAGTGCGAGCGTGGCCATCCCGTGGCAATACATCGTGCCGCCGCTGGGGCCGACGAGGTAGCCGTCGGGCCGCGACGCGGCGACCAGGAACCGTGCCCCGCGGGCGACCTCGGGACCATACTTCCCCTGCCCCGGCAGGTGCCCCCGCGCCATGAACGCCAAGAGGACGAACGACGTGATCGCCGTGTTCCTCGGCTGGCGCGCGTCGCCCCACGAGCCGTCGGCCGCCTGCCGCGCCGCGAGCCACTCGAGCCCCCGGTCCGCCGCCCGCGCTGCCTCGTCGTCCATCTCCGCGCCGCCCCGCGCCGGCGCACCGGCCGCGAGCACGAGGGCGATCCCGATCGATCGCGAAAGGATTCTCGAACGTTTCCTCATCTCCCCGCGGCCCCCTTCGGCTTCGCCGGCGCGACGGGACGGCCGCGGGCGATGTTGATGTAGTATTGCCGGATCAGCGGCGCGTATTCGGGCGGCAAGGCGTCACGGAGCGCCTGGCGGACGGCCTCGCGCTGGCGCGGCGGGAGGCCGAGGAAGGCGCCGGGGCCCTCGACCGCCATCAGGGAAGCCGCGGGGTTGGTCGTGGAATTGTCGGGCGCGCGGTTGCCGTCCCCACGCGCAACGGGATCGTCGGGGGAGCGGGACGTGGCCCGGCCCGGAATTCGGCCGGGTTTCGACGATGGGGTACGACCTGCCGGGCGGGGCTGGGCGGCCGAGGCGACCTGGGCGGCCTCGAGCGCGCGGAGGGCGTCGTCGAGCCGCGCGACCGCCTCGCCTTGAGAATCGTGGGCAGCCGCGGGCGCGCCGTGATCGAGCCGATCAGCGGCCCGGTCGAGGTCGCCGGCCGCGGCGTCGAGCCGATCGGCGACGCCGGCCGGGGCCCGAGCGGTCGCCTGGCCGAGCGCGGCGCGGGCCTCGTCGTTGGCCGCTCGCGATCGGGCCAGCTCCTGGTCGCCGCCCCCCTCGGCGGCTGCCTCGGAGGCCGCCGCGGCGGCTCGGGCGCTCGCCAGCGCCTTGCGGACCCGGCGGGCGTCGTCGCCGGCGCCAGGCTCGCGCGGTCGAGCCAGGGCGGTGAGCCGACGATCGAGGCCCTCGCGGGCGTCGTGGATGGCCCTCAATGCCTGATCTTGCGGGGCGAGGGCGCGCTCCGGCGCGGCTTCGCGGACGGCCTCCGAAGCCTCGTGGGTCGCGGACTCGGCCGGTGCGAGCGCGCGGGCCGTCGACTCATCCAGGGGGCGGAGCATGTCGCGAAGTTCATGGACCTGGTCTTCGATCCGGCCTTGCCGATCGGCGAGCGTGATGAGCCCCTCGTCGGCCAGGGCCCCGTCGCGGGCGTGGTCGGCGGTCTCGCGGCGGGCGGCTTGCTGGTCGGCCATCGCGCGGTCGAGCCGATCGCGGGCGTCTCGGAGGGCATCGGCGGGGTCGGCATGGGGGCGGAGGTCGCGGGCGAGGGCGCGGAGGGCATCGGTCGCCTCGCGCTGGAGGTCGGCGGCCTCGGCCCAGTGATCGGCGCGGGCCAGGGGCGGGCCGTCGGCCCGGAGGGCTTGCGCGGGGCGGTCGATCGCCTCCGCGACCGCATGCGCGGCATCCTCGGCGCGGTTCAGGCGCGCGCGGTCCTCGGGCGGCAGGCGGTCGCGGAGGTCGCCGAGGCGTTGCAAGGTCGCGGCCACGTCCTTCTTCAAGACTTCCTGCGCCGCGGCCTCGGCCAGGGCGCGCTTGCGACGCGACGGTGCCTCGGCGTTGAGCCGGTCGCGTCGCCGCGGGTCCTCGGTCGAGGCCGTCTCCTGCTCGGCGCGGACGAGCGGATCGGTCTGGCGGCGGAGGGCTTCCTGGCGATCGGCGGCCCGTTCGAGCCGGTCGGCGGCCTCGTCGAGGTCGCGGAGGGCCCGCCGCCGCGCCAGCAGGGCGCGGAGGGCGTCGAGGACCTCGCGGTGTCGCTCGCGGGCGCGATCGACCTCGGGACGGGCCTGGCCGGCGTCGTCGGCCGCGGCGGCGCGGCCAAGCCGGTCGACGATCTCGGCCATCGGGCCGGCGTCGAGCTTCTCCAAGGTCGTTGCCACCTCGTCGAGCCGCTTCGCCTCGCCCGACGTCCCCAGGCCCTGGAACTTCAGGACCCGCACCATCGCCTCGAGCCGCCCGTCCACGTCCTCGGTCTCGGCCCGCACCCGCTCCTGGCGCGTGCGCTTCTCGCGCAAATCACGCTGATCGTCGGCCCCGTCGCCCGACCAGCCAGCGCCGAGGGCGACGAGGATCGTGGGCCAGTATTTATTTCGATTCATGGTTCTTACTCCCTGAGATTGGAGCACGCACCTCACTCGCGACCCGGCGGCGTGACCCGGACTTCCAGCCCGCGCAGGGGGCGGTCGAAGAGAGTCTCTTCCAGCTCGCAGCAGAAGAGGCTCGGGCCGGAGCCGTTGTCGACCTTGACGAGCAGCTCGTTCCAGCCCGGCTCCAGATCGACCCGGCGCACGTCCTGGGCGGGGGCGATCGGGCGATGGCTGTGGTCGACGAACAGGAGCTTCCGGTTGAGCCAGACCTTCACCCCGTCGTCGCTCCCCACGGCCAGCCGTGCATGCGACGGCCCGAGCGGCCGGACCCAGCAGACGGCGTAATAGACGGCCGCGCTCTCCCCGCCGAGGATCCTAGCGAGGTCGATCTGGTCCGCATCCCCCGGGCACGCCCGCCAGCGGACCTTGCCGTCGCGGCCGTCGAACTCCCGCGCCAGGTCGACCGGCCCCTCCTCGGGGCCGTATCGGGCCTCAAGCCCCTTGTCGTCCCGGTTCGGGAACGGGCCGATGAGTTGCCACGTCCTGATGAAGGCATTCTTGCTATCCCCTGTCCTCGCCCGGGCCTTCCCGAAGGCACCGAGCGGGGGCGCGGGTGATATCGACGCGACGGACTCCGGCGGGGCATCGGCGGCGTCGAAGACGGCGAGCTGGCCGGACTCGAGGCCTCGGAGCCGCGCCTCGTGGCCGAGCCGGGCGAGGGCCCAGTCGATGAACCGGGAGGGGGTGACGACCACCTTGACCCTCGGTTCGGAGCGTCCCGGCGGGCGCGCGGGGTCGGGGTTGGCGTCGAAGACTTCAACGGCGAACTCGAGTCGGTCGCCGGCCTTGAGGCCCGGGATCGAGCGCGTCTGGAAGTCGACACGGCCGCCGCCGTCGAGCCGACCCGGGCGTCGCCAGGGGTCCGGCGAGGGATCGGCGAAGAACTCGGCGACGGCCGACGGCGGGCCCTCCTCCAGCGGCAGGTGGCTCCAGGCCCCGCCGTCGACCCGGTACGCGAGCCGGGCGCGGCCGAGGCCGAAGGAGTCGCGGCAGGCGTACTCGACCCGGACGACCCCGCCGACCGGCACCGGGATCGGCTCGTGGATCTCCTCGGGCTCGTCGGGATCGGCGTCGGGGTCGAGGTGCTCGGGGAGCATGGTCACGCGCGGGGGCTCGTCGGCGATGAGGGCCACCCCGCGCCGGGGCGGGTCGACGTTCGCCAGGCCGTCACGGTCGACGACGCGGACGCGATACGCCGCCTCGCCGTCGCGGAGGTCGAACGCCCCGTTCGCCCGACGGCCGTCCTGGCTCGCCGTCAGTGAGACTCGGCGCACGACCGCGGCGCGGTCGCGGCCGAGCAACTCGATCGTGCCGCCGGCGATCGGCTTCTGCGCCGCGACGACGACCCGGGCCGAGGCGCCCGTCGGGCCGGCGACGTCGCCGTTGGGCGCCGGCCGCTCGAAGGGCCGGCCGTCGGGCTTCGTCCCGCAATACGACGGCAGGACGAGTGTCGCGTCGAGCCGCGCGACCGCCGGCCTCGGTTCGACCCGAACCCGACCCGGCCACTTCAGCCGGCCGTCGCCGAGCCAGGCCCGAAAGCGGAACGACGACCGCGAGAGTGGCACCCTCGCCGCGAAGACCGCCGCCGATTCCCTCGCCAGGGCGACCTCGACCGCCGGCCCCTCGTCCGGCTCGATCCGCAATCGACCCCGAAGCCGGTCGCGGACCCCCGGTCCCGACGCCCGCACCCGGACGACGACCTCCTCGCCCGCCACGCCGACCCGCGGCCCGATCCCCTCCAGCCGCAAGGATCGCGGGATCTCGACATCGGCCAGGGCTTGCCGCGCCAGCAATGCCCGGGTCGTCGCGGGCCGGCGATCGGCGACCAGGCCCGCCAGCAGGACGATCGCCGCCGCCAGCATCAAGGCCCGGTCATATCGGCGGCCGTCGAGCAATTGGCCGGGTTCGAGCCCGGCGGCGTCGGCATCGGTGGCCCGCGTGACGTGCTCGATCAAGTCGGGCGACATGCCCCGCGTATCCGCGTCGGGGCGGTTGAACTGGAGCGCCGCCACCAGCCGATGGGCCAGTCGCGGCTCCCGCCCCTCGACCCAGCGCGCCAATGCCTCGTCATCGACCCGGCCGAGCCGCGGCGCGACGACCAGGTTCCAACCCGCCGCGATGGCGAGGACGACCTGCGCCATCAACATCCCCACGCGCAACGAGTACGGCGTCTCGCGGCGCAGGTCGATGATCCAGTCGGCGAGGCACGCCGCCGCCAGGGCCACTGCGACGATCGCCAGCCAGCGCGCCAGGCCCCACGCCAGCCGCAACCGCCGCTCGCGGCGCCGGAGCCGCCCCAGGAGCCTCGGGATCGTCGTCGGGACCATGATTCAGCTCATGTTCGAGAATCTACGTAACGTCCATTCGGCCGACAGCAACGCGACGAACAGGGCGAACGTCAACGGATGCCAGGTCGAGACCTCGCGACGGTCGGTGAAGCTGGCCGACCTCGGGGCGATGGCATCGGGGAGGCGGTGCAGATCCTCCTCGCGGTAGAAGGCGCCGCCGCCGAGCTTCGCCAGGGTGCGGAGGGCCGTCGCGGGGAGCCCGGCGGCCTGAGACTCGTCGTCGGGCGGCGGGTCGACGCGGAACTCGATCGCCGCCGGCTCCGGGGCGGCGAGCCGGAACGCGAACCGCCCCGCGGCGTCGTTGGCCAGGGTCGCGCGGTACTCGCCCGGCCGCCCGGGCACGGCGCGGAGCTCAATCGCCCGGGATGTCGGCGAGCCGGAGGGGGCGTCGAGCGCCTCGAGCCGCGCCGTGACGCGCTCGCGGGTCCAGGGTTGATAATCCGAGTCGAGCAATCGCGCGAAGATGGAGGAAGGCTGTCCGACGGTCATCGCCGGCCGTTCGGGCGCGAGCCGGACGCGGCTCGACCCGCCGAGGAGGTGCGGCAGGCCGGCGCGGTAGATGACCTGGCCCCAGAACCGGGCGAAGTGGCGGTCGCCGGCGTTGAGCCGCCAGCGCCAGGTCTCGTCTCCGGCGAGGAACAGGCACGTGCCCCGGCCGTATGGCTGCGCGGCCAGCCACGGCAAGGGTGCCCCGTCGGCGGTGAGCGACGGATGGACGATCAGGGCCGTCGCGCCCGGCCGGAGCCGGGTCGTCGGCGCGATCCAGTGGAAGCCGGGGAGGGACCGCCAGGTCGTCAGGCTGGCCGCGGGCTCGTCGGCCAGGGCGAGCAGCTCGCTCCGCTCGCCGTCGCGGGTCAATTCGGGCGTGAACGCCTCGGTCCGCGCCTCCGCGTCGAACGGCGGCGGGGTGCCCGGGAAGTCGACCGGCAAGACCTCGGCGATTGGCGATTCGCGATAGCCCCAGGGCGCGTGCCGCCGGCCCGCGATCGCGATCAGGCCGCCCCCCTCGGCCACGAAGTCGCGGAGCCAGCCGAGCCGGTCCGTTCCCAGGGCAGAGGCATCGACGTCGCCGAGGATGACGACGTCTTCATCGAAGAGTTCGGCCCGGTTCGCCGGCAAGGTCGGAGCGTACGGGGGCCCGGAATTCAAGGCGCGCGGGTCGCCCTGGATCAGGTGGAAGCGGGCCGAGACGCGGGGGTCGCGGAGCAGGGCGGTCTGGAGGAAGCGGTACTCCCATCGCGGCGCGTCCTCGATCACGAGCACGCGGACCTTCGCGTCCACGACCCGCGTCGGCCGCCGGGCCTCGTTGTCGGCGACGACCGCCTCGCGGTCGTCGCGCCGGATCGTCGCCGAGAACACCCGCGAGCCGACGCGGTCCCCCTTCGGGGTGAATGTGAGGGTCGTGACGCGATCGCCACTGTCCGAAATATCCACATTCTGTTGAGCGACGACTTCCTCATCCAGCCTGAGCGTCAGCTCCGCCGTTCCCCCCGCGAACCCGACGGCCGACCACCGCACAGGGATCGCGACCGTGTCGCCGACGACGACGGCCTCGGGGACGGTGGCGTCGAGGAGGCGGAGGTTGCCGGCGTCGACGACGCCGACGCCGTAGACGTGGAGCGCGACGCCTCCCTTCGCGCAGGCGCGGGCGACGTCGTCGAGCGCGAGCCGGCTCGCGTTGTCGTGGCCGTCGGTCGCGACCACGATCGCCGCGGGAGGGTCGCCGCGGTCGGGGTCGAGGGCGGCGGCGATCGCGTCGGCCAGCGCGGTCCGGGGCGAGCCGGCGTCCCAGGCGCTCGGGTCGTCGAGGTCGCGCAACCGTTCCCCGAATCGGGCCACGCGCAAGGGGCCGAGCCTCGCGAGTCGGTCCATCAGTGCGAGCCGGCGGTTGCCGAGCGCCGCGCGGGCGACGTCGAGGCGCGAGGGGTCGGCGGGCATCCCCGGCGGGACGATCTGGATCGAGGTCCGATCATCCCAGGATGTCTTCGGATCGACACGTCCCTCGGCGATCGCGACGCGGAGGCGGTCGCCGACGCCGGTGCGCGGGTCGCGGAGGGCCATGCTCCGCGAGTCGTCGAGCAAGAGAGCAACCCCGCGCGGGCGCTCGCCCCGGTATTCGAGGACGAGCGAGGGCCGGGCCAGCAGCAGCACCACGACCGCGCCCGACGCCCCGCGCAGGAGGGCGAGGACCGCACGACGAGTGACACCGATGCGTGCGCGCTCCGAGCGGTAGAGCGCGATCGCCGCGACGAGGACCACGCTCGCACCGGCCGCCGCGACCCAGGGCGGCACCGGCCCCCGCCAGCCGATCGCGACCGATCGGAGGGTCGCGCCGCCGGTCCCATCGAGGCCGAGCCATCGCAAGAGCCAGCGCATCGATCGCGAGCCTCCTCGATCAAGCGGGCCGGCCGGAGAGCCAGGCCAGGGCGGTCTCGGCGGCGAAGGCGAGCACCGTCGCCGCGAGCACCCAGAGCCCCCAGTCGCGCCGTGCCCGGCCGAGGCCCACGGCCGCGCCCGGGTCGTCGTCCCCGTCGAGATGGACGGCCCGGAAGCCGAGCCGGCGGTCGATCTCGGCGTCGTTGAGGGCTTCGAGGTCCTCCCCTTCGCGACGGTCGGCGACGACCGCGAACGTCGCCCGCGCGCCGGGTGCCTCGAGCCGATAGAGCCCCGCGCGATCGGTCTCCGAGACATGAGCGATGGCTTGATCGTTCATTCTCTGGAATGGGATCGCCTCCCGGCGCCCGTCGGGTCGCACGAGCGCGATGGGGCCGGCCGGGGCGGACCAATCGATCGGGGCGCCGACGGCGAGGTTGCGGCCGCGGGCGGGGTCGCGGAGCAGGAGCGGCAACGTGGCCTGGACAAAGGCCGGGAACGTCGGGTGCAGGGGCCAGTCCGAGCCGCGCAGGTCGGGGCCGGTCGCGACGACGAGCACCGTCCCCGAGCCGACGGCGCCGGCCGCCATGGCGGGCGTGCCGTCGTCGAAGCACAGGAGGGGGCGGTCCTGTTTCAGGCCCACCGACTGGCGGATCTCGACGCGAGCGAGCCGGTCGAGCGGCTCGACGCGGAACGGGGCGAGCGGAGAATGTGGGTCGATGCTCGTAGGATCGAAGTGGCGCGGGCGTCGCGTTTCTTGCGTCTCCAGGCGGGCGGGCAGGAGCCCGAGCCCGGCGCCGAGGGTTGGATTATAGCGATCCGGATCAACATGCGAACCCGCGAAGATCAACAGCCCGCCGCCGTCGCGGACGAAGCGTGCAAGGCGGTCGAGGAAGTCGGGACGCAAGTCCCCCGCGACGCCCGTCCCGACGGGCACATCGGCGAGGATGCAGGCGTCCTGGCCGTCGAGCAAGGCTGGGGCCGCGTCCTGCGCCGGGACGACCAGGGGCGTCACCGGGGCGCGGTCGCTTTCGGAGTCGGCGACGGGACCCAGGGCGTGGGCGAGGAAGAAGCTCGCGGACCCGCCCGGCCGGCGCGAGGACGGGGGGCCTTCGACCACCAGCACGCGGGCCCGGTCGCGGGCCGCGAAGACTCGGGAATACACATTATCATTCGGTAAATCGTCCGGCCCGACGGTCGCCGTCGCCGCGACCGGGCCCGCGCGGTCGGGCACGGCGGTGAGCGTGATGGCGCGGGCCTCGCCGGGCCCCAGGAGGGCGATCGGGGCCGAATTGCGGTCGCCGTCGGCGCCGTCGATCGCGAGCGTGACGGTCAGGTCCCGCGCGGGGGCGGGGCCCGCGTTGCGGACGAGGACGGTGAACCCCGCCCGTTCGCCGACCCGCACGATCCCGCCCTGCGGATCGAGGCCGACGACCTCCACGTTGTTCGGCGTCGCCGCGCCGCAACGGATGAAGCTGAGACCGGAAGATGTGTGGATCTCGGCGAATGCTTTCGTCAGCGCCGACGCCTGGCGGTCCCAGCCGGCGCGCTGCATGTCGCCGACGAGGTAGAGCTCGCGGTTCGCCGCCCCCTTGAGCGCGTCGGCCGCGGCGCGGACGCCGGGCAGGAGGTCGGTCGGGCGGTCCTCGACGGCGAGGGCCGAGACGATCGCGCGGGCCCGGTCGAGCCGGCCGGCGGGGAGCGGGCCGAGCGTGCGGGCGCGATCGGAACATGTGATGATGCGAACCGTTGAACCGATCGGGAGGCGGTCGAGCACGGCCAGGGCGGCCTGCTTCGCGCGGTCGAGCCGCGCCGTCGCGCCGTCGCGCGCGGCCATGCTGTACGAGGTGTCGATCACGATCGCCGCGTCGATCGCGTCGCCCCGGCCCGCGCGGCCGGCGGTCGCGGCGGGCCGGGCCAGCGCGAGGGCGAGCAGGGCGATGACGCCGACGCGCGCCAATAAGAGCAACAGTTCACGGAACTTCAGGCGCCGGCTCGTCTGCCGCAGGCTGGCCAGGAGGAAGGCCATCGCCCCCCAGGGGACGGTGCGATGCCGGCTCCGGAAGAGGAGGTGGAGCGCCAGCGGGATCGCCGCCGCGGCCACGCCCCAGAGCATCCCCTGCGACAGGAAGGTCATCGCTCGGGCCCCCCGGGGTCAGACCCGCCGCACCCGGCCGCGGCGCGCGAGGTACTCGGTGAACGATTCCGTCAGAGGAATGGAAGTGTCCATCAGAACATAATCGCAACGGTGCGCCGCGCAGCCGGCGCGGAGGGCGTCGAGGTGGGCTTCGAGGGCCCGCAGGTACGCCGCGCGGACGAGCTCGGGGCGGGTCCGCAGGCGGAGGCCGCCTTCGAGGGCGTCGAACCGCGTGGGGCCGTCGAAGGGGAAGCTCAGCTCGTCGGGGTGGAGGACGTGGAAGACGACGACCTCGTGGCCCCGGAATCGCAAGTGCCTGAGGCCGGCGAGCAGGCCGACGACCGGGTCGAGGGCGTCGGTGATGAGGAAGACGAGCCCGCGGCGATGGACGGTCTCGGCCAGCTCGTGCAGGAGCGGGCCGATGGCCGTCTCCGGCCCGGGCTCGATCGCGGCGAGGGCGCGGAGGATGGCGCGGACCTGCTCGGGGCGGCCGCTCGGCGGCAGCCGATGCCGCCAGGCGGAGTCAAAGACGCCGAGGCCGGCGCTGTCGCGTTGATGGACGATCAGATACGCCAGGGTCGCCGCGAGCACGCGGGCGACCTCGAGCTTGTTCGAGGCGCCGGCGCCGTAGGTCATCGACCGGCTGGCGTCGAGGAGGATGTGCCCCTGGAAGTTGGTCTCTTGTTCATATTGCTTGATCGTATACCGCTCGGCGCGGCCGTAGACTTTCCAGTCGATGTGTCGGGTGTCGTCGCCGGGGACGTACTCGCGATGCTGGACGAACTCGACGGAGAAGCCGCGGTACGGGCTGCGGTGGTCGCCGACGCGCAGGCCCTCGACGACGGCCCGGGCCTTCAGGCCGAGCGCCTCGGCGCGCGCGATGAGTTCGGGTTGCAGCAGGGTCGTCATGGGGTGCGATGGAGTCACGGTGCGGGGGGCGTGGGTCGCTGGGTCCGGGCGATGCCGAAGAGGGAGCGTTTGGCCGCCTTGCCGGGCGTCGGCGACCGCTTCGGCCGCTTGGCGAGGACGCGGGTCGACTTGGCGGCCTTGCGGTCGGCCCTGGCGTCGCGGGGGGCGGCGTCGAGGAGGCGGGCGACGACCTCGTCGGTCGAGATGCCCTCGCTCTGCGCGGTGAAGTTGGGCAGGAGGCGATGCCGCAGGGCCGGCGCGGCGACGTCGGCGACGTCGTCGGTCGTCGCGTGATAGCGGCCGTCGAGCACGGCGCGGGCCTTGGCGGCGAGGATCAAGGCGAGGCTGGCGCGCGGGCCGGCGCCCCAGGTCAGCCAGCGGTCGATGAACTCGGGCGCCTCGGGCGTGCCCGGCCGGCTCATCCGCGCGACGCGGCGGGCGAAGTCGAAGACGTGGTCGGCCACCGGCACCCGCCGGACGACCTGCTGGAGCCGGAGCACGTCGTCGCCGTGCAGCACCTTCTCGACCGCCGGCGCCAGGTCGGCGGTGCCGAGGCGCATGATCTGATCCTCCTCGGCGTCGCTGGGGTAGTCGACCTTGATGAGGAACAGGAAGCGGTCGAGCTGGGCCTCGGGCAGCGGGTAGGTCCCCTCCTGCTCGATCGGGTTCTGCGTCGCCAGGACGAAGAACGGGTCGCGCATCGGGTGGTCCTCGCCGCCGATCGAGACCTTCCGCTCCTGCATCGCCTCGAGCAGCGCGGCCTGCGTCTTGGGGGGGGTGCGGTTGATCTCGTCGGCCAGGACGATGTTGGCGAAGACGGGCCCCTCGAGGAACTTGAACATCCGCTGTCGCGTCACCGGGTCGTCCTGGATGACCTCGGTGCCGGTGATGTCGCTGGGCATCAGGTCGGGCGTGAACTGGATCCGCTTGAACGACAGGTCGAGCGCCTGCGCCAAGGTGCTGACCGCGAGCGTCTTGGCCAGGCCCGGCACGCCGACCAGGAGCGCATGGCCGCGGCAGAAGATGGCCATGAGGAGCTGGTCGAGCACGTCCCCCTGGCCGACGATCACCTTGGCCAGCTCGGCGCGGAGGCGGCGGTGGGCGTCGCGGAGCTGCTCGACCAGGGCGACGTCCGACTCGGGCGCGGCGACGCTCGACATGGAGGATCCTCGATGGTTGCGGTCGCTCGGGGTGTCGTTCGGGTCGAGGGTACAGCGGGGCCCGGCCGTTGTCACGCGCGAAGCCGCACCGCACGCCACCATGATACGGCGGGGGAGGGTCTTTGCGTTGGACTTTTTCCACAGGGGACCGGATCAGCCCTTGCGGAGCGTCTCCGCGCGGGCGGCGAGGCGGATGGCGGCGGTGTGGAAGAGGCCGCGGGAGTTGGCCGAGGCGCCGCGGTAGGCCTCGGCGAAGCCCTCGGCCTGGGTCCAGGAGACGACCTCCATGACCTGCCTGGCCATCATCGTCAGCATCTCGTCGATCGTCGGCGTGGCCACGGCCACCGGGCCGGAAGCGGCGATCGTCCTGGCGTCGGCCCCCTCGTCCCAGGGGGGAGAGCCGATTTCGGACCGGCCACTTTTTGCTGCAGGAGCGGGGAGCGGGTCGGTGGTGTCGTCCCACGGCGGGGCGTCCGACTCGCGCGAGCCGCGGTCGCGGGGGTCCTCCGGCTCGGAGTGGGCCTTGCCGCGCGGGAGGCGCTCGTTCGGGTCCTTGGGGAGCGAGGCGGGGTACGTCTTGCCGTCGGCGCCGACGCGGCCGGCGTGGGCGGGGACCTGGCCGGCCTCGACGAGCTGGCGGCGGACCTTGCCGACGAGGTCGCGATGCACCCCCAATTCCTCGGCGAGCCGGCGGTCGGACCACTCGTGGTGCAGCCGGAGCTTGACCTCGACGGCCCGCCGTCGCTCGGCCCGGCTCAAGGGGAGGCCGTGGTACAGGTTCGCCCCGGCGGCGAAGTCGAGGGCGTCGTTGAACGACCCGACCCGCACCTCCGCGGCGATCGTCCGGCGCCTTAGGGCCACGGCCGCGGCGTAGCGGTGGAAGCCGTCGGTCAACAGCCAGCGGCCGTCGACCTCGAAGACCGTGATCGGCGGGATGCGGCCCCAGGCCTCGGCGTAGCGCTCGACGGTCGGCTCGTCGAGCTTGTCGCGGAGGTTGAGGTTCTGGTCGAGCACGAGGTCATCGACCGCCAGTTCGCGGATCTCGATCGCCATGACGCCCCGCCCTTCCCTGCTCGACCTCGGCCACGTTCCGGTCCCTCGTCGTCCCTTCCATCGGCCGCGGTCGCGGGCGTTCCGCATTGGAAATGGGCCGCGAGCCTGCTTCAATAAGCAGCAAACCCGGATCGGAGGCGCGACCGTGCGGATCGTCCTGACCGGCGCCAGCGGCAACCTCGGCGCCTACCTCATCGACCGCCTTCTCAACCTCGGCCACGACGTCCGCGCCTGGAGCGGCACCGCGGCCGGCACGCGATCGGGCATCCCCTTGCAGCCGATCGACCTGACCGACCCCGTGGCGACCTCCTCGGCCCTCGCCGGCGACGACCCCGAGGCGATCCTCCACGCCGCCGCCATCAGCGCCGCCGAGGCCGTCCGCCGCGATCCCGACCGCGCCTTCGCCGTCAACGTCGAGGCCACCGGACGCCTCGCCGGCTGGTGTGCAAGGCGTGATCGTCGATTCTTGTACACATCTACCGACATGGTCTTCGACGGCGCCCTAGGCTGGTACGCCGAGGAGGACCCGGCGCGGCCGATCTCCGCCTACGGCCGCACCAAGCTCGCCGCCGAGCCGGACGTCCTCGCGGTGCCGAGGGGCGTCGTCGCCCGCCTTAGCCTGCTCTACGGGCTATCCCGCTGCGGGAGGCCCGCCTTCTTCGACCGCATCGTCGCCGGCCTCCGCGACGGCAAGTCGCAGGCCTTCTTCGAGGACGAGTATCGCACGCCGCTCGACTACCATACTGCGGCAAACATTCTGATTCAACTTCTAGAAAATACGTTCAACGGACTCGTCCACGTCGGCGGGCCCGAGCGGCTGAGCCGCTTCGAGCTGTTCCGGCGGGCGGCCGGCCCGCTGGGGATCGATCCGGGCCTCGTCCGCGCCAATCGCCGCGCCGACGTCGAGTCGATCGAACCCCGGCCAGCCGACCTCTCGCTCGACACGACCTTGCTCGCCGCACTCCTGCCCGGCCTGTGCCGCCCCGCGATCGAGGAGGCGCTGGCCGGACTTGGACGGTCGCCGGGCGGGATCGAACCCTCCCCGTAGGGTCCGCTCTTGCGGACCTCTTCATTTCTTGAATGGAAGAGGTCCGCAAGAGCGGACCCTACGGGGAGGGGCCATTCCCGGATCACGCACGCTGCCCGAAGGCCTCCTCGTCGTTGAGCTCGGCGACGAGCTTCATGAGGGCCTGGTTCTCGAGCTGGCGGACGCGCTCGCGGGTCAGCTTGAGGTTCTCGCCGACCTCGCGGAGGGTCATCGGCGGGTACGGCTCGAGGCCGAACCGCATCTTGATGACGGTCGCCTCGCGCTCGTCGAGCTGGTCGAGTCGGCGGAAGATGCGGTCGATGTCGTCGGCCTCGATCATCTGGTCGCACGGCGGCTTGCTGCGGTCGTCGGTCAGCAGGGCGTCGAGCGCGAACCCCTCGTCCTCGCCGGGGCCGTCGGGGTGCGGCGTGAGGTTGTTGACGCGGATCGCTTTGGCGACGATTCCCACCTTCTTCTTCGACAGCCGCAGCGCCTTGCCCACCTCCTCGGGCGTCGGCGGCCGCCCCAGCCGCTCGGTCAGGCCGTTGGTCACGCGCTTCCACTTTGCCAGCAGGCTGACCATGTATGCCGGCAGCCGGATCGGCTTGCCGTTGTTCATCACCGCGCGGCGGATCGACTGCTTGATCCAGTAGCTCGCGTACGTGCTGAACCGCGTCTCCATCTGGCCGTCGAACCCCTCGACCGCCCGCATCAGCCCGAGGTTCCCCTCCTCGATCAGGTCCTCCAGCCCGAGCCCCTTGTTCAGGTACCCGCGCGCGATGTTGACGACCAGCCGCAGGTTCGCCTTGACCATGTGCTCGCGGGCGTATGGGTCGCCCTGCGAGACCCGCTCGGCCAGCTCCCGCTCCTCCTCGGCCGTGAGCAGTGGTGTGGTGTTGATGTCATGCAGGTAGATTTGCAACGGGGAGTGCGAGGGCAAATCCCTTTTCAAAGCGCGCGGGGTCATGGGGGAAGACTCCTGTTGCGGCGTCGCGCCGGCTCTTCGCGGCCGAGAATCCCGGATATGGAATGAAGGCCCGGTCGTCGGCCTGATCCGGGACATGGAATCCACGATATGAGCTTAGGACGCCGCACACCGCCTGTCAACTGGTTTAATTAAAAAATCCACGACGCGATGCCGGGACGACAGGGAGCTATCCTGGAGGCCGGTCCTCCAGGTGAACGAAGGTGATCGGTCGGTTCGTTCCGGGAGGAGGGGGACCCGGGGTCGGGGGCCAGGGGCCGAGGGGAGTTGGGTTCGTTCCGCGCCGCGACTTCCCTCCTCCTCTCGATGACCCCGTCCCCGGACCTCCGACCCCATTCTTTGGTTCGTTCCGCGCCGGCGCGGCCCGACGGGACGTCTTGCCCAGTCGGCCCAATGCCCCGTTCGGTTCGTTCCGCGCCGAGAAATGTGCCGGCAGACTCCGCCCAGTCGGCCCAATGCCCCGTTCGGTTCGTTCCGCGCCGGGGCCGGGGCGAGCTTCGACTCGTCTCGAGCGATGAGGCCGCGCCGATTCGGCCTCCCCCGGGATTGGGTTCGTTTTGCGCCGCGTCGCCGACCGGGATTGGGTTCGTTTTGCGCCGCGACGGCCTCTCCGTCCATGTCCCCGGCTCCTGGCCGCCGATCCCGGGCCGCTCCCCGAAGTGAACCAAGGTGTTCCGTCGGTTCGTTCCGCGCCGGCCCAACGCCGATCGCCTGGATGGCTGGGAGTGTCGAGGGCGTTGCGTCGTCGAGCGTATCGAAGGACATGAAGGCCGTTCTCATCGAGTCACAGGAGTCGTGGCGCGCAAAATGCCCCTCCCGCGAGGAGTCGCCATTCCCTCAGTTGGAATCCGGCGCGAAATCCGGCAGGAATCCCGGGAAAAAGTCACGGGGTCATCGTGTCGTGGACCTGCGGCCCGGCGCTTCGTCTGGAAGTCGGGACACGATGGTCCAGCCTCTTGTCGCCCGACTCGTACGCAGCCTATTGTTGGGGGCGGCCGATCGGACCCCAGGTTCCGTCATCTCATGGAGGCAGTCTGATGCTGAACAGGCATAGACTCGTCGCGGGAGTCCTTCCCGCCCTGTTGGTGGGCGGAGTCGTCGTCCTGGTGCATTCGGCGGCGGGCGAGGACCCGAACGCCCAGCCGCCCCGACCCCCTCGCGACGTCGTCGCCGAGGCCCAGACGCCGAAAGACGCCCCGGTGGAGCGGCCGGAACAGCGGAAGACGGCACACGATCGGTCCGACATCTTCGCCCCGGGCAAGGCGGCTGCGTCCTCGGAGGCCCTGGTCGACCAGCCGGAGAAGGGCGGCATGACCGGGTTCGACTTCTATCGGGACCCGCTGGGCGCGATGAAGCCGGGGACGACCTTCGAGGAGAACTACAAGGCCGCCGTGGCCAACAAGCCGAAGGTCGCGGCGCGGCAGCGAAAGCTGCTGGAGAGCCGCTACGATCTCGAGCCCAGGCTCGACCCGAAGGTCACGATGTCGCGGGGCAAGCCCCTCGCGGTGGGGCCGACGGCCCGCCTGCCGCAGGGCATGGACTGGGAGAAGCTGGCCGCCTTGAGCCCGAGCGAGGTCCGTCGTCAGGGCGCCTTCCCGTACAAGGCGCTGCCCCACCCGGTGCAAGGCGGCGGGCTGGGGGGCCAGGTCTTTCCGGCGATGCAGATCAAGATGTTCCCCCGCCTGGAGCGTTACGACGTCGAGTTCGACCTCCCCGAGGCTTTCCTGGCCGAGTTCCCGCCCGCGATGTACCTCCAGAACCGGCCCGAGCTGGGCGACGTCTCCCGCGGCGAGGTCGTCTCAATCAACAATTACTACCGCCTGTTCAAGGACCTGTTGACGCCGGTGCAGCTCGACGGCTTGCGACTGCTGGTGACGCCGTTCCCCCAGGAGGAGTTCAATCCGACCGACGACCGCAAGAGCGCCGAGCCGAGCCTGGGGGTGACCTGCCTGGACTGTCACGTCAACGGCCACACCAGCGGGCAGTTCCACATCAATCCCGACACCCGGCCCGAGCAGCGGCGTTTGCGCCTCGACACGGTGAGCCTGCGCGGCCTGTTCAACCAGCAGATCCACGGTTCGAAGCGGAGCCTGCGTTCGGTCGAGGACTTCACCGAATTCGAGCAGCGCACGGCCTACTTCAACGGCGACGAGATCCACGCCATCAAGAAGGGGATGAACATCCTGGATCGCATCCAGGTGACGCACATGGCCCAGATGCAGAACATGTTCGATTTCCCGCCCGCGCCCAAGCTGACCCCGCTGGGCCGTCTCGACCCGGAGAAGGCGACCGAGGGCGAGCTCCGCGGCGAGAAGCTATTCTTCGGCAAGGCGCAGTGCTCGGCCTGCCACCCGGCGCCCTTCTACCTCGACAACCAGATGCACGACCTTCACCTGGAGCGTTTCCTATCGCACGAGGCGGGCGACGGCCCGATCAAGAGTTTCACGCTCCGCGGCATCAAAGACAGCCCGCCATACCTGCACGACGGCCGCTGCCTGACCCGGGAAGACACCGTCGAGTTCTTCAACCTCGTCCTCGAGTTGAAGCTCACGAAGGATGAGAAACAGAACCTGGTGGCGTTCATGCGGCAACTGTGATGTGGAATCGCGTCGATCGATCGCTCTTCGTAGGGTCCGCTCTTGCGGACCG
>DASZMJ010000221.1:0-20132 GCA_035551935.1 Isosphaeraceae bacterium
CTCCGTGGGTGTGCAGTATGTCCCTACGGGGCGACAGCTTATCAAGATCAGTAGCCACCTTTACAGGGCTGGCACAGCGGACCCTACAAAGAGCGATCGATCCGCGCGATTTGGTAGGAATCGTCTTCGTTGCCGATCGTCCGATCGGTCATCCACTTCCCGAGTCGACGGGGCGGGCTCAGGCGACGAGGCGGTCGAGCTCGGCGAGGGTCCGGGCGGAGGCGCCGTGCTGGGCGAGGACGAAGGCGCGGGCGGCCGCGCCGCGGGCGGCGGCCGCTTCGGGGTCGTCGAGGTCGGCGAGGAGGGCGGAGCGGAGGTCGTCGGCGTCGCGGACGACGCGGGCACCGCGGCGGGCGAGGAGGGATTCGACGGTCGCGCGGAAGTTGCTGGTATGAGGGCCGAACAGGACGGGGGCCCCGAAGGCGGCGGGCTCCATCATGTTCTGGCCGCCGCGGCCGGGCCGCAGGCTGCCGCCGACGAACGCCACGTCGGCCAGGCCCCAGACGGCCGAGAGCTCGCCGAGGGTGTCGACGAGCACGACCGGCGGCCCCTCGCCCAAGCCGAAGATCGCCCCGGCGCGGCTGCGACGGACGACGCGCTCGCCATGCTCCTGGAGCCATCTCGCGACGCGGTCGAATCGCTCGGGATGCCTCGGGACGAGGACGAGCCGCAATCGAGGGTGCCTCGGCAGAGCGGCCCGATAGGCCGCCAGGGCGGCGTCTTCCTCGCCCTCCATCGTGCTGCCGGCGACGAAGACGACGTCGGCCGCGTCCAGGCCCAGGTCATCGCGAAGCGCCAAGGTCGCGGGGTTGTCGCGGTCGCCGACGAGGCCGTCGTACTTGACCGAGCCGGTGACGTGGACCCGCTCGGCGGGCACGCCGAGGTCGACGAACCGCTCGGCGTACTCCGCCGTCTGCGCCGCCACGGCGTCGAGCCGCCGCAACGTCGGCCCGAGCGGACCGCGGAGCCGTCGGTAGCCGCGGTGGCTCCGGACGCTGAGGCGGCCGTTGATGATCGCCACCCGCGCCCCGGCCCGCTTGGCCGCGCGGACGAGGTTCGGCCAGAGCTCCAGCTCGACCAAGGCCAATGCCGTCGGCCTGATGCGGGCGACGGCCCGGCGGGTGGCCCAACTGAAGTCGAGCGGGGCATAGAAGGTGACGAGGTCCGGGTACTCGCGCCGCGCCACGGCCAGGCCGCCCTTCGTGGTCGTCGAGAGGACGACATCCCAACCCGGCCGTCGCCGGGCGAGGTCGGCGATGAGCGGGCGGAGCAGCCGGACCTCGCCGACGCTGACGGCGTGGAACCAGAGGCACGGGGCGTCGCCGATCCGCCGGGGGGCCTGGCCGAGCAGCTTCTCGGCCCAGCCCTCGCGGTACTTGCCCGACCGCCACGACTTGTAGACGAGCCAGGGGCTGACCGTCGCCAGCAGCGCGAGGTAGATCAGGTCCAGGACGATCGGCATCGCGGAATCCCTTCCAAGAACCCGGCCCCGGTTCCGTTCGGGGCCGCTCGCGAAGACCCTCACCCTGTAGCAGGCACGCTCCGCGTGCCGTCCTGCTTCCAGCACGAACCTTGTGTTTCCGCGGACGGCACGCGGAACGTGCCTGCTACGGGTCCCCGGCGGGCCTCGAAACCCGAAGAAACAGCAAGCCGCGTGCCCTGGCCCCGACACCCTCCGCGTCCCCGAGCCAGAGGGCGCCAGGGGATTGACGGAACGATGGAAAGATCAAGGGTTTCCGCGGGACGACGCGGCGGGGCCGGGGGGCCCGGAGCTCAGCCCAGCTCGGCGCCGGCCCCCTTGCGCATGCAGCAGGCTTTGAACTTTTTACCCGAGCCGCAGGGGCACGGGTCGTTGCGGCCGACGCGCTTGGCGGTGTTGCGGAGCGGCTCGGGCTTGTGGTCGGACTTCTGGCTGGAGGCGATGGCCGCATCCTGCCGGGCCCGGATGTCGCCGCCGGGGGCGGAGGCGGCCGAGACGCCGGCGTCCGACGCGGGCGACTCGTGGATCGTCCGGGCGCGGTCGAGCTGCCAGCGGGCGCCGAGGTAGGAGAGGAAGTCCGGGTCGAGCTGCTCCATCCGGAAGACCAGGTCGGTCACCTTGTCGGAGACGCCGCTCCACATCTCCTTGAAGATCTGCATCCCCTCGCGCTTGTAGACGACCTTCGGGTCCTCCTGCGCGTAGCCGGCCAGGCCGACCGAGCTGCGGAGGTGGTCCATGGCGCGGAGGTGCTCCATCCAGCTCGAGTCGAGGATCTGGAGGAGCAGGACCTTCTCCATCTCGCGCATCTCGGGCCGGTGCTTCGCGTCGAAGGCGGCGACGAGCCGGTCGCGGGCCGCGTCGCGACCGAGGGCGGCGAGCTCGTCGGCGGTCGTCTCGACGCCCAGTTCCTGGCGGGCCCAGGCGGCGAGCTCGGCCGTGGCCTTGGGGTCGGAGTGCGGGGTCGACTTCGAATCGACCGGCGGCGGCAAGGCGGCGTCGAGCCGGCGGTCGAGCTCGTCGCCGGCCGCGGTGCCGCGGTAGTGCTTGTGCGCGACGTCCAGCAAGAGCCCCTCGATCTCGGGGCGGAGCAGGGGCCGGAATTCCTCGGGGTCGATGACCGCGTGGAACCGCTCGGAGGCCCAGGCGGCCAGCCCTTCGCGGTCGTAGCGCGGGGTCGACTGGTTGGCGTGCCGCTCGGCCAGGAACCGCGAGAGGCCGACGCGGACCGGGAACTCGGACTCCTTGCGGGCGTAGAGCGCGCGGGCCGCGGCGCGGACGGCCTGCTCGACGTCCTTCTTCGACATCCCGGCCCAGGCGGCCGGGTCGAGCGTCAGGCCGAACTTGTGGTGGACCCAGCCGGCGAGGCTCCGGCGGCCCCAGTCGTCGCGGAGGAACTCCTCGGCGGGCGCGAGGTCGACGGCGTCGATCGTGGCGACGGCCTTCTCGTGGAGGAACTCCTCGAGGTCGTCGCGGCCGAACTCGAATTCCTCGCCGTCGAACCGGCCATACTTGCGGATGTCCTTGTCCTTGAGGTTCAGGCCGAACCGGGCGTTGGCCCAGTTGGCCAGCGCCTGCCAGTTCCACTCCTTGTGGTCCTCGTCGGCCGGCAGGTTCTCCTCGATCGCCTCGCGGATCAGGTCGCCGGCGCGGTCCTCGGCCTGGCGCTTGGCGTAGTCGGCGGCCTCGTCGAACGGCGTCCCCTTGTAGTCGCGCGGGTTCAGCTCGACGCCGAGCCTTTGGCCGGCCCACTCGGCGAAGGTGGCCGCTCCGTAGTCGTCGGCGAGGAAGCGGGCGACGGCGTCGGCGATCTGGCCGTCGATCATGTCGAGGATCGCGTCCTTCGTCGGCGTCCCCTCCAGGAGCCGCTGGCGGAACGAGTAGACGCGCTTGCGCTGCTCGTCCATGACCTCGTCGTATTCGAGCAGGTGCTTGCGGGCGTCGAAGTTGCGCTCCTCGATCTTCTTCTGCGCCCCCTCGACGCGGCGGCTGACCATCTTGCTCTCGATGGCCTCGCCCTCTTCCATGCCGAGCCGGGTCAGGACCGAGGCGACCCACTCGCCGGCGAACTTGCGCATCAGGTCGTCTTCGAGCGAGAGGAAGAACCGCGAGGAGCCCGGGTCCCCCTGGCGGCCGGCGCGGCCGCGGAGCTGGTTGTCGATCCGGCGGCTCTCGTGCCGCTCGGTGCCGATGATGTGCAGGCCGCCGAGCTCGGCGACCTCGCGCCCCTCGAGCCGCATCGACTCCTCGTACGCGCCGACGGCCGCGGCCCAGACCTCCTTGGGGACCTCCAGGCGGGTCGGGTAGAGCGGCCGGCCATCCTCGTCGACCTCGCGGCGGAGGTCGGCCCAGGCCATGAACTCGGGGTTGCCGCCGAGGATGATGTCGGTGCCGCGGCCGGCCATGTTCGTGGCGATCGTCACCATCCCCTTGCGGCCGGCCTGCGCGACGATCTCGGCCTCGCGCTCGTGGTACTTGGCGTTGAGGACCTGGTGCGCGATCCCGAACCGCTTGAGCATCTCGGAGAGCTGCTCGCTCTTCTCGATCGACGTCGTGCCGACGAGGATCGGCCGCCCGGTCTCGTGGACCTCGCGGAGCTCGTCGAGGATCGACTTCTCCTTCTCGCCCTCGGTCCGGTAGATGACGTCGGGGTAGCTGGCCCGCACCAGCGGCTTGTTCGTCGGCACGGCGACGACGTCGAGCGAGTAGACCTTCCAGAACTCGTTGGCCTCGGTCATGGCCGTGCCGGTCATGCCCGCGAGCTTCTTGTAGAGCTTGAAGAAGTTCTGGAGCGTGATCGTGGCGAGGGTCTGGTTCTCCTCCTTGATCCGGACCCGCTCCTTCGCCTCGACGGCCTGGTGCAGCCCGTCGGACCACTGCCGGCCGGTCATCAGGCGGCCGGTGAACTCGTCGACGATGATGATCTCGCCGTCGGGCGAGACGACGTACTCGCGGTCGCGCTTGTAGAGGTAGTGGGCCTTCAAGGCGTTGTCGATCAGGTGCGGCCACTCCATGTTGCCGGGGGTGTAGAAGCTCTCGACCCCGGCCAGCCGCTCGGCCTCGCGGACGCCGTCGTCGTTGAGGTGCGCGGTCCGCTCCTTCTCCTTGATCTCGAAGTGCTCGTCCCTCCGCAGGAGCCGCGCGATCCGGTCGGCCTCGGCGTACTTGCGGACGTCGTCGAAGGCCGGGCCCGAGATGATCAAGGGCGTGCGGGCCTCGTCGATCAGGATCGAGTCGACCTCGTCGATGATCGCGTAGTTCAGGACCACCTGCGCCTGGAGCTCCTTGGCCGGCTTCATGTTGTCGCGGAGGTAGTCGAAGCCGAACTCGTTGTTGGTGCCGTAGGTGATGTCGCGCGAGTAGATCTCGCGGCGCTCGGTCGACTCCATGTCGGCCTGGATCGCGCCGACGGAGAGGCCGAGGCCGTTGTACAACGGGCTCATCCACTCGGCGTCGCGGCGGGCGAGGTAGTCGTTGACCGTGACGACGTGGACCCCTTTCCCTTCCAGCGCATTGAGGTAGGCCGCCAAGGTGGCGACGAGGGTCTTCCCTTCGCCGGTGACCATCTCGGCGATGTTGCCGCCGTGCAGGACCATGCCGCCCATGAGCTGCACGTCGTAGTGCCGCATCTTGAGGAACCGCCGCCCCCCCTCGCGGCAGGCGGCGAAGGCCTCGGGCAAGAGGTCGTCGAGCGTCTCGCCGGCTTCGAGGCGACGGCGGAACTCGGCGGTCTTGGCCATCAACTCCTCGTCGGAGAGGGCCGTCATCGCCGGCTCGAGCTCGTTGATCCGGGCGACCGTCGGCCGCATCTTGCGGACCTGGCGCTCGTTGGAGTTGCCGAAGATGCGCACCAAGCCGTCGGAGATGCCCTCGGACAGGGCCGTGAACGTGTCGGTCGTCTTATCCCAAAGCTCGGTGAGCAGTTCCATTGCCGTCGATCGCCTCGCGCGGGGCCCCGCGGTTCCGTTCCAAGTCCTACGCAACGTCGAGTTTACAACAATTCGACGCGATCGGTCAAGCCGACGGCGCGGGACGATTGCAACGTCCCCTGCATCGACCCCGCGACCCTCACCCCGGCCGTCCGCCACGAGGGGGAATGAAGAATTCCCTCCCCCCTCGTGGGGGACGGCCGGGGTGGGGGGAAGGGTCTCGGAGCCCAGGACGTGGCCATCCCACAGCCCGGGACCTCCCACGCCCTTCATAGGACGCCGACCGGCCCGGGATTCGCCCGGAGTCGCTCGATTCAGCGCCCCGACCCTTCCCTCTCCGGCCGGAGGACGACGACGTTGCAGCCATTGGCCGCGACGCGGACCTTGAGCCGCAGGCGGCCGTCGGCCTGCGTGGATGGGGAGGACGAGCCGGTCGGCTCGAGTTCGCACGCCTTGCGGACCGCCTCGACGTCGGCGGCGGGGTAGGCGGCGGGGCCGAGGGCGTCGCGGAGCAGGGCGCCCGCCGCGTCGCGGACCGCCGGATCCTTCGCCCGGCCGGCCAGGCGGAAGACGGCTTCAAGAGACGCGCGGCGAGTCGGGAGGTCGAGCTTCGAGATCGAGTCGAGGGCCCGCCGCTGGGCCGCGGGGTCGTCGCCGTCGAGCCCCTTGACGACCTCCGCCAGGCGATCGGCGTCGGGGCCCTTCTGCGTCGCGGGCCGGTCGAGGATGCCCCGGATGCGCCGGAACGGGGAGTTGTGGTCGCGGTCGAAGCGGTATTCGACGACCCGGGCGCGGCCGGTCCAGCCGGGGTGGTCGAGGTCAACCGTCAGATCGAAGGCCGCCTCCGAACGCGATTGGGTGTCCTCCGAGTGATGGGCGAAGAGGAAGAGCCGGACGACCCCTTTGTCATCACGCGAGGCGAAGCCGCCGACGACGTTGCCGGCCTCGACCCGCTGCGGCAGGACCCAGTAACGGTCGCCCAGGTCCGACAGCAACCCCAAGGCGTGGAAGATCGGCATCGGCACGGTGACGTCCCGGTCGGCGCGGCCGTCGCCGTCGTCGTCGACGTGGATCACCCGGGTGATGGCGTTCAGGCCGGCGAAGTTGTCGGGCGGCGGCCAGACGGTGAGGATCGTCTCGCCGTACGCGAATCGGGGGTCGCGGGCGGCGCGGAGGAGCTGGCGGTGGACGACGTCGGCGCACCAGCTCGGGAAGTAGCCGTTGCCGAGGTACGAGTCGGCCGCGGCCTGGTCGGGCGGGGGCATCCAGTCGGGGCAGGACTCGTGCGAGTTGACCCGGAGATTCTTGTAGAAGTCCGGGTCGATCTCGAGCGCGACCTCCTTGGCCCGGATCAGCTTGGCGGCCATCATCTCGGAACGGCTGTAGGCGTGGATCGAGACGAAATCGCAGGGGCTCCCCTTGCCGTTATGGGCGCGGCAGAGGGCCTCGACGCGGCGGGAGCGCTGGCCGTCGAGCCGGCGGTCGGCCACGGCGGCGTTGAGCGGCAAGGCGCCCTCGGCCTTGGCGCGGGGCGAGCAGTGGGCGAGGAATTCGCGGAGCCGCAAGTTCGTGCCGAAGATCCCGCCCAGCTCCAGGCCGCCGATGACGACCCGGTTCGCGTCGTAGCCTCGATCTTCGAAGGCGCGGAGGATGGCGTCCGAGGTGTCATCATAGAACCGCTGCAATTCGTCCCAGTCGGCCCGCCAGAACAAGGGGCCGAGGTCGGGCTCGTTGAAGACGCTCCAGGTGAAATCGAGCGAATCCTTGCCGTAGCGGTCGATGACGTGGCCGGCGATCGTGCGGGCGACGTCGTGCCACTGGGCCAGGTCCTTGGCGGTCGTCCAGCTCCGGCCGTCGCGGGCGAGGTCGCCGGTGGCGTCGGCGAAGTTGACCATGATCCGTCGGCCGTACTTGCGGTGGGCGAGGTCCCACTCCTTGTCGAGCCGGCCCCAGTAGTAGCACGCTGTCCCGTGCGGCGCGAACTTGCGGAGGTAGCACCCCCCCGGCGGGAAGAGGCCCGGCGCGTCGGGGTCCTCCTTCGAGGGCAAGGGGCCCTCATAGGCGATCTTCCAGCCGCCGTGCGGGCTCGCGAAGGGAGTGACCGTGACCGTTCCGTCCTCGGTCGCGAGCACCTTCGCCCGCGCGTCGTGGACGCCGTCGGCGATGAGGACCTCGTCGCCGGGGTGGTAGTCGTCGGCCAGGGGGCGGCCGGCGGGGATGCCGTACTGCTCGTGGCCGAAGACGCCCTCGACGCGGAGCACGACCTTCCCCGCGCGCGGCTCGATCGCGGCGATCCGCCGCGTCTCGCGCTCGCGGACGATGTTCGGCAGGCGCTGCGGGAGGAAGCCCTCGGGCCGGAACTCGGTGCCCGTCGGCCAGAAGTCGCGCTGATAGTCCCAGGCGCGGGGGTGCTCCTTGCGGGCCTCGGCCATCAACTCATAAGTCGGCCCGTAATTCGCCCGCTGCGTGCAGAAGATGACGTTGCAGAGGCCCGAGAAGAACCGGCCGTGCCATTGGACGGGGTCGGCGTCGAGGTCGATCACGAACGACAGGGGCCGAGTCGATGGGGCCGATTCCGTGGTGAAGCTCCACGAGCCGGCGTCCTTCGTCGACCCGGCCGAGACCTGGACCGTGTAAGTCGTCGAAGGTTCGAGCGGCCGAGGCAGCTCGATATAAACGGCGAGCGACTTGTTGCCGCCGAGGTCCCCCTTCGGCTTCAGCCATCCCGACGCCCCGCCGGCGAACCGCCGGCCGGGCCGGAGGAGCTCGGTGGCGTCTTCGCCCTTCTTTCGGAGATGGACGGCCACGGAGTCGGGGTCCACGTCCTTCGTCGATGCGTTCTCACCGGCCGTCGCCAGCTCGAGGTAGAGGCTCGTCCGCAACGGGACGTCCCTCGCGTCGCGCGCCGGTCGCGGGCTGCCGTGCGGGTCGGGCGGGCGATCGACGAGCTTCACCCGCGGCCCCGGCGCCGCGCCGGCACCGAGCGAGAAGATCAGGACGAGCGCGATCGTGGTGGTCCGTGGGAACATCGGTGTTTCACTCCTCGGTATGCGCGGGAACGGCGGCCGTCGGCGCGAGCATCAAGACGAGCCAGACCGCGACGAGGAGGCCATTCCGCAGGTTCAGGAGCACCACCGGCCCGGCCTCGAAGTGGCCGAGGGCCTCGATGTGCCAGGGATAGATGGCCGTCGTCAGCAGGCAGGCGAGGAGGTAGAGCGGCCGCGCGCGGGCGCCGGCGCGGCCCTCGACGGCGCCGATCAGGGCCAATGGCCAGACGACGTACTGTGGCGACAATACCTTGCCGAACGCCACGAACGCCAGCAACGCCGCCGCCGCGTGCCGCAACGGCTCGCGCCCCCGGCCTCGCCACGACCGCCAGGCGACCGCGAGCAGCGCCAGGCCCTGGATCGGGAACGCTAGCCGCGCCGCCGTTGCCGACCACCGGCAGGCGACGTTCGGCGACTTGTGGACATATTCCAGGGCCAGCGGCACCTTCGCCAGCCGCGCCGCCGGGATCAAGAGGCCCGAGACGAACGAGCCTAGCTCCGGCGGCCGGTTGGCGTGGAAGGCGAAGGTCGCGCGGACCTTCTCGCCGCCGAGCCCGTACCACGCCGCTCCTCCCGCCGCGAGAACGGCCGCGAACCCCACGAAGCCCAGGCCCTTCGCCGACCCGCGCCGGCCCCGCTCCCATCCCAACGCCGGCGCCGCCAACGCCGCCGGGGAGATCTTGACCAGCGTCCCGACCGCCGCCAGCGCCCCGCCGAGCAACCGCCTGCGCCCGCCCCACTCGATCGCCGCGGCCAGCGCCAGGGCCATCGGCGCCAGGTCGAAGCGGGTCATGAGCATCGGGCAGAGGACCACGACCGCGACCGAGTACCAGGCCAGCCTCGCCGGGGCCGCGCCCGGCCCTTCCGCTTGGGCCACCCGCCGCGCCAGCAAGGCAACGGCCGCGAGGTCGATCAGCAGCATCTCGACGCCGAAGGCGGCCCGGTACGCCGAGAGGTCCCACGCGAAGGCCCTCGGCAGCAGGAACAGGGGCAAGGCCAGGATCGGGTACTCGACCTCGAAATCCCGGTAGGGGACGGACCCCTCGAAGACCTTCGTCGCGTACTTATCATACAGATCCACATCATCGTACATGCGGGCCGGGCCGACCGTGTCCGGCCCGTACGCCCATCGCGACCGCCCGAGGCCGACGGCCAGCGCCACCTGGGCCAGCCAGGCCAGCACGACCATCGTCGGCAACGAGGACGGCCGTTTCATCGGGCCGCGTCCCGGGCCGGCGGCGATCCCGGCTTGCGACGCCAGACCTCGATGAGGCCGAATCTGGCGCCGGGGATCGGCTCGTAGCGGCGGCGGATGACCTCCTCGATCGAATCGATGTGGAAGTCCTTGACTTCCTTGAAGGCCCTGTCCTCCTCCGGCGCCCAGACGACGACCGAGTCGCCGGCCTCTTCCAGGGCCTCGGCGAACCTGGGCACGTCGTCCGGTCGGATCATGTAGAGCCAGGCCAGCGACTCGGCCGGGAAGACCGGCAATCGGCCGGCCGGGCCGTTGATCGCCGGGACGGCCTTCAACGCGTTGGCCACGCGGGTCTCGGGGCCGGTCTCGCGGCGGAGGTACTCGATCGCGCCGCGGTAGTCCTCCCAGTTATACAGGGCCGACAGCGGCACCCCCTCGTTGTGGACGTAGCCCGGCGGCACCGTCACCGACTCCCCCCCGCGCCTCAAGGCCGGCAAGGCGTCGAGCGTGCCGTTCGGGTTGCTGAACCGCGGCTTGATCGTTGCCTGGAGCCCCAACGTCAAGAGAACCATCGCCAGCCGGACCGACGGCGCCACACCCAGGCCCAGAATCAAGCGCGCCAGCACCGCGACGTTCACCGACCAGATCAGCATTAGTGGATGCTTCAGGTAGACGTGCGGCAGCGGGCTGATCGGCCGGTAGAAGAGGACGCCGAGCATCGCCAGCAGCCACGTCCGCGACGTCCGCCGGACCGGCCGCGGGGCCGTGCCTATCAATAGAAGCATGACCAGCGGGACGGCCAGCTCCTTGAGCGACACCTGCACGACCAGGCCCCAGGCGAACGACCGCCACGAGAACCGGTTGTACGGCTGGCCGTAGGCCGCCAGGCGGACCCCCCGGAGGAAGTCGCGGCCGATGCCCGAGAGCCAGAGCGGGGCGAAGACCAGCACCAGGCCGATCGCGAGGAGAATCCCCCATTCCAGGCTCGCCCCGACCCACCGCCTCCACGACTCGTCCCCGGTCGGCCGCGCCCCCTCGTCGAGGGCCGAGAGCATGGCGGGCAAGAGCAAGACCGGCTGCGGCCGGATGCTGAACGCCAGCGCGAACCCGATCGCCGATGCCCAGCGGCCGGGACGTCCCGGCCAGGTCTCGGCCGCCAGCAGGCCGAGCACCGCGAAGAACGGCGCGTGCCAGTCGCGCTGGCCGACCTGCGAGTAATCGAGCCCGAGGTAATACGTCACGAAGGTCGCGAAGCCGATCAGGGCCGGGAGGGCCGCCCCCAACCGCCGCCGTCCCCAGAGGACCATCGCGACCCCCAAGGCGCCCAGCATCGCCGCGTCGAGCGCGTGGAACGGCAGCTCCTTGCCCCAGCCGAACCCGTGGCCGAGCAGCCAGAAGATGTAGGTTGTGCCGGGGAAGTTGTTGCCGAAGACGTCGCGGTACGGCTTGATGCCGTGGTCCCACCCCTGGGCCGGGGTCATGAAGACGTCGTGGTCGGCGAAGAGTGGCCAGGTCAAATAATGAGGGACCCAGAGCGCAAGCTGGCCGACGACCAGCAAGGCGATCGCCGTCGTGAGCGGCCAGCGCAAGGTCCAGGAGGCGAACCCCTCCAAGTGGCCGGTCGAGGGGGAGTCGGTCGGGTCGGTCATGTTCGGGTCGGCGACGGTCGTCGGGGTCAAGATCCGGGGCTCCTGCGGGCGTCGCGGTGGGTCAGCGGCGCATTGTAAAGAGGGAGGCTCGCGAGGGCCAGCAGCGTTGAAGATCGCGCGAAGGTCGGTGGGTTGGTGTCGCCCGACCGCGCCCCGGGCGTTAGAATCGGGGCTCGACCGGGGGCGGCGCGACGGGAGTCGGGGAACGGGGCCTTGGCGGATTCGGCGGTCGGGACGAGGAAGCTGGTCGTCTTGGGGAGCGGGACGTCCGTCGGCGTGCCGATGATCGGCTGCGACTGCGCGGTCTGCTCGTCGGAGGACCGCCGCAACCACCGCACCAGGTCGAGCGTCCTGGTGAGCCTGCCGGGGGGCAACCTGCTGATCGACACGACCCCGGAGATGCGGCTGCAACTCCTGCGGGAGCGGGTCCGGCAGGTCCACGCGATCGCCTACACGCACCAGCACGCCGACCACCTCTTCGGCCTCGACGACGCCCGGCTCTTCCCCAAGTACACCGGTGCGCCCGTGCCGATCTACTGCGAGGAGGAGACCGAGGACACGATCCGCAAGGTGTTCGACTACGCCTTCGCCGAGTCGGCCGCGCACGTGCCGATGGGAGGGCTGCCGAAGCTGGTCTTCCGCCGGATCGAGCCGGCGTCGCCGTTCGAGGTGCTCGGCGCGACGGTCCTGCCGATCCGGCTGGAGCACGGGCGGTTCCGCGTGCTCGGCTTCCGGATCGGGAACCTGGCGTACTGCACCGACGTCAGCCGCATCCCCGAATCGAGCTGGCCGCTCCTGGAGGGGCTCGACACCTTGATCCTCGACGCCTTGCGGCCCGAGCCGCACCCGACGCACTTCAGCCTGTCGCAGGCCTTGGCGGTCGTCGAGCGGCTCCGGCCGGCTCGGGCGTACCTGACGCACATCTCGCACAGCCTCGACCACGCGGCGACGGAGTCCGCCTTGCCCCCCGGGGTCTTCCTGGCCTACGATGGCCTGACCTTGGTATTCTGACCCGTCCCACGACGACGGCCCCCGACGACGACCGGGGCCGCGCGGGACCTTGCGCCCCGGCATTTTCCGGGGCGCCCAGGAGGAGCGGTCGCCGATGGAGCCCGACCCCGCGTTGGCCGAGTCCCTCGCCCGCCACGGCCAGGAGCACCTGCTCCGCTGGTGGGACGACCTCGACGGCCCCGGCCGCGCCCGGTTGCTCGACGAGGTCCGCGCGATCGACCTCGACCGGCTCGACGAGCTGATCCGCGACCTCGTCCGCGGCGACCCCGCCGCCGACTTCGACCCGCGCGCCGTCGAGCCGGTCGAGGTCCGACGCCTGCCGCGGACCGACGCCGAGCGCGTCGCCTGGCGGCTCGCCGCCGAGGTCGGCGCCGAGGCGCTGTCGAGGGGCGAGGTCGCCGTGGTCGTCGTCGCGGGCGGGCAGGGGACCCGGCTCGGGTTCGAGGGGCCGAAGGGGACGTACCCGATCGGCCCGGTCTCGGCCGCCAGCCTCTTCCAGATCCACGCCGAGAAGATCGTCGCGCTGGGACGACGCCACGGCCGGCCGATCCCGCTCTACGTCATGACCAGCCCCGACAACCACGAGGCCACCGCCGCGTTCTTCGCCGAGTGCGCCGACTTCGGCCTCGAGCGCGTCCGCCTCTTCGTCCAGGGCCAGATGCCGGCGGTGGACGGGGCCACCGGCAAGATCCTGCTCGCGGAGAAGGGGCACGTCGCTTTGAGCCCCGACGGCCACGGCGGCACGCTCGCCGCCTTGGCCGCGCCGGCGCCGGGGGGCGGGCCGAGCTGCCTCGACGAGATGCGCGACCGGGGCATCCGCACGATCTTCTACTTCCAGGTCGACAACCCGCTCGTGCAGATCGCCGACCCGGCCTTCCTCGGCCTGCACCGCCAGGCCGGGGCCGAGGTGTCGTTCAAGGTGGTCGAGAAGGTCGCGCCGGAGGAGAAGGTCGGCGTGGTCGTCCGCGTCGGCGGCCGTCCCCAGGTCATCGAGTACTCCGACCTGCCCGCCGAGCTCGCCGAGCGTCGCGAGCCCGACGGCGGCCTCCGCTACTGGGCCGGCAGCATCGCCATCCACGCGTTCGAGCTCGAGTTCGTCGAGCGCCTCGAGGCCGGCGGCGGCGTCCGGCTGCCGTTCCACCGGGCGATCAAGCGGGTCCGATCCGTCGATGGTCGCGGCATGCCCGTCGACCCCCCCGCGCCCAACGCGTTGAAGTTCGAGAAGTTCATCTTCGACGCGCTCCCCCTGGCCGCCCGCTGGGCGCTGGTCGAGACCGACCGGGCCGTCGAGTTCGAGCCGTTGAAGAACGCCACCGGGCCCGACTCGCCGGCCTCGGTCCGCCAGCGGATGAGCGACCTCTTCGCCGGCTGGCTCGAAGGCGCCGGCGCCACCGTCCCCCGCCGCCCCGACGGCTCGGTCCCCTTCGGCATCGAGATCAGCCCGCTCTACTCCCTCGACGCCGCCGAGCTCAAATCCAAGCTCCCCCCCGGGATGGCCGTCGAGGGGCCGATTTACTTACGATGAAGCTTGGTCGAGTGGAGAGCCCAGCCGCCACGCTCGCCCGACCGACCGAGGAGCCGCTCCCATGCCCGCCGTGACCATGGATTTCCCAGAGGACGCCTTCGCCGCGCTCCGATGCTCGCCCGAGGAGTTCGCCCGAGAGCTCCGCCTGGCCGCGGCGATCTTCTGGTACAGCCGATATCGCGTCTCTCAGGGCATGGCCGCCCAGATCGCCGGGGTCAGCCGGGCCGAGCTCATCGACGCCCTCGGGCGTGAGAAGGTCCCCGCGATCCAGGTCGACGCAGACGAATTGAGAGAGGAGGTCGGGAGTGCCCTCCAGGCGCATCGTGGACGCGTCGGCGCCGATCTTCCTGTCGAGAGTGGATCTTGCTTGACACGCTCCACGCCGGAGTCGACGAGGTCGTCCTCCCCGAGGCCGTCGTCGATGAGATCACGGCCCTCGGCCCCGACGACCCGGCCGCCGTCGCCCTCCGCTCAGCTTCCTGGCTCGACATCGTCGCGACGCCCGTCATCCCGCCCGCGATTCGTGGTCGGCGTCTCGGCCCCGGCGAGTCGGCGGTGCTGGCCCCGGCCCTCCTCTCTCCGGGTTCGGAGGCGGTCCTGGATGATCGAGATGCCCGGCGTTGTGCACGGTCGCTCGGAATCCGCGTCATCGGCACCCTTGGCCTGATCGTCTTCGCCAAGCGGATCGGGTCCGTTCCGTCCGTCCGCCCGATCGTCGAGACGCTCGTCGAGTCCGGGATGTACCTCGAAGACCGTCTGCGACGGGAGATCCTGGAACTCGCCGGCGAGGCGGCAGACGACCCGACGCCTTCCCCTTCCCATCAAGAAACGAGACGCTCCATGCTCCACGCCGTCGTGATGGCCGGTGGCAGCGGCACGAGGTTCTGGCCGAAGAGCCGCCGCAACAGGCCGAAACAGTTGCTCAAGCTCCACGGCGACGCGACGATGCTCCAGCAGACCGTCGCGCGGATCGCGCCCCTGGTGGGCCCGGGGCGGACCTGGATCATCACCGGGGCCGACCAGGCAGCGGCGACGAGGGCACAGTTGCCCGAACTGCCGGCCGGCAACGTCGTCGCCGAACCTTGCCCGCGCGACACGGCGCCGTGCGTCGGCCTGGCGGCGGCGATCGTCGCCAAGCACGACCCGGACGGCACCATGATCGTCATGCCGGCCGACCACGTCATCCGCCCGGCCGAGCTGTTCCAGAAGACCGTCCGCGCCGCGCTCAAGGTCATCGACGAGGACCCGACGGCGTTCGTCACCTTCGGCGTGGTGCCGACCCGGCCCGAGACGGGTTACGGCTACATCGAGCGCGGCGCGCGCCTGGGCGACCCGGAGGGAATCGCGTTGCACGAGGTCGTCCAGTTCCGCGAGAAGCCCGACCGCACCACGGCCGAGCGGTTCCTGGCCGAGGGGCGGTTCTCCTGGAATGCGGGCATCTTCGTCTGGCGGGCGCGAGCCATTCTTGATGCGTTGGCCCGCCACCGCCCGACCCTCGCCGCCGCGATCGGCCGCGTCGCCGAGGCGCTCGGCACGCCGGCCGAGGCCGAGGCGATCGCGCGAGAGTATCCAGGGATGGAGAAGGTCCCGATCGACAAGGCCGTCATGGAGAAGGCGGAGAACGTCCGCGTCCTCGAGGTCGTCTACGACTGGAGCGACGTCGGCGACTGGCGCGCCCTGAACTCGCTCCATGCCGCCGACGCCCAGGGCAACACGATCCAGGGGCCGGCCCTGGCCGTCGACACCAGGGGGTCGATCATCGTCGCCGACGACGGCGCGCTGATCGCCACCCTCGGCGTCGAGGACCTCGTGATCGTCCAGTCCGGCGGCGCCACCCTCATCGCCCGCAAGGACCGCCTCGACCAGCTCAAGGGCCTCGTGGAAGGGCTCGACATGGCCGGCCACAGCGACCTGCTCTGATTGGACAATGTGCGTAGATCAAGCCGGCTCCTTCGGCTCGATCTTCGGGAAGAGTGGGGCCGGCTTGCCGCCGACGAGCTCGGCGGTCACGCGCCAGGAAGCAGGTCGGTCCACCTTCAGGACGTCGTCGAGGCCGACGGCGTCCCAGGGCCGCGTCTGCTCGAAGTCGAAGGCGCGGTAGAAGGTGGCGGCGGTCCGGGGGAGGAAGGGTTTCAGGAGGATCGCCGTCACCCGCAACGCCTCGGCGAGGTTCAAGAGGACGAGCCGGGTGGCGTCGGGATCGGTCTTGAAGAGCTTGAAGGGCTGCGTCTCCTGGATGTAGCGGCTGGTGGCGCCGAGCACGTCGAGCCAGATCCGCTGCAAGGCGACATTATATTGGAACGCGCCGATCAGGTCGCGCAGCTCCGCCACGAGCGTCGGCAGGTCGAGCCCGAGGCGCCAGGCGGTCAGGTCGGCGGCGTTAACTCCATCCAGCACCCCGCCGAAGTAGCGGACGCACATGGAGAGGGTTCGGCTGTAGGTGTTGCCGAGGTTGTCGGCGAGGTCCGAGTTATACAGCTCGATGAAGCGGTCGTCGCCGTAGTTGCCGTCGCCGCCGAAGGGGCACTCGCGGAGGAAGTAATATCTCAACGCATCAACACCATACGTCCGCGCAATCTCCTCGGGCGCGGGGGGCTTCTCGGCGGCCGACTTGCTGGTCTTGGCCCCGCGGTACATGACGAACCCGTGCGCAAAAACCCGACGCGGCAGCGGCAATCCCGCCGACATCAGCATCGCCGGCCACAAGGCGCAGTGGAACCGCGTGATGTCCTTGCCGATGACGTGGACGTCCGCCGGCCAGAGGCGTCGGAAGCGCCCCTCGTCGTGGCCGTAGCCGATGGCGGTGATGTAGTTCAGGAGCGCGTCGAACCAGACGTAGATGGTCTGTTCCTCGTCGAACGGCACCCGGATGCCCCAGGTGAACCCCCTGCGGGTGATCGCCACGTCGAGCAGGCCCGACGTCACGAGGCTGACGATCTCGTTGCGACGGCTCTCGGGCTGGATGAACCCGGGGTTCTCCTCGTAGTGCCGGAGCAGGCGGTCGCCGAACGACGAGAGCCGGAAGAAGTAGTTCTCCTCCTCGATGGCGCGCAAGGCCTGGTTCGGGTGGAGCGGGCAGCGGCCGTCGACGATTTCCTTCTCGGTCTTGAACGCCTCGCAGCCGTCGCAATACAGGCCGGTATACGCTTTCTTGTAAATATCACCCGCATCGTACACGGCCTGGATGAACTTGCGGCAGCCTGCGTGGTGGCGCTCCTCGCTGGTCTGGATGAAGTCGTCGAAGGAGACGTCGAGCGTCCGCCAGACGTCCTGGAACTGGCGGGCCATGTCGTCGACGTAGGGCTTGGGCTCGACCCCGAGGGCCTCGGCGCGCTGGGAGACCTTGATCGTGTTCTCGTCGTTGCCCATCAGGAAGTGGACGGCCCGCCCCTCCAGCCGACGGAAGCGCGCCTGCACGTCCGCCCCGATCTTTTCGAAGGCGGTGCCGATGTGCGGCCGGCTGTTCGGGTAGTCGATCGCCGTCGTGACGAAGAACGCATTCGGGTCGCGCATCGTGGGCCGGGCCTCTCGCTCCGCCTCCCGCCTCCGTCGCCGCTCAAGGAAGGCCGACACCTCCGGCGCGGGGGACGTTCGCCTCTCCCTTATCTTACACGATCGGACCCCGAACGTGCCCGACGTCGCCAGCGCCGGGCGGTCGCGGCGGTGCCGAGGAGGCATGCGAGGATGATCGCCGTGTTCGGCTCGGGGGTCGGCACGGTCTGCGGCGCGGGGACCAGGACCGGCGGCGGATTGCCGGTATCTCGGACGAGCACCGGCGGGAGGACCGTCGGCAACGGTGGCGCGGGCAGGGCATTGGTGCTCACCGTTGCGAGGTCCTGCGCGATCAGGGCGCCGATCCGGGGGTGGTAGTGGTCGAACCGGGTCGGGTCGAGGCTCCGCCGCCATTCCAGGTAGCTCACCAGCGGCGACTGCGGCAACAGGCCGTTGACGGCCTCGATCTGGACCCCCCTCGGGATGACGACGTGCATCCAGTGTCGCTGGAGGGCCCGGACGAAGTACCGGTTCCACGGCCCCGAGCCGGTCGTATTCGCCTGGACCCGGAGCCGCCCACTCCCTCGGATCGGGCTCGCCTCGCCCCGCGCGGCGACCCCCACGAGCAGCGCGACGGCCGCGGCCAGGCGGCGGGCGGTTCGGGACCCACAAGGCTGGAACACGCTCATGGGACGGCACTTCCGTTCGACCGGGGGACGGGACGTCGCCGGCCATGCCGCCCTCGGGGCGACCCGGCCGACAGGCTCGGCACGGTCTGTATCGGTTTTTTCGGAAGTTGGGCTTGAACCGCCTGCGCGGGGCCCCGCGACTGGATAAGGGGTGGACGACTCCTGGACAGCGGATGGCCATTTCGGCTCGCGATCGTGACGGGTTTAGGGTCCGCATTGTTGTTGTCAATTCCCGGTTTACGTCAAGAATCCGGCGGGGCACGGGACGTGCTTGAGGATGGGGACTGTAGAATGGACAATGCGGCGGACCCTCACCCCGGCCTCGTCGTCGCAGGCACGCTCCGCGTGCCGTCCGCAGTAACACACGATGAGGGCCGGAGGGTGGACGGCACGCGGAGCGTGCCTGCGACGACGAGGCCGGGGTGAGGGTCCGATGCAAGGCGCTCCGCATCTCGACGTCGACCAAGGACTCCCGCTCATGCCTGACACCACTTCGAGACGCCGCTTCCTCGGCCACGGTGCCGGCGTCCTCGGCCTGCTGGCCGCCTCGGGACGCCTCGGCCGGGCCCAGGGATCGGCCCAGGCCTCGGCCGAGCCGCTGATCACCAAGGCAGTCGCCTTCCTCAAGCCGCGGCAGGGGGACGACGGCGGCTGGTCGACCCAGCGCGAGCCGGGGATCACCGCCCTGGTGGTCACCGCGCTGTTGCGGTCGCGGCAGGTCGGGCCCGGCGAGCCGGTCGTGACCAAGGCGTTGGGATATCTCGAACAATTCATCAATCCCAATGGGGTCTCGGACAAGCTGCCGCACTCAAACTACTCGGTGGCCATCGCGTTGCTCGCCTTCCAGGAGGCCGAGTCGCGGGCCCCGGGCCGCTACAAGGCGCTGGTCAAGACGGGCCAGGACTTCCTCAAGGGGAAGCAGTGGGACGAGTCGGAGGGCAAGGGCAAGGACAGCGACTTCTACGGCGGCGCCGGCTACGGCGGCAGCAACTCGCGGCCCGACCTGTCGAACACCGCGTTCATGATGGAGGCCCTGCGCGACACCGGCCTGCCGGCCGACGACCCGGCCTTGCAGAAGGCGCTGGTGTTCGTCTCGCGGTGCCAGAACCTCAAGAGCGAGTTCAACGACCGCCCCTGGGCCGGCAAGGTCAACGACGGCGGCTTCGTCTACACCGCGGCCAACGGCGGCCAGAGCATGGCCGGCGGCAAGGGGGACGACGTCGGCGGCCTGCGGTCGTACGCCAGCATGACCTACGCCGGCCTCAAGAGCATGATCTACGCCGGCCTGAAGGAGGACGACCCCCGCGTCAAGGCCGCCGTCGACTACATCCGCAAGCACTACGCCGTCGACGAGAACCCCGGCCTCGGCCAGGCCGGCCTGTACTACTACTACCAGACCTTCGCCAAGGCCCTCGCGCTGCTCGGCAAGCCCACCCTCGTCGACGACAAGGGCACCTCCCACGACTGGCGCGCCGACCTGATCGGCGCCCTCGCGAAGCGCCAGAACCCCGACGGGAGCTGGGTCAACAAGGCCGACCGCTTCATGGAAGGCGACCCCAACCTCGTCACCTCCTACGGCCTCCTCGCCCTGGCCTACGCCCGGCCGAAGGCCCCGTGAAACCGACCCTCTCCCCGGGGAATCATCTTCCTCCCTCTCCCGGGGGGAGAGGGGAATGGCACGTAGATAAGCGGAATTCTTTGCCCTGGCTGAGTTTAAGTCGAATTCCGCGGAGATTGTCCAAGACGCATCTGCAACCGAGCACAACTTCATCAGGCCGAAACCCCCTGGATCCGCTGACTAATGGAACACGTCATAAATGAACATGTATTTGGAAAATACCGCCAGGCAAAAGACGCAAGCCCATATATCGTATAGTGTTGCGCCTTAACTACGTGCCATTCGCATCCCGGACCGAAGCACACAGCGCCGGATTCAAGGGAGCCGTCTGAGTTCGGCTGCCTGCCTCTCGAGAGGGGCCTAGTGGAGCGTCACTCGGTAATTTTCGGGTAAGATGGCCTCCCTTGTCCGGCCGCATCGAAGTCCACGGGGAGGTTCGTCATGGCCAAGAAGTACGTCCTGAAGCTGACGGCCGAGGAGCGGGCCGAGCTGGCCCGCCT
>DASZMJ010000222.1:0-11547 GCA_035551935.1 Isosphaeraceae bacterium
CGCCGCCGCGACCCGCTCGCGAAGATCCTTCGAGTAGGGCCCCATGACAATCTCCTTCGGCTCCGACCTCGGTGGCGTCAGCAATCCGCTCCTCGGGAATCCTTTCCGTCTGCAAGCCGAAAGTAAACCGCTCTAGCGAGCATACCATAACGAGAGCCCTCAAGCGGTCCAATCCCAGGGGCGCACTTCACGAGCGGAAGCGCCCTTTGAGCGGTTCGCCGGCGTCTCCGTCGCCGCCGACCGGCGGGGTATGGTTTTTATCCATACGTTCTGTAATATAAAAAATGCGAATAAATCACTCCCAACTCGATCCGCGTCGTCCGCCCACTTCCCTCGGGCCCGCGCGGCCCTAGAATCGAGGGAGAGCGGCCCCGACCTCGCCCCCGGAGCGAAGGCGGCGGAAGGATGCGGAGCCGTCCGCAACCCGGCCCTTGCCGGGGCCCTCGATCGGTCGTCGAGACATCATGCGGATCCTGATCGTCGACGACGAGGTCAACATCCTCCGCACCCTGCGGGTCGCCCTGGAGGCGATGGGCCACGCCGTCGGCGAGTCGTCCGCGGCGGCGACGGCCCTCGACCTCGTCGGTCGGCAGCCGTTCGACGCGGCGCTGGTCGACGTCCGCCTCGGCGCCGAGTCGGGGCTCGACGTGATCGAGGCGATGCTGGCGCAACAGCCCGGGCTGGCCGTCGTGATCATGACGGCCTACGCCTCGATCGACACGGCCGTCGAGGCGATGCGACGGGGCGCGTTCGATTACCTGGCCAAGCCGTTCACGCCCGCCCAGGTCCGCGGCGTGCTGGAGCGGGTGGCCCGCGTGCGCGGGCTCGAGAACCGGGTGGCGGACCTCGCCGACCGGCTCCGCACCGAATTGCCCGAGGTCGAGCTGGAGAGCCCCGACCCCGAGGTCCGTCGCGTGCTGGACCTGGCCCGCCGCATCGCCCCGAGCGACGCCGCGGTCCTGGTCCGCGGCGAGACCGGGACCGGCAAGGGGGTCCTGGCCCGGACCCTGCACGCCTGGAGCCGCCGCGCCGGCGGCCCGTTCGTGACGGTGAGCTGCCCCAGCCTCGGCGCCGAGCTGCTGGAGAGCGAGCTGTTCGGCCACTGCAAGGGGGCCTTCACCGGCGCCGTCCGCGACTCGGCCGGCAAGGTGGCAGCCGCCGAGGGGGGGACCCTCTTCCTCGACGAGATCGGCGACCTGCCCCCGAACCTCCAACCGAAGCTACTGCGGTTCCTCCAGGAGAAGCAGTACGAGCGCGTCGGCGAGGCCAGGGTCCGGACCGCCGACGTGCGGCTCGTCGCCGCGACCAGCCGCGACCTGGAAGAGGCCGTGGCCGCGGGGACCTTCCGCGAGGACCTCCTCTATCGGCTCAACGTGCTGGAAGTCGTCCTGCCACCGCTCCGCGCCCGCGGCGACGTCCTGGCGCTGGCCGATCACCTGCTCGCCTTCTTCTCGAGCCAGACCGGCCGGCGGCTGTCGGGCTTCACGGTCGAGGCGCGGGCCGCCCTGGCCGCGCATCCCTGGCCGGGCAACCTCCGCGAGCTGCGCAACGCGGTCGAGCGGGCGGCGATCCTGGCCCCCGGCCCCGAGGTCGGCCTGGCCGACCTCCCCGAGCGGATCAGCCGCGGCCCGACGGCCGGCGCCGCGACCGGCCCCGTCGGGCTCGGCGGCCCGATGACCCTCGAGCAGATCGAGGTCGAGCACATCCGCCGCGTCCTCGCCGCGACGCCGAGCCTCGAGGCGGCCGCCCAGGCCCTCGGCATCGACCCCAGCACCCTCTTCCGCAAGCGGCGCAAGTACGGGCTCTGACCTCGCCCATCGGGCGACTTGAACGAACCGACCGTGCAGGATGCGCGACGAGCCCGGGACCGCGCGGGGCGGGGTGCCGTCGCGGATTGACGCAAGTTGTGCCGGGCCAAATACTCGCGTCAACGCGCACGGAGACGGCACGCGCGTTGCTTTTTCCTCGGGCACGATGGACGGGATGGGCCGATGATCACGACGCTGCGAACGAGGCTGTTGATCGGCATCGCGCCGTTGCTGGCGATCGTGGTGGCCCTCGGCCTTTGGGCGGTGGTCATGTTCTGGCGACTCGGCGGCAACATCGACGTGATCCTCCGCGAGAACTACAAGAGCGTCCTCGCCGCCGAGCGGATGAAGGAGGCCCTGGAGCGGCTCGACTCGGCGCTCCTGTTCGCCCTGAATGGCGAGGAGGCGCGGGCGCACGAGCAGTTCCGGAAGTACCGGCCGGAGTTCGAGACGAGCCTCGACATCGAGCTGCACAACATCACCCTGCCGGGCGAGGGGCAGAAGGCCGACGACCTGGCGGCCTACTACCGCCGCTACATCGACCTGGCCGGCCGGTTCTTCGGCCGGCCGACGGCGGACGTGGAGTGGCGAAGGCGGCTCTATTTCCGCGAGATCTTGCCGCTCTTCAACCGGATCAAGGACCGGGCCGACGACGTATTGCTCCTGAACCAGCGGAACATGGAGGAGATGGACCGCAAGGCGCGGGCGGCGGCATCGGGTGCGGTCCGCGGCATGGTCGCGGCGCTGGTCGGGTCGGCGGTGGTCGCGTCCTTGATCGCGCTGCTCCTGAGCCGGTCGATCCTCGGGCCGATCCGGGCCGTGACCGACGCGGCGCGGGCGATGGCCGAGGGGGACCTCGAGCAGGTCGTGCCGGTCCGGTCGCGGGACGAGCTGGGCGAGCTGGCCGCGGCGTTCAACTCGATGGCGCGGACGATCCGAGCCTTCCAGCAGGCCGGCACGGCGCGGCTCGTCCGCGCCCAGCGGACGGCGCAGGCGACGATCGACTCGTTCCCCGACCCGGTCGTCGTCGTCGACCCGGCCGGCGCCGTCGAGCGGGCCAACCCCGCGGCGCGGCGGCTCCTGGGCGTCCACCCGGTCGACGGCGCCGCCGTCTCGTGGGACGCGCCGGAGCCGCTCGGCACGCACCTGGCCGACGTCCTCAAAGGGGGCTCCGACTACCGGCCGACCGGCTTCGAGCACGCCGTCTTCTTCCGCGAGGACGGCCAGGAGCGCCACCTCCTGCCCCGCGTCCTGGCGATCCGCGACGAGCAAGGCGGGATGATCGGCGCCGCCGTCGTGCTCAACGACGTGACCCGCTTCCGCATTCTCGACCAGCTCAAGAGCGACATGGTCGCGACCGTCAGCCACGAGCTGAAGACGCCCTTGACGAGCATCCAGATGGCCGTCCACCTGCTTCTCGAGGAGGTCGTCGGGCCGCTGTCGCCCAAGCAGCTCGACCTGCTCCTGGCGGCGCGGCAGGACTCGGACCGGCTGCTGGCGATGGTCAACGACCTGCTCGACCTCACGCGGATCGAGCAGGGGAGCGTCCGGCTCGACCTGAAGCCGGTCGCCGCCGCCGAGCTCGTCGCCGAGGCGGTCGACCGGTTCGCCGACCGGGCGCACGACCTGGGCATCGCGCTGGAAGACCGCGCCGAGCGCGGGTTGCCCGAGGTGCTCGTCGACCGCGACCGGATCACGCACGTCTTCGACAACCTGATCGAGAACGCCCTGGCGCACACCGAGCGCGGCGGCTCCGTCCGCGTCGGCGTCGGGGCCGCGGCCGGCGTGGGGGCGTTGCGGTTCACCGTCGCCGATGACGGCGAGGGGATCGCCGCGGAGCACCTCACGCGGATCTTCGACCGCTTCTATCGCGTCCCCGGCTCGCGGTCGGCGCGCGGCGCCGGCCTCGGCCTGGCGATCGCCCGCGAGGTCGTCCTGGCGCACGGCGGCCAGATCGACGTCGCCAGCGCGCCGGGGGCCGGGACGACCTTCACGATCACCCTTCCCGCCGCGCCGTCGGGGGACGGCAAGGGGGCCCCATGAGCCGCGCCGCACGCATCCTGATCGTCGACGACGAGCCGAACGTCCGGCTCGTCTTCCGCACCGCGTTGGAGTCGGCCGGCTACCGCGTCGACGAGGCCGGCGACGGCGACGAGGCGCTCGCGCGCCTCGGAGAACACCGCTACGACCTCGCCCTGCTGGACCTGCGGATGCCCCGGCTCGACGGCATGGAGACGCTCCGCAAGGTCCGCGAGCAAGGCCGACGCGTCCCGGTCGTGATCGTGACGGCGCATGGGAGCATCCCCGACGCGGTCGCGGCGATGAAGCTCGGCGCCATCGACTTCCTGACCAAGCCCCTGACGCCCGAGGCCCTCCGCCGGGCCGTCGCCGAGGTCATCGACCGGCACGCCGAGGAGGAGGCGGCGCCCCCGGCCCGGCTCGACGCGGCCGTCACGGCCGCCGGCACCTTCGCGGCCGACCTCCGCCGCGCCAAGCGCGCCTTGAACAACGGCTGGCTCGACGAGGCCGAGGTCTTCCTCAAGCAGGCCATCGCCCTGAACCCGCAGTCGGCCGAGGCGCACAACCTCAAGGGGATCCTCCACGAGGCCCGCAACGAGCACGACGACTCGCTCCGCGAGTACAAGGCCGCCCTCAAGGCCGACCGCCGCTTCGAGCCGGCCCGACACAACCTGAAGCGCTACTACGAGCGCTTCACCTTCGGCCGCAGCGACGTCCCCATCGACCTCGGAGAACCGACATGACGACCCGTCGACCCTCGTCGCGCTTCGAGCCCTTCGACTTCGACCAACCCGGCGACGACTGGCGCCGGGCCCATTCCCGACGGAGCCTGCGGATGACCCTGCTGACCCTCGCCATCGGCGTCGTCGCCTTCGCCCTGTTCTTCGGCCTGGTCGCGGCGTGCGACCGGCTCTGACCGTCCACGGAGGTCCGTCGTGTTGTACCTGACCGCGACCCTGACCGTGCTCGCGCTCGTCTATCTCGGATACGCGATGATCCGGCCCGAGCGCTTCTGAATCCGCGCGTGGAGACCGACCCTTGGCCACGTCCTTGCCCTGGATCCACCCGTTCTGGGCGCTCGGCATCCCGATCGCCCTGTCGTTCCTGCTCGGCCGGTCGATGTGGCGGACGCTCGACGTGCCCGACGACCGCGCCGGCAAGGGGCTCGACGCGCTGCCGATATTCCTCTGCCGCCTGATCGGCCGCCGCGAGCCGGCGCGCATGGACTGGAAGCGCTACGCGGTCGCGTTGCTGGCGTTCAACGCGGCGCTATTCGTCATCACGTTCGGCCTACTATACGCGCAGCACAAGGTCCCGCTGCTGAACCCCGACGGCAAGGGGTCGCTCGGCGCCCTCGGCTACAAGGACACCGCGGGCGTGGACCACCCCGGCGCCGACACCGGCGTCATCTTCAACACCGTCTGCTCGTTCGTCACCAACACGAACCTCCAGCACTACTCGGGCGAGCAGCACCTCAGCTACCTCAGCCAGCTCGCCGGGATCGTCTGGCTCCAGTTCGTGACGCCGGCGGCCGGCCTCTGCGTCATGCTGGCCGCCCTGCGCGGCCTCCGGGGCGACCGGAACCTCGGCGACTTCTACGCCGACCTGATGCGCTCCCTCGTCTTCGTCTTCGTCCCCTGCGCCTTGATCCTCGCCGTGCTGCTCATCGGCACCGGCATGCCGATGACGTTCCACGGGGCGGCGCAGGCGGCGACGCTCGACGGCGCGGCCAACAACATGCCGACGCAGGCAATCGCCCGCGGGCCGGTGGCCGCCCTGGTGGCGATCAAGCAACTCGCGACCAACGGCGGCGGCTATTTCGGCCCGAACTCGGCGCACCCGTTCGAGAACCCGTCGCCGTGGAGCAACATCCTCGAGATCGCCTCGATCGTCATGCTGCCGATGGCGACGCTCGTCATGGCCGGCTACATGCTCAGGAACATGAGGCACGCGCTGTTGATCTACGGCGTGATGCTGGCGCTGCTCGTGACCGGCGCGACGATCGCGATCGTCGCCGAGGTGCGGCCCAGCGCCGCGACGGCCGGGCTAGCGGTGGCCCGGGCGCCGAACATGGAGGGGACGGAGGTGCGGTTCGGCCCGGTGTCCGACGCCACCTGGGCGGCGATGACGTCGGCGACGTCCAACGGCTCGGTCAACACGATGCACGACAGCCTCAACCCGATCGCCGGCCTGGTGCCGATGTCGCACATGATGCTCAACGTTATCTTCAGCGGCATCGGCGCCGGCTTCCTGAACATGCTGATGTTCATCATCATCGCGGTGTTCATGGCGGGCCTGATGGTCGGCCGGACCCCCGAATACCTCGGCAAGAAGGTCGAGGCGAAGGAGGTCAAGCTGGCGATGCTCGCCGTGCTGGTCCACCCGCTGGTGATCTGCTGCGGCGCCGGCCTGTTCGCGGCGACCGACTGGGGCGCGAAGACGACGGCCAACCCCGGCCCGCACGGCTTCAGCGAGATCCTCTACGAGTTCACCTCGGCCGCGGCCAACAACGGCTCGGGCTTCGAGGGCCTGGGCGACAACACCCCGGCGTGGAACGTCGCCACGGGGACCGTCCTGCTGCTCGGCCGGTTCCCGGCGCTGATCTTGCCGCTGGCGGTCGCCGGGTTCCTGTCGATCAAGAAGCCGACGCCGCAGACCTCGGGCACGTTGCGGACCGACAACCTGACCTTCGCCGGGATGCTGCTGGGGACCGTGATCCTCGTCGGGGCCCTGTCGTTCATGCCGGCCCTGGTCCTCGGGCCGGTGGCCGACCACCTGACGAAGGTGCCGCTGTAAACGCCGCGACGCCCGCGTCGCCGCCGGGCCCCGGTCGGGCACCGGACCCGTCCGGGGTGCGGGCCGAGCCTTCGGGAGGGGCGAGGCCCTCACCCGGCCCGGGCGGGCCCGGGCGTCCGGCCGGGGCCCGGCGGCGACGACCTGATCCCGTGACCTCATCTCAAGACATAAAGAACTGGACGCGAAGCTCCGAGGGGGCAATGTCGATGGGCATCGATATCGAGGAGATGGCCCCGGGTCGCGCCGACGCGGACGCCCGGGCCCTCAAGATCCAGCGCCGGACGGCGCGACGGCTCCGCGTGTTCGAGCCGGCCCTGGTCCGCATGGCGATCGGCAAGTCGTTCGTCATGCTCGACCCGCGCGTCATGATGCGCAACCCGGTCATGTTCCTGGTCGAGGTCGGCACCGTGCTGACGGCGATCGTCGCCGTGCAGTCGATCCTCGGCCACGCCGCGACCGGCCCGATCATCTACCAGGCGTCGTTGACGGCGTGGCTGTTCGTCACCGTCCTGTTCGCCAATTTCGCCGAGGCGCTGGCCGAGGCGCGGGGCAAGGCGCAGGCCGACAGCCTGCGGGCGACCCGCCAGGACACGCCGGCGTATCGCCTCGACCACCCCGGGGCGCTCACCGGGACGATCGTCTCCTCGACGCTGCTCCGCGCCGGCGACCTCGTCGTCGTCGAGGCCGGCCAGGTGATCCCGGCCGATGGCGAGGTGGTCGAGGGCGTGGCGTCGGTCGACGAGTCGGCGATCACCGGCGAGAGCGCCCCGGTGATCCGCGAGGCCGGCGGCGACCGCTCGGGCGTCACCGGCGGCACGCGGGTGCTCTCCGACCGGGTCGTCGTCAAGGTCACGGCCGAGCCGGGCCAGAGCTTCCTCGACCGGATGATCGCGCTGGTCGAGGGGGCGATCCGCCAGAAGACGCCCAACGAGATCGCCCTGACGATCGTCCTGGCCGCCTTCTCGATGATCTTCCTGATCGTCACCGCCACGCTCTACCCGATGGCCCGCTACTTCGGCCTGACGCTCGACATCCCGACGCTCGTCGCGCTGCTCGTCTGCCTGATCCCGACGACCATCGGCGCCCTCCTGGCGGCGATCGGCATCGCGGGGATGGACCGGGCCCTGATGGCCAACATCATCGCCAAGAGCGGCAAGGCGGTCGAGCTGGCCGGCGACATCGACACCCTCCTGCTCGACAAGACCGGCACGATCACCATCGGCAACCGCCGCGCCACGCGGTTCGTGCCGATGGACGGCGGCGACGCCCGCACGGTGGCGCGGATCGCCGGGCTCGCCTCGATGGCCGACCAGACCCCCGAGGGCAAGAGCATCCTCGACCTCGCCCGCGTCGAGGCGGCCGTCAACGGCGAGGTGCCGGCCGGCTCGACGTTCGTCGAGTTCACGGCGCAGACGCGGATGAGCGGCATCGACCTACCCGACGGCCGTCGCCTCCGCAAGGGCGCACCCGACACCGTCGCCAACTACGTCCGCGACCTCGGCGGCCACGTCCCCGACGGCTACCAGGCGACCGTCGACGCGATCGCCTCCGGCGGCGCCACGCCCTTGGCCGTCGTCGAGGACGACCGGATCGTCGGCGTCGTCCAGCTCGAGGACATCCTCAAGCCCGGCATCCAGGAGCGGTTCCGCAGGCTCCGCCAGATGGGCCTCCGCGTCGTGATGGTCACGGGCGACAACCCGCTGACCGCCGAGGCCATCGCCCAGCAGGCGGGCGTCGACGACTTCATCGCCCAGGCGACCCCCGAGGCGAAGCTGGCCTACATCCGCAACGAGCAGCACGGCGGCAAGCTCGTCGCCATGATGGGCGACGGCACCAACGACGCCCCCGCGCTGGCGCAGGCCGACATCGGCGTCGCGATGAACTCCGGCACCCAGGCCGCCAAGGAGGCCGGCAACATGGTCGACCTCGACAGCGACCCGACCAAGCTCATCGAGGTCGTCGAGATCGGCAAGCAGCTCCTCATGACCCGCGGCGCCCTGACCACCTTCTCGATCGCCAACGACCTGGCCAAGTACTTCGCCGTCATCCCGGCGATGTTCATCGTCACCCTGCCCGAGCTGAGGGTCATCGACATCATGGGCCTGGCCAGCCACGGCGGCGCCTTCTCGGCGATCCTCGCGGCGGTGATCTTCAACGCGATCATCATCCCGATGCTGATCCCGATCGCGCTGAAGGGGGTCAAGTACCGCCCCGTCGGCGCCGCGGCGCTGTTGCGGCGCAACCTGCTCTGGTACGGCCTCGGCGGCGTGATCGCGCCGTTCATCGGCATCAAGCTCATCGACGTGATGATCGACCCCCTCCTAGCCCTCGTCGGCAATTAAATGATGGGATGGAGATCTTTGCAATGATTCGCGAGACCATCAACGCCCTGCTCGCCTGCGTCGTGACGTTCGTCCTCTGCGCGGTCGCCTATCCGGCGATCGTCTGGGGCATCGGCCACACGGCATTCCCGCACCAGGCGGAGGGGTCACTCATCGAGCGCGACGGCAAGGTGATCGGCTCCGAGCTGATCGCGCAGCCGTTCGCCTCGCCGAAGTACTTCCAGCCCCGTCCCTCTGCGGTCGACTACAAGGCGGATGCCGCCGGCGGCTCGAACCTCGGGCCGAAGAACCCGGCCCTCCGCGAGCGGATCGTCAAGTCCGTCGCCGCGCTCGGCGCGACCGGCTCGAACCCCGCCCCGGTCGACCTCGTGACGGCCTCGGGCGGCGGGCTCGACCCGCACATCAGCCCCGAGGCGGCCCTCTTCCAGGCCCCCCGCGTCGCCGAGGCCCGCGGCCTGCCGCTCGACCGTGTCAAGGCCCTGATCGAGGAGCACACCGAACGCTCCGGCGCGATCGTCGGCGCGCCGCCGCGGGTCAACGTCTTGCGGCTGAACCTCGCGCTCGACGACGATCGATCGGCGTCTTGACCGCGGAGGGGATGCCGCCCGTGCCCAACGTCGAGCCGGCCCGACCGACGCCCGAGCAGTTCCTCAACCTGATCCGTCGCCAGGAGCGCGGGCGGCTGAAGGTCTACATCGGCTCGGCGGCGGGCGTCGGCAAGACGTACGCGATGCTCCGCGAGGGGAACCGCCTGCGGGAGCAGGGGGTCGACGTCGTCGTCGGCTTCGTCGAGACCCACGGCCGCGCCGACACCGAGTCGCAGGTCGGCGACCTCGAGGTCATCCCGCCCCGGTCGATCGAGTACCGCGGCGTCACCCTCCGCGAGATGGACCTCGACGCCGTCCTCGCGCGACGGCCGACCGTCTGCCTCGTCGACGAGCTCGCCCACACCAACGCCCCCGGCAGCCGCAACCCCAAGCGCTACCAGGACGTCGAGGACATCCTCCGCGCCGGGATCCACGCCATCACGACGTTGAACATCCAGCACCTGGAGAGCCTCTACGACCGCGTCGAGCAGGCGACGGGCGTCCGCGTCAAGGAGCGCGTGCCCGACTCCGTGCTGGCCGAGGCCGACCAGATCGTCAACGTCGACGTCTCGGCCGAGGACCTCCTGGAGCGGCTCCGGGCCGGCAAGGTCTATCCCCCCGAACGCGCCCAACGGGCCCTGGCGAACTTCTTCACGCCGGCGAACCTGACGCGGCTCCGGGAGCTGACGCTGACCGAGGTCGCCCACCTGATCGACCGCCGCACCCGCCGCGCCGAGGCCGACCGCGCCCCGGGGACCGCCACCGACCGAGTGATGGTCGGCCTCTCGAGCCGCAGCCCCAACGCCCCGGCCTTGCTCCGCAAGGCGTCGCGGCTGGCCGACCGGCTCAACGCCCCGTGGTACGCCGTCTACATCCAGACCCCGTCCGAGGACCTGACCCGCATCGACGCCGCGACCCAGCGGACGCTCGGCCGGAGCCTCGAGCTCGCCCAGCAGCTCGGCGGCATCCCGATGACCTTCAAGGGCCCCGACGTCGTCCGCACGATCCTGGCCTTCGCGCGCGAGTACGAGATCCGCGTCATCGTCATGGGCAAGAGCCATCGACCCTGGCACCGCCGCCTCTTCGGCGGCTCCATCCTCGATCGCCTCGTCCACGAGGCCACCGGCGTCGACGTCATGATCGTCGACGTCTGATCGCGACGGGTTGCAACGTGCCGAAACCCGGCGGGTCTCGCCCTCGAGACCCGACGCGCCCTCTCGAATGAGCGGAGGTGGTGGAGATCGCGAACCGGTCGAGGCGGCGGGAGAAGCCGGCCTTCCTCTTCGTCAACAACCGCCTGGAGGGCAACGCGCCGGGCACGACCGAGGCCGTCGTCGTCGCGATCGCGCCGTGAGGCTCAGAAGCACATCTTCCCGTGGACGTCGCAGATGTCGTACCCGTTGGCGCGGTCGTTGTAGACCGGCCCCAGGGGCAGCGTGGCGGCACTGCGCAGCGCGAACCGCCCGTGCCTGTCGTTGACGGCCTGCTTCAGCGCCGTCGCCGCGTCGGCCGCCACCGGGCCGTCGAACAGCCCGAGCGGCCGCGGCGCGTGGGGCCGCAAGTCCTCGGCGAACAAATGCATCCGACCCGCGGGGGCCCGCGGCACCCACGCCCGCCGCAGGCAGGGCCGCAACGTCTCCAACAGCACGTCGAAGCGGTCGCTCGGCACCTCCGGCGCGGCGCGGCCCTCGCCCGCCCGCCCGTCGCGGTAGCCGACCCACACCGCGACGCGGCCCGTCAACACCCGATGGTACGCCAGCTCTTCGACGAGGCGCTCCAGGTTCCTCACGAGCCACGCCCAGAGGACCGAGGGCTCGTCCGTCGGCTCGCCGAAGCTGCCACCGCGCGACAGGACCTAGTGGATCGTCACTCGGTAATTTTCGGGTAAGATGGCCTCCCTTGTCCGGCCGCATCGAAGTCCACGGGGAGGTTCGTCATGGCCAAGAAGTACGTCCTGAAGCTGACGGCCGAGGAGCGGGCCGAGCTGGCCCGCCT
>DASZMJ010000223.1:0-9914 GCA_035551935.1 Isosphaeraceae bacterium
CCCGTCCCGCGGCGGCCCCCCCGACGACGGGGCCGCCGCGGGGCGGATGACCCCACGACCAAGACCCGCCGAGAGGCCCGACCATGGACCAGCAGCTCAAAGAAATCCTGCGGCAGATGATCAAATATCGGTTCTGGATCGCGATCGGCCTGGCGATCCTCTTCCCGATGATCGCCTACCTCGCCAGCGCCGGCGAGATCAAGGACAAGACCGACGCGGCGGCCAAGAAGGTCGAGGGCGCCAAGAACGGCCTGAAGTCCTTCGGCCCCGGCTTCAAGACCCGCGCCTACAGCCAGGTCGTCGAGGAGAAGACCGGCGACCTCGGCAAGGTCGTCGACTCGACCTGGCGCCAGCTCTACGACCGGCAGGCGCCGCTGCTGGACTGGCCCGAGGGCTTCGAGGACACCTTCGCCAAGTGGGGCCGCCACTACCCCGAGGGGGTCGACACCTCGGTCATCCAGAACGCCATCGACCTCTACAAGGACGCCTACCCGAAGTACGTCACCAAGGTCTACAACACGATCAAGCCATTCGACTTCGACGAGGGCACCGGCGTCATCGTTGCCCCGAGCGAGGACGAGCTGCTGGGCCCGATCCACTTCACCGTCGGCGAGACGCCGACGCTCAAGCAGATCTGGGACGCGCAGGAGCGGCTCTGGCTCCAGCGCACGGTCCTGGACGTCGTCGCCAAGGTCAACGGCGACGCCAAGGACTGGGACGGGGCGATCATCAAGAAGCTCGCCGGCGTCGACGTCGCCAGCGAGTCGGCGATGGACCAGGTCTGGAACAGCAAGAAGCCCGCGGCGCGGACGGCGGCCGAGAAGCTCCAGACCTCGCCGCCGATCGTCCCGGGCAACGTCCCGCCGCCGCCGGCCGACCCGAGCAAGGGGGCCGCGGCGCCCACGACCTCGGCCGGCGAGGTCCAGTTCATGGCCCCCCCCGGCAACCAGTATCGACTCTACCCGGTCTACCTGTCGGTGCTGATGGACCAGGACCACCTCCAGGACCTCTTCACCGCCTTGCAGAACTCGCCGATGGCCATCGAGATCAGGGAGGTCGAGTTCAGCCGGCCCGATCAGCGCGTCAAGAAGCCCCAGAAGGGGGAGAGCGCCGGCGGCGCCGAGCTGGGCAGCTACGGCGGCTCCGGCAACGTGTATCGGTCGTCGCGCGTCGGCGGCAGCGCCAGCGCCCAGATGCAGATGATGCGGGGCCAGCAGGCGCAGCTCAAGGGCTTCAACCAGCAGAGCTCCAGCGGCTTCAACTTCGGCGGCCAGTCCGAGGGCGCCACCGGCCCGAACGCCGACCGCGGCAAGGTCAGCCTCCGCGAGAAGAACAAGGCCGACAAGCCCGACGAGTCGGAGAAGGACGCCAAGAAGGACACGAAGAAGGCCGAGCCCGCCTTCGACCCCTACTACAACCTCGTCGAGGTCCGCATCAACGGCATCGCCCGGTTCTACAACCGGCCCGCCGACGCCCCGGCCAGCCCCACCGCCTCGCCCGGCGGCACCGAGGCCCCGGCCAACCCCGCGGCGCCGGCGAATGCGACTGCGACCGCCCCCCAGCCACCGACCGCCAACGCCCCGGCGCCGGCCGAGCCTGCCAAGGCCGAGCCGGGCAAGGACGCCGCCAAGGCCGACGACAAGGATCAGGGCAAGGCCGAGGCGAAGGACAAAGAGAAGGATTCCGACAAGGCCGACGCCAAGCCGGCCGCCGCCGACGCCAAGGGCGAGGCGAAGGCCGACGAGGCCAAGCCGGCCCCGGACCAGACCAAGCCCGCCGCCAAGCCGGCCGGCGACGCCAAGGCCGAGGCCAAGGGCGCGCAGTGACGCCGACCGACTACCCCCAACCGATCACCACGACACGCGAGGGTCCGCGACCATGGCCAATCCGACGGTGGACAAGCTCAAAGACTTCGGGCTCCGCTACGGCGAGAAGGTCGGCATGGGCGTCGCCGTCGCCCTCTGCCTGGTCTTCATCGGCCAGGCGATGGCCAACCGCGCCGTCAAGATCACACCCGAGGAGCTCCAGATCAGCATCAAGACCGCCAACGCCAGCATCAACCGGTCCGTCCCCCGGGCCACGATCGAGCAGGAGCTGGCCGGCGACCAGGCCGTCAAGCTGACGATCCCCGACCTCAAGGAGCGCGTCGCCAAGAACGACGCGGCCCGGGCCGACACCGGCACGCAGCAGGCCGCGATCGACAAGCGCTGGGTGACGCCCGAGCCCAACGCCGGCGCCATCCGCGAGAAGCCCGTGCTGCTGGCCATCGCCGACCCCGACGCCTTCCCCGGCCGCGGCGGGCCCGAGCTCTTCCTCCGCGACGCGTCGGGCAAGCGGATCATGGTCGACCCGAACGAGAAGGCCGACGAGGCCAAGGGGACCAAGAAGTCGGGCCGCGGCAACCGCGAGCGCGCGAAGCCGGTCGACCCCGAGGAGAAGCGGAAGAAGGAGCTCGCCCGGCTCCAGCAGCGCGCCGCCATCGCCGGCGGCGACGAGAACGCCGCCGCCAAGGACGAGAAGGCCGACACCAAGGACGAGAGCACCGACGGCAAGGAGCCCAAGTCGGGCCTCGTCGGCAAGCGCTGGGTCGTCCTGCTCGGCACCGTCGACAACAAGAAGCTCCGCGAGAACTGGGCCAAGGCCCTGAAGCTCGACCTGGCCTCCGCCTATCCGCATTACCTGCGGGTCGACGTCCAGCGCCAGGAGCTCAACGACGACGGCACCTGGAGCGACTGGCAGGTCGTCGATTACGCGAAGAACCACCTCGTGCAGGGCGACATCACCGACGCCGAGGAGGAGAAGGTCCCGCAGGACGTCGTGATCCACGGCTCGCTGGTCGACCAGCTCCCCTTCCTCAAGGTCGGCTACTGGCGCGGCGTGTTCGTCGATGCGCTGGTCTCCGCCGATGAGAAGCAGAAGATGAAGGAGAAGCAGAAGGAGGAGGACAAGGCGCTGGCCGACTCCGGCGGCGAGGGCTACGACATGGCCAAGATGGGCGCCGCCTACAGCAAGGCGATGCGGCAGTCGGTCAAGAACAATCGGAACCAGACCGGCTACAGCCAGATGACGAACCGCGGCGGCGGCGGCGGCGCGCGACAGGAGGACCTGAACTTCGAGCGCCGTGAGACATCGACGCTGATGGTCCGCTCGCTCGACTTCACCGTCGAGCCGGGCGCGACGTACCGCTACCGCCTCCGCCTGGTCGTCGCCAACCCGAACTTCGAGCGCAACGACGTGATGCCCGGCACCGACGTCGCCAGCAAGGAGCTGACCGGCCCGTGGGCCGAAGTCCCGTACGCGGTGAAGGTCCCGGCCGACGTCTCGACCTACGTGCTGCACCCCAGCGGCGCCGGCGACGACAAGGTCGTCTTCCAGGTCGCGAGCTGGCGGCCCGCCGACGGCCAGACAATCGTCCGCGACTTCGACGCCGGCCCCGGCCAGCTCATCGGCGCCAAGACCTCGGCGACCGTCCCCAGCTACGAGGGTAAGGAGTCCAAACCCCAGTCGGTCGACTTCACCAGCCACCTGCTGGTGCTCGGCACCGCCGGCGGCACCCGTCCGGTGCAGGAGCTGGGCCTCAGCGGCGCCGACTTCGCCGTGCCGGCCACCGCGCTGCTGCTCCGCCCCAACGGCGCCCTGGAGCTCGCCAGCCAGGCGCGGGATACCGCCAACGCCGAGCGCAAGGAGATGAAGGAGACCTACGCCCTGGCGCTCAAGGAGACCGCGCCCCGCAAGAAGGGCAAAACGGGTGCCTTCGGCATGATGGGCGGCTATGGCGGCGGCGGCGGGGGCCGCGGCCGCGGCGGTCGCGGCGGCGGCATGGGCGGCTATGGCGGCGGCTACGGCGGCGGCATGGGCGGCGGCTACGGCGGCGGTCGCCGCTGATTCCTCACGGCCGATCCTCTCACCCTCGACGGCCTCCGACGCGCACGCGTCGGGGGCCGTTCTTCGTTGACCCTCTTGTCCCTTGCCCTCTGCGTTCTTCCCTCTGTCCTTATGCCCTTTGCCTTCCGCCCTCTCCTCCCCTCGCCCGGCCGGCGGGGGCGGCCGTCGGAAAAAGCGCGCGACTCGGCTTGACGGGCCGGGCGGATCGGGGTAAATCCCCCCCGTCTCATCCCCTTTCTCGGACGCACCCATCCGAACGTCACGTCTCGAGGTCCGTGGAAGCCCCGGTTCAGCCCGGAGGACCCGTCGTTCGCCCCTCGGGCGGCGGCCGGCGCGGAGCCAAAGCAAGCACGTCGGCCGTCGCGGCGGCACGACAGAGACCGTCGCCAGGGAAGTCGGCGGTCGCCCCGCGAGCGGCGAAAGGAGGTCGCGTTGGGAAGGCTCAAAACGCTGACGATTCTCTTGACCCTGGGCGCCTGGGGGCTGGCCACGGACGGAGCCCCGCCCGACGACGCGGCCGGCCCGGCCCCGCCCGCGGCGCGCCCCAAACTGCCGGCGCCGCCGTCGAAGTATCTCCGGGGCGGGATCAAGCTGATCCGCGACAAGGAGTATGTCCGCGCCGAGAAGTACCTGAACGTCGCGAAGGATTACCGCGACGAGTTGACCGAGGCCGAACAGCGCGACCTCGACGACGCCTTCCGCCGGCTCGACGAGGTCGCGCGGACCGCCGGCGCCTCCGCCGGCGCCGCGGCCCCGGCGGCCGTCGCCGCCACGCCGGCCGCGGCCGACCCGGCCACGGTCCAGGCGTCCGCCACGACCCCGGTCCCGACCCCGGTCGCGGACCTGACCCCGACGGCCGACGCGACGCCGACGACCGCGGCCCCGGCGCCGGCCCCGGCCGCCCAGCCGGTCGCGGTGCTCCCGTCGGCCGGCGCACCCGGCAGCGACCATGACCGCGCCGCGGCGCTGGTTGCCCAGGCGCGGCAGGCGATCGCCTCCGGCCGGATCGACGAGGCCCGGCGGCTGGCCCGCGAGGCCGACGCGCTGAACGTCCCGTTCGCCGACGTCGAGGACTCGCCCCGCCGCGTCCTCGACGAGCTGGAGAGCCGCAACGCCCGCGCGGCGTCGCGGGGCACGTCCGCCGACAAGACGCGGGCCGCGTGGCTGCTGCACGCGGCCCGCGAGCAGATCCAGCTCGACCACCTCGACGAGGCCACCAAGCAGCTCGCCGAGGCCCGCGCCTTGAACGTCCACTACGGCTTCTTCGACCTGACGCCGACGAAGGTCGCCGCCGAGCTGGACAAGGCCCGCGCCCGGGCCCGCGCCAAGGGCGTGGCCGTCGGCGGCGCCCGGGTCAAGGGGGACAAGGCGACGGCCCGCGCCCGGCTCAAGGAGGCGCAGGACGAGCTGAAGGCCGGCCGCTACGACCAGGCCGAGGCGATCGCCGTGGAGGTCGACTCGTGGGGCCTCCGCTACGGCGTCTGGGAGCAGAGCCCGCGCAAGGTCGCCACGGCGGCCCGCGCCCTGCGCCGCCAGGACACCCTTCGGAACGGCGGCGGCCGGTTCGCCGCCCGGCCCGAGCTGTACGCCACGCTCGTCGGCAAGGCGCGCCAGGAGCTGGCCTCCAACCAACTCGACGCGGCCGAGGCGACGGCGCGGCAGGCGCTGCGGATGAACGTCGCCCCGCCCTTGAAGGCCGACCGCGCCGAGGACGTGCTCAACGACGTGGCGATGGCCCGCGCCCGCGGCGGCGCCCCCGCCGCCACCCAGGTCGCGGTCGCCCCCGCGCCCGCCGACCCGGCCGTCCAGCAGGCCCAGGCCCCCGCCCCGGTCGAGGCCGAGGCGCCCGCCCCGGCCGAGGCGCCCGCCCCGGCGCCGGCCCCGAACCTGCCCCTGGAGCCCGCCGCTGAGGCGGCCCCGGCCCCGGCCGACGAACCGGCCCCGGCGCCCGCAACCGAGCCCGTCCCCGCGCCGGCGGGCGAGCCGGCCCCGCCGGCCGGCGAGGCCGTGCCGCCGCCGGCCGCGGCGCCGGAGCAGCCCCCGAGCCCGGCCGAGCAACTGCTCGAGAAGGCCCGCACGTCCTTCGCCAGCGGAGACTACCCCAGCGCCCGCGAGGCCGCTTCCCAGGCCAAGGCCGGCGGCGGCGCCGTCGGCTCGAAGGCCGACGAGCTCTTGACCCAGATCACCCTGGCCGAGCAGCAGGCCGCGCTGACCACGTACGAGGCCGCCCTGGCCGCCGTCCGCAAGAATGAGCCCGACCGCGCCCGCGCCCTGCTCAACGAGGTCGTCGCCGCCGCCACCAGCGGCGCCGCGCTCGACGAGGGGGTCGTCCAGCGCGTCCAGGACCTGTTGATCCGCCTGCCCAGGGGCGGCGAGAAGGCCAGGGCGAACGACGCGAAGGCCGACGCCGACGCCACGGCCACCGACGCCGAGGCGATCAAGGCCCAGCAGCTCAACGCCCAGGTCAGCGCCAACATGGGCGAGGTCCGTCGCCTGCTGGAGACCGACCCGGACAAGGCGGTCGCCCTGCTCCAGAAGACGGCGCAGGAGGTCAAGGCCGCCGGCGCCGGCCCGATCACGACCAAGATCCTCCTCGGCCGCGTCGAGGCCCGCCTGGCCGACGCCCGCCGCGAGCGCGAGGCCTTCCAGTACAAGATGCAGGACAAGGCCCAGCGCGAGGAGATCGAGCGCAAGCGGCTCCGGATCCTCGAGGCCAACACCGCCAAGCTCGCGCAGATGAAGGAGATCATGGCCCGTGCCCACCAGGCCGAGGTCGACGGCAAGTACGCCGAGGCCGAGGCCCTGGCCCGCAAGGCCTTGGAGATCGACCCCATGGAGATCTCCGCCCAGGCCCTGGCCTGGAAGATGCGCGCCCAGCGGCACTACGAGATCGACCTGAAGAACCGCTCCAACAAGGAGGAGTCGTTCCTGGAGAGCATCCAGGCAGCCGACGCCACGATGACCATCCCGTCCGACATCCACAGTCGGAACATCGCCTTCCCGAACACCTTCAACGACCTGAACCACCGCCGCGAGAAGATGGACGAGCGGCTCTATTCGAAGAAGAACCCGCGGGTCCAGGCGATCGAGGCCAAGCTCAACGAGCCGATCTCCCTGACCTGGCACAACCAGCCGCTGGGCGACGCGATCGACTACCTCCGCAGCTACACCGGGCTGAACATCCACCTCGACACCAGGGCCCTGGCCGACGAGTCCCTGACCGAGCAGACGCCGGTCAGCCTGACGGCCGACAAGATCACGCTGAAGAAGGCCCTCCAGCTGATCCTCGAGCCGCTCGGGATGACCTACCGGGTCGACGAGGAGATCCTCGTGCTGACCACCCCGCAGTCCTCGCACACGGACATGATCACGCGGCCGTACGACGTGGCCGACCTGGTGATCACGCCGCACAGCGACATCGTGCAGTCGGTGCAGACGCTGCCGCCGAACCTCTCGAACACGAACTTCGGCGGCCCGAGCGGCGACGCGGCCCGGGCGGCGCGGCAGGCGGCGCTCACGGGCAACGGCTCGGGCGCCGCGACGGCGATGGCCGGCGAGGGCTCGGCGCCGGGCGCCGCGGCGGCCCCGCGGGTCGGCATGAACGACATGATGCCGCTGATCCAGCTGATCACCACCGCCGTCGCCCCCGGCACCTGGCGGGTCATCAACCCGCTGGGCGACGACCCCGACTCGGCCGGCTACGGCATGGGCGCCGGCTTCGCCAACGCCCAGGACCAGACCGCGCAGGTCGGCACGATCACGCCGTTCTTCCTCAACATCAGCCTGATCATCCGCCACCGCCCCGAGGTCCACGACCAGGTCGTCGACCTGCTGCGGCAGCTCCGCAAGCTCCAGGACCTCCAGGTCTCCGTCGAGGTCCGGTTCATCACCGTCAGCGACGACTTCTTCGAGCAGATCGGCGTCGACTTCGACTTCAACATCCTGTCGAAGGCCTACAACAAGCACAACTCGTTCGCGGCGCTGTTGCCCGGCTCGGGCAACCTGTTCAACGCCAGCCTCGGCGGCACCGGCACGGTCGGTGCCGGCGGCGTCGGTGCCGGCGGCGTCGGCGCCGGCGGCGTCGCGGGCGGCACGACGGGCGGCACGACCGGCGGCACGACCGGCGGCACGACCTCGGGCACGATCACGCCCTACGTCTTCAACCCGGTCCGCGACGGAACCTACGGGCCCAAGGAGGTCGTCGTCGGCCGCCAGTCCAACGGCAACGCCAACGGCAACTTCACCTCCGACCTGAGCATCCCGTTCAACCAGAGCAGCGCCGACGTCATCACGCCGTTCAACGCCGTCGGCTCGTCGGCGACGACGTTCGGCATCGCCTTCCTCAGCGACCTGGAGCTCTACCTGTTCCTGACGGCCATCCACGGCGACAGCCGGTCGAACATCGTCCAGGCGCCCAAGGTCACGACCTTCAACGGGGCGTTGGCGTCGGTCATCAACGTCACCCAGCGCTACTACGTCTCGGAGCTGATCCCGATCGTCGGCTTCGGCGCCGTGGCGTTCCTGCCGATCCCGGCGCCGATCAACGACGGCGTGCGGCTGTTCGCCCTGCCGGTCGTCACCGCCGACCGGCGGTACGTCCGGCTGACCCTGGCGCCGATCTTCCAGGTGCTCGACTCGTTCGCCACGTTCCCGATCCCCGCGGCCGTCGGCGGCGGTGGCCTCGGCGGCGGCGCCACGTCGATCAACGGTCAGATCCAGCTGCCGCAGACCGACGTGACCACCGTCAGCACGACGGTGACGGTCCCCGACGGCGGCACGGTCCTGCTCGGCGGCGTCAAGCGGCTCCAGGAGCAGCGGCTGGAGTTCGGCACGCCGATCCTCGACAAGCTGCCGCTGGTCGACCGCCTCTTCCGCAACATCGGCATCGGCCGGCGGACCAGCAGCCTGATGCTGATGGTCACGCCCCGCATCGTCATCCTCGAGGAGGAGGAGGAGCGGCTCGGCATCCCGAGCGTCGTGCCGTCGGTCAGCCTCTGATCCGAGCCGCGACCGTCGCGGCCCCGTCGTCGACGACTTCCCAACGCGACCGGAGGGCCGCCGGGGCACTCGCCCCGGCGGCCTTCCTTCCGCGCGCCGGGGCGGCTATGCTGGGCGGGAGCGACACCCTCCCGGACGGAGGCCCCTGCCCCATGCTCGCGCCGTTGCTCTTGACCGCCGCGGTCGTCGCCTCTCAGGCCCAGGCGCCCGCCCGCCGCGCCGACGACCCGCCGCCCGACTCGTTCCAGCCCGACCCGTCGTGGAAGGATCTCAACAAGGGGCGCAACAACCTCTGGTTCGACCCCAAGGGCCGTCGCCTGATCCTCCGCGCCCGCGTGGCGCAGCACAACGAGGTGGCCCTGGAGCACCTGCTCTGCCTCGCGCGCACCAAGGAGCACGAGTCGGTCCTGGCCACCGACGCCCCGGCGCGGATGATCCAGGCCGGCCTGCTCCTGACCGGCGCCGAGCCGATCCACCCGGTCCGCTTCCGGCCCAGGTTCGAGCCCCCCGAGGGCACGCCGATCGCCGTCGAGGCCGAGTGGGTCGAGGACGGCAAGGCCCGTCGCCTCGACGCCCGCGAGTTCGTCAAGGACATCCGCAGCGGCAAGACCCTCGACCGCGACTGGGTCTTCGGCGGCAGCCTCGAGCTGATCGACCCCGACACCAAGCGGCCCCTCTTCGCCGCCGACGACGGCGACCTGATCACCGTCGCCAACTTCCCGTCGGCGATCCTGGACGTCCCCTTCGCCAGCTCCGACTCGGACGCCGAGCGCACCTTCGTCGCCAATAGCGCCAAGGTGCCCCCCAAGGGGACCTACGTCACCCTCATCCTCCGGCCCACGCCCGCCAAGGAGAAAACGCCCTGATCGTCGACGACGGCCGGGATTCGTCCTAGTGGATCGTCACTCGGTAATTTTCGGGTAAGATGGCCTCCCTTGTCCGGCCGCATCGAAGTCCACGGGGAGGTTCGTCATGGCCAAGAAGTACGTCCTGAAGCTGACGGCCGAGGAGCGGGCCGAGCTGGCCCGCCT
>DASZMJ010000224.1:0-2237 GCA_035551935.1 Isosphaeraceae bacterium
TCCGCCGCGCCGCGGCCGAGCGGGCGCGGAAGACGGCTCGTGTCGTGCTCGACCGGGCGCGGGAAGCCTGCGGCGTCGCGTAGGGTCCGCTATTGCGGACCATCTTCGATCCGACGGCCTCGGGAAGATGGTCCGCAATAGCGGACCCTACAGGACCCAGATCCCCCAGATATCCGCATCGCGCCCAAACGGGATTGACCCCCGTTCTCGCCGCGCTTAATTTGCCGGGCGATCGGCGGGGGTTCGAGTTCGGCTCAGTCCCGCGTCGATGAGGTAGAGGAGGCCGAAGGATCGGCCGGAGGCCCGTCGCGGAGACGTCCGCGAGTCGGGACGGGACCCCAGGGAGGGGCGCCTGCATGCGGCGTCGCGCCGTGATGGCCGGTGGGGTGGTCGCGCTCTGGCTCGCGACGGCCCCCGGCTGCGCGGTGCTCGGGCGGAAGGATCGCGACGACCCGAGCCCGTCGCAGGTGCTGCACCGCCAGGAGCTGAGCGAGGCGGCGCAGGCGGCCGTCGACCGCCGCGACCTCGCCCAGGCGAGGGGGCTGCTCGACCAGTGGCTGGCCGAGAACGCCCGCTCGGCCGAGCCGCACATGAGGCTCGGGCAGGTCCTCCAGATGCAGGGCGCCTTCGACGCCGCCGCGGCCGAGTACCGCAAGGCGCTGGAGATCGACAAGGATTACGTCGACGCCCTGATCGGCCTCGGCCAGATCCTCCACCAGGTCGGCCACGACGACGTGGCGCTCCAGCGGTTCGCCCAGGCGATCGAGATCGACCCGCACAAGCCCGAGGCGCACCTCGCCGAGGGGCGGACGCTCGAGGGCCTCGGCCGGCCGGTCGAGGCGCTGGCCTCGTACTTCCGCGCCCTGGAGGACGACCCGACGTCGGCCGAGACGATCGTCCGCGTGGCGACGCTCCAGCTCGCGAGGAACCAGCCCGACCAGGCGCTGGCGCGGCTCGACCAGGCGCTGCAGGTCGCCCCCGATCACGCCGAGGCGCACCACCGCCGCGGCCTTGCCCACCTGGCCCTGAATCACCCCGACGCGGCGGTCGCCGACCTCAAGGCCGCCGCCGCCAGGCTCCCCGACCGCTCCGACGTCTTCTTCCACCTGGCCCAGGCCCACGCCTCGGCCAAGCAGAACAAGGAAGCCCTCGTCGCGGCCGGGCAGGCGCTGCGGCTCAACCCGTCGTATGCCGACGCGCGGGAGCTCACCGAGCGGCTCCAGCGCTGATCCGGACGAAGGCCACCCCGCGCTCGCCGAGCGAGACGATGATGCCGTCGCGATGACCGGGATCGGCGGCGATCGTCACGACCGTCGTCCGTCCCATCATCGGCAACGGGCCGCAGTCGTGGAGCCGCGTGCCGTCGGGGTCGGCGAGCCAGAGCCCCTCGCCAGCCAGCCAGACGCGGCCGAGGCCGTCTCGCGCGAGCGACGTGATCGGACGGTCGGGGGCGGGCAGGGGGGATGGTTCGACTTTCCCCGAGGCAATGTCGAGGCGGCGGAGGCCCTTTTCGGTCGCCAGCAGGAGCTCGCCCTTCGACCAGGGGATGGCGTCGTGGACCTTCAGCGTGGCGCCATTTTCGACGACCTTGACCGCGTCGAGCTTCGGCTCCTTGAAGTCGGGGCCGTAGGAGAGGCCGAGGATCTGTTTATCGTCGCGGTCGAGGAGGAGCCACGGCGGCCCGGCGTCGCCGATGGCTCGCAGGCCATAGCCAATAGAGAAGTTCGTGTCGCCGGTGCGGAAACCCTGCTCGTCCAGCGGCCCCGCGCCGGGCAGGGCAGCGACGCTCCTCCATCGGCCGTCGGCGAACCGTCGCAGATCGCCGAACCCGGCGTTCCAGAGCGCCCCGTCGGGGGTGATGAAGCTGTAGGAGACGTACAGGTGCGAAGATTCTCGCCCCAGGACTTCGGACTTGCCGCTGATACGGCGCGCGGTCGTGCTCGTGCCGTTCCCATTGGTCGCGCTGACTGTGTAAATCGCCCCGGCCGGGCCGACCAGGACGCGGGTCTCGGCCCAGGTCGGCTTCACCTTCTCATTCTTGAAACGGGGATCTTCCGGGACCAGTTCGCACGGCGGCGCGAAGTCGGCGACCTCCCAGCCGCCGGCCCCGAGCCACCAGGTAGGCTCGCGGTCGTCCCACGGGGAGAAGAGCGGGCCATCGGCCGAGCCGGCGATCTGCCAGACGCGATCGAGTCCAAACTGGCCCGACAGGGCATGGGCCGAGTCCTTGCCGTCGG
>DASZMJ010000225.1:0-22140 GCA_035551935.1 Isosphaeraceae bacterium
GATCGCGGTCGGGTGGCACGCCCCGCAAGGGCGTGGTCCGCGGCCCGGCCACGCCCTTGCGGGGCGTGCCACCCGACCGAACCCGTGGCACCCATCCTCCGGAGTCGGCCGAACGTCCACCTCCCCGATCAGTCCGCCATCGCCGTCGATCGCTCCCGCGGCCGCGACCGGATCATGATGATCCCGAACTCGTACAGCAGGATCATCGGCGCCGCCAGGAGCATCATGCTGAACGGGTCCTGCGTCGGCGTGATGAGCGCCGCGGCGACGACCATGACCAGGATCGCGATCTTCCGCTTGGCGCGGAAGTCGTCGATCGTGAAGATGCCGATGCGCTCGAGGATGAGCATGACCAGGGGCGTCTGGAAGCAGATGCCGAAGATCAGCGGCAGGATCGTCGCGAAGCTCATCCACTCCGAGATCCGCAAGGTCGGCTCGATGCCGAGCGAGACGTTGAAGTCGAGCAGGAATTGCAACGTGACCGGCAGCACGACGAAGAAGCAGAGGAAGACGCCCGCGAGGAACAGCCCCAGCGACAGCGGCAGGAACTTCTGCACGTACCGCCGCTCATGCCGGTAGAGGCCCGCGGCGACGAAGGCGTAGATCTGGTAGAAGACCCACGGGCTGGCGATGACCAGGCCGGTGACGATGCAGACCATGAAGAAGATCGTCATCGTCTCCAGGGGCGCGAGCGAGACGAGGGCGTCGCGGGGCCGGGTCGTGTCCTTGGTTACGAGGATCTGCTCGTGCTTGTGGAAGACCAACGGTAGGGGGTAGGAGACCCCCTTGAGCGCGTCGCCGCTCGGGAGCTTCGCCTCGGGCATGAGCTTCCGGAGCGCGGCGGCGAGGTCGGCGGCGGGGACCTCGACGGTCATCGGCACGCGGTCCGCGGCGGCGTCCTTGGCGACGGCCTGCGACCGGTCGTTGGCCTCCTTGGTGTAGAAGGCCTCGAGCGACTTCTGCGCCGGCGCCTGCATCATCTCCATGACCCGCCAGCCGAGGAAGAACGGCGGGACGAACGTGATGATCACCCCCACGGCCAGGCCGAGCAGGGCGCGGACGAGGTGGAGTCGGAGGTCCTCGATGTGCTCGCCGAAGCTCATCGCGACCATCGTCTGTTCTTCGTCGAAGAGGTCCTTGTCGGCGGCCATCGTTGGTCGGCCCCCCCGGTGGGCATGGCGGTCGGCCCGGCGTCGCCCGGTCTGGCGGCGGCGCGGCCGATCGGCGGAGATGGATGGGTGTTAGGGGGAGGAGACGCGGGGCGCGGCGGCCGGTCCCGAGGCCGCGGCCCGTTTTCGGTCGGCGCCGCCCTCGGGCCTCGCGGGGACGGCCCTTCGGGCGGGGGCGTTCCTGTCCGCCCCCACTCTACCAGACCCCCACCATCCCTTGGAAGGCCCCCGCGCCGATCGGCCCTTCCCCCTCGTCGGACGTGGGCAACACGCCCGACGACTTCCTCCCTCTCCCCCTGGGTGGGCCGGCCGCCCCTCCTCAACCGTCGCAGGCTCGTCCCGTCGGGATGCGGGGGAACGCGGCAACGGCTCACGCCGACGGCCCTGCAAGACCACGGGCAAAGCGGGAAAGTTGACTTTGATCGCCATGATGGGTAAGATTGGCCTCGACGCCCGAGAATCCGAGGCGGGCGGGAGGGGTCGATGATGGCGCTGGAGCAGGCCGTCGGTGCGGAAGAGCTGGCCGAGGCGAGCCGGCGGCTCGAGGGGGCGCGGCCGCAGGAGGTCGTGCGGTGGGCCGTCGAGCGGTACTTCCCGAGGCTGACGATGGCCACGGCCTTCGGGCCCGAGGGCTGCGCGATCCTGCACATGATCGCCGAGATCGAGCCGAGGGTCCGCGTCTTCAACCTCGACACCGGCTACCAGTTCGCCGAGACCCTCCAGCTCCGCGACCGGATCGCCGAGCGGTACGGGATCGAGGTCGAGCTGGTCCGGGCCGACCGGACCGTCGCCCAGTATGAGGCCGACAACGGCGGGCCGGTGTATGCCCACGACCCGGACCGCTGCTGCCACGACCGCAAGATCGTCCCGCTTCGGAAGGCCGTCGCGGGGTATGACGCCTGGATCTCCTCGATCCGCGCCGACCAGTCGTCGCACCGGGCGCGGGCGGACGTCGTGGGCTGGGACAAGAAGTTCGGCCTGGTGAAGGTCAACCCCTTGCTCCACTGGACACACCGCGACGTCTGGGCGTTCGTCGTCGCCAACAAGGTGCCATACAACCCCCTGCACGACCAGGGCTATCCCTCCATCGGCTGCTGGCCCTGCACCCGCGCCGTCGCCCCCGGCCAGGACGAGCGCGCCGGCCGCTGGGCCGGCCAGGCCAAGACGGAATGCGGGCTGCATTCGCTGGATAGCAGCCAGTTGTAGAGCGAGTGGCCGGTGGCCTGTGGCCCGAAGACGATCGGCCCGCACGGCGGACCCTACGGAATCCGACCACGGGCCACCCGTCTCCACCGACCACCGACCACCGACCACCGGCCACCCATCCCCATGAAAGTCTCCGCCAAGGCCGAGTACGCGTGCCTGGCCGTGATCGCCCTGGCGGGGCACGGGCCGGAGGACCCGCCGGTGCGGATCCGGGAGATCGCCGAGGCGCACGGCATCCCGGAGCGGTACCTGGTGCAGATCCTGCTCCAGCTCAAGGGGGCGGGCCTGGTCCACAGCACGCGGGGGGCGGCGGGGGGCTACCGGCTGGCGCGGGCGCCGGAGACGATCGCGCTGGGCGAGGTCCTGGCGGCGATCGACGGGCCCGGCGAGCCGCCGAGGCCGCCGACCGGGCCGGCGGCGCGGGCCTTGGCCGGGGTCTGGGAGGACGTCCGCGTCGCCGAGCGGGCCGTGCTCGACCGCACCACCGTCGCCGACCTCGCCGGCCGCATCGCGCCCCGCGAATGGGTGATCTGATCATCACGACCTTGACCCCAAGAACCGACGCCGCTCTCATGGCGGCTCGGCTTGACCACGACCGCGAAGGCCCGAGCACGAGGACCCGAGACCGATGCCCAGCGCAACGACGTCGAAGTTGAATACCCCCTACGGCGGCACGCTCGTCGACCTGATCGTCGGCGCCGACCGGGCCGCGGAGATGAAGGCCACGGCCAAGGACGTCGCGAGCCTGACCCTCGACGAGCGCGGCCTCTGCGACCTCGAGCTCCTGGCCACCGGCGCCTTCTCGCCGCTGCGCGGCTTCCTCGGCCGGGCCGACTACGAGCGGGTCGTCGGCGAGCTGCGGCTGGCCGACGGCACCCTCTGGCCCCTGCCGGTGACCCTGCCGGTGACGCCCGGCGGCGGCGTCGCCGAGGGCAAGGCCCTGGCGCTCCGCGACGTCTACGGCAACCTGCTGGCGTTCCTCCACGTCGAGGAGATCTTCCCCGTCGACAAGGACGCCGAGGCGAAGGGAGCCTACGGCTCGACCGACGCCAAGCACCCGTCGGTCGCTCATTTGAACAAGCAACCGGGCCACTACGCGAGCGGGCGGCTCGAGGTCCTGCGGACGCCGCCGCACTACGACTTCGTCGAGCTCCGCCGCACCCCGGCCGAGCTGAGGAAGCACTTCGAGGGCCTGGGGTGGTCGAAGGTCGTCGCCTTCCAGACCCGCAACCCCCTCCACCGCGCCCACGAGGAGCTGACCAAGCGCGCCGCGGCCCAGATCGGCGGCGGCCTGCTGATCCACCCGGTCGTCGGCGTGACCAAGCCGGGCGACGTCGACCACTACACCCGAGTCCGCTGCTACCGCGCCCTCGTGGACAACTACTACGAGCCGGGCTCGGTCGTCCTGAGCCTCCTGCCGCTGGCCATGCGGATGGCCGGCCCGCGCGAGGTGCTCTTGCACGCGATCATCCGCCGCAACTTCGGCTGCACCCACCTGATCGTCGGCCGCGACCACGCCGGCCCCGGCAAGGATGGCGCCGGCAAGCCGTTCTACGACCCCTACGCCGCCCAGGAGAACATGCAGAAGCACGGCGGCGAGATCGGCATGGGCATGGTCGACTTCAAGCAGATGGTCTTCCTGCCGGAGGAGGACCGGTACTCGCCCGTCGACGAGGTCCCGCCGGGCGTGAAGACGGCGGACATCTCGGGGACGCAGGTCCGCGACGACTACCTGGCCAAGGGGCTCCAGCTCCCCGAGTGGTTCAGCCGGCCGGCGGTGGCCGAGATCCTGAATGAGACCAGCCCGCCGAGGTTCCGCCAGGGCCTGACGATCTGGTTCACCGGCCTGTCGGGCTCGGGCAAGAGCACGGTGGCGCACGCGCTGGTCGAGCGGCTGGCCGAGTTCGGCCGGAACGTCTCGACGCTCGACGGCGACGAGATCCGCACCCACCTGTCGAAGGGGCTCGGGTTCAGCAAGGACGACCGCGACACGAACATCCGCCGCGTCGGGTACGTCGCCGGCCTGATCGCGCAGCACGGCGGCACGACGCTCTGCTCGGTCATCAGCCCCTACCGCGAGACCCGCGACGACGCGCGGCGGATGTCGAAGGGGAACTTCGTCGAGGTCTTCTGCGACACCCCGCTCGCGGTCTGCGAGTCGCGCGACGTGAAGGGCCTCTACGCCAAGGCCCGCAACGCCGTGGCCGAGGGCAAGCCCATGGGCTTCACCGGCGTCGACGACCCCTACGAGCCGCCGCTCAACCCCGAGGTCCGGCTCGACACCAGCACGCAGTCGGTCCAGGAGTGCGTCGACGCGATCATCGCCAAGCTGACCGACCTCGGCTTCATCCTGCCGCACGGACATATCTGAGGCCGATTCGCCCGCTCTCCGTAGGGTCCGCTCTTGCGGACCTCTTCCATTCAGAAAGAGGTCCGCAAGAGCGGACCCTACGGAGAGCGGCACCTTGACAGCGGACCCACCGGCTTTATAGCATTTCCACGCAACCGGGCGGTCATGTCATCGACAGACCGCCCGGTCCATGCCTTTTTATGGAAGGGCGCCCCATTCCTCTCTCGGGCGCCGCGGCCGGGGACCGTCCCGGGTCGACCCCCGGCCTCGATCCTCTCAACAACGTGGGGACCACCCGCATGATCCGGCAACTTCGCAGGTCCTCGCGCCGCGCGGGGCCGCCGCTGGCCGTGGCCCTGGCGCTGGCGATCGCCGGCTGCTCGCCCGAGGGGACCGGCTCGATCAAGCTCACCGAGAAGTCGAACCCCGCCGCGCGGCCGCCGGCCGAGCCGCCGGCATCGGCGACGGCCGCATCGGCGCCGTCGGGCCGCCAGCTCAGCACGACGGACCGCCTGCCGCGCGGCAACGTCAAGAAGAAGGCCCTGGAGAACGGGCGGCCCTGACCACGGGGCCATGCCCGCCACGACGCCACTCCGCGGGAGAACGACGCACCCCCAACTCCTTCCCGGAGGAAGTCCCATGTCGCGCACCGCGCGCACCCGCCGCGGCTTCACGCTGATCGAGCTGCTCGTCGTCATCGCCATCATCGGCGTCCTGATCGCCCTGCTCCTGCCCGCGGTGCAGCAGGCCCGCGAGGCCGCCCGCCGGACCCAGTGCACCAACAACCTCAAGCAACTGGCGCTGGCCGCCCACAACTACGCCGACGTCTTCGGGACGTTCCCGATCGGCAGCCCCCTGATGTACGACCCCCTGATCGGCTACGCCGAGGACACCAGCACGTTCGTCTCGTTGCTCGGCCAGCTCGAGCAGAAGCCGCTGTTCGACTCGATGAACTTCAGCCGGAGCATCTACACCGCGGCCAATTACACCGTCTTCGGCACCGGCCTGAACACCCTCTGGTGCCCGAGCGACGCGACCGTCGACCAGCCGCAGCGGTTCTACCTCTACGAGTACCCGGCCGTCTGCACGATCTACTACACCAGCTACGCCGGCTGCACCGGCATGTGGTTCCCCGAGCTGCTCTTCTACTCCGACGTGACCAACCCGAGCCGCATCAGCCAGCAGAACGGCATCTACAACTATAACTTCGCCTACTCGCTCGCCGCGATCACCGACGGCACGCACCAGACGATCATCTACGGCGAGCGCGCCCACTCGCTGCTCAACGCCTCCGAGGCCAGCAACTGGCACTGGTGGGCCGACGCCGTCGCGGCCGACACGCTGTTCTGGACGGAGTACCCGATGAACCCCCAGCGCAAGACCCAGGACTTCTCCAACGACTACACCACGGCCTACCCCTCGTCGGCCTCGAGCTTCCACCCCGGCGGGGCCAACTTCGCGTTCGCCGACGGCTCGGTCCACTTCCTCAAGGAAACGATCGACACCTGGCAGATCAACCCCGGCACCGGCATGCCGATGGGCCTGACCGAGTCCAACGGCTTCTTCACCATCCTCCCCGGCTCCAAGGTCGGCGTCTACCAGGCCCTCTCCACCCGCAACCGGGGCGAGATCCTCAGCTCCGACGCCTGGAATTAAGGCGGAGGGCAGAGGGCAGAGGGCAGAGGACAGAGGGCAGAGGGCAGACGACCGGAGTTCATTCGGCCCTCTGCCCTCTGTCCTCTGTCCTCTGCCCTTTGCCCTCGATCCCAACATCACTCCGCCGGATCCCCTTCCTCGGGCGGCTGGCCGTGGAGGGTGCGGTAGCGGCCGTGGAGCCAGTCGTGGAGGCCGCGGGCGTACCACTTGGAGAAGCGGCGGTCGCTCGGGCCACCGGGCAAGGTGGTGTGGGCGTCGTCGGTGGCCAGGTCGGCGACGAAGCGATACGACGGGGCGAAGGCGACCTCGCGCCCCTTGTTGTGATAGACCTGCGCCTGGTGGACCGTCGCCCGGCCCCCTTTCAACGCGATCGGGCCGCGGTCGAAGCCGAGCCGCAGCGGCAGCAGGCCGCCGAAGAGGATGTGCCGCAGCACGACCCGGGTGCCGCCGTCGTGGCCGTGGTCGTGGCCGTCGTGCGCGTGGTCGTGGTCATGGTCGTGGTCGTGCCGCAGGGCCCTGGCCAGCGCGGCCCGGTAGACCTGCGACCGCGACCGGGCGCCGAACCAGGGGGAGCGCTCGGAGAGCAGCACCTGATCGACGTTCCAGTACATCTCGGCCAGGAACGGCGTGCGGTCCATCAGGTAGGCCACGACCGCCGCGCCGAGGCCGCCGGGCTGGCCGTCGGAGCCGGCGCCGAAGACCTCCTCGATGAGCGCGCGATAGAACCGCTCGAAGAGGCCCGCCGCCTCGACGTCGTCGTACGAGCCGTCCCAGCCGGCCAGGACGCGCGCCCCCTCGGCATCCGACTCGAACAGGAGCGGCCGGAGCAGCGCCAGGAACCGCTCGGCCTGCCGCGAGTGGAGGTCGAACTGGAGCTTCTCCATGTTCTCGACCGACACCGTCTCGCCCCGGGCCAGCACCTCGCGGATCCGCTGGGCGCGGTAGGGGCCGGAGCTGATGTTGATCGGCTTGAGCCGCCCGAGGGCGTTGAGGTCGTCGTTGGCGGTGGCGATGTACCCCTCGGGCGGGTCGAAGGCGCGGGGCAGGTCCTCGAGCCTGGCGAAGCCCCGCCAGTCGTTGGCCGGGTCCCAGCCGGGCAGCGGGACGAGCCCGGTCGTCCCCTCGCGACGCAACGGCATCCGGCCGGCCATCTGGTAGCCGATGTGGCCGCCGCGGTCGGCCAGGACCCAGTTCCACGACGAGTTGGCGATCCGGCCGAGCAGCCTGCTCCCGTCGTCGACGTCGGTGGCCTCGAGCATGCCCAGCAGGCCCTCGGTCGCCTCGGCGCCGGTCCCCTCGCCGCAGCTCCAGCGGGTCGCGAGGTAGTGGCCGGCGACGTTGGGGTCGCCCTCGAGGGTGCCGTGGTCGTTCTCGAAGAACGTGACCTCGACCGGGTCCTTGCCGCGGCGTTGGATCGTCTCGTGCCGTCGCGTGAAGGAATGCCAGCCGTCGCCGCGGCGATACTTGCCGTCGCGGCAGTCCTCGATCCACGAGTCGACGCAGTCCATGCAGGCGTAGGTCACGCCCCAGGCCAGGTCGTTGTTGCGGCCGATGACGACGCCCGGGATGCCCGGCATCGTCGCCCCCATCGCGTACCGCGGCGACGCCGAGTCCTGCCCGTCCCAGCGCAAGACGGCCTCGTACCAGACGGCCGGGAGGCGGTTGATCTCGAGGTGCGGGTCGCTGCAGAGGATCGGCTTGCCGGAGGCCGTCCGCGCGCCGGCGACGGCCCAGTTGTTCGACGCCGCGGCGCTGGGCAACGCGGGCGTCCACGACAGGGCCTCGGGCACGACCCGATCGCCCAGGCGGACGCGGCGCAACAGCGCCTCGTCGAGCCCGCCGAGCTTGCCGGGGAAGAGCGCCTCGAGCAGGTCGCGCGACAGGCCCGCCTGCACCGCCTCGACGATCCAGTGCTCGACCTCCGCCTGGCTCTGCGCCAAGGCGACGTAGCCGATGACCTTGGCCGTCAGGTAGATGTCGGCGAACTCCCAGGGGCCGCCGCGGAGGCGGTCGCCGACCATCCGCAGCTCCCACGGCTCGCCGGCCTCGTCGAAGTAGGCGTTGACGCCGCGGCAATAGGCCTCCTGCCCGGCCCGGGCGCGCGGCGAGAGCCGGGCGAGCTCGGCGTCGGCGTCGCGGCCGAAGTCCATCCGGCGGAAGAAGCGGTCGAGCGCCAGCATGTCGGCCGTCGCCTTCAGCTTCGCGCTCGCCTCGCCCCGCGCCAGGGTCCGGACCAGGAGCATCTGGAGGCCGCGGTCGCGGGCGTGGCAGTAGCCGAGGCCGAACAGCGCGTCGTCGACGTCGGCGGCGGCGACCTGCGGGATGCCGTCGGCGTCGCGGACGATCGTCACCGGGCCGGCCTTGCCGTCGAGGGTCAGCGCGTGGTCGCTCATGATTCGGGTCCAGAATGGGGGCCAGGGGGGCTGTGATAGAGCGCGTCGAGGGGTGCCTTGTATTTCTCCAACAGGAACCGGCGGCGGACCTTGAGCGTGGCCGTCAGCTCGTCGGCCTCGGCCCGCAACGGGCGGCCGAGCAGGACGAACGACCGCACCCGCTCGGGCTGGCTGACCGCCTCCATCCCCCGCGCGACCCGGTCGGCCATGAAGCCGACGAGGGCCTCGTCGGTGACGAACTCGGCGTCGCCCGGCTCGGGCCGGCCGAGCCGCCGGGCCGCCTCACGCAGCCGGGGCAAATCCGGCACGATCAACGCCGTGACGAACGGCCTGCCGTCGCCATACGCCACCGCCTGTTCTATATACGGATCGGCCACCATCAATTGTTCGAGCATCGCCGGCGCGATGTTCTTGCCGCCGGACGTGATGATTAAATCCTTCTTGCGGTCGGTGATCGTCAGGAAGCCCTCGGCGTCGAGGTGGCCGACGTCGCCTGTGTGCAGCCAGCCGCCCTCGGTGGCGGCGCGGGTGGCCTCGGGGTCGTTCCAGTAGCCGAGCATGACGTGCGGCCCGCGCGTCAGGACCTCGCCGTCGTCGGCGATGGCCACCTCGACGCCGGGGATCGGCAGGCCGACCGTCTCGAGCTTGTAGCGGTCGATCCGGTTGAAGCTGATGACCGGCGAGCTCTCGGTCAGGCCGTAGCCTTGCAGCAGCAGCAGGCCCGCCTCGTGATACCCCTCGGCGACGTGGCGGGGCAGGGGGGCGCCGCCCGAGGAGAGCCAGCGAATCCTCGGGCCGAAGATGGCTCGCAGCCGCGCCGCGCGCTCGGGCGGCGGCAACGGGGCGACGGCCGTCCAGACCTTCTCGTAGAACCGCGGCACCGACGTCATCCACGTCGGCTGCGTCTCGGCCAGGTTGGCCGTGAGCGTATCCACCGACTCGGCGAGGCAGACGACCGAGCCGACGAGGGCCGGGAGGTAGTGGTCGACCGTGCGCGCGTAGATGTGGCTGTACGGCAGCCAGCTCAACAGGATGTCGTCCGGCTGCGCATTACCCATCGCCAGCACGCTCTCGGCGTTCGACAGGATGTTGCCGTGCGAGAGCATCACCCCGCGCGGGTCGCCGGTCGTGCCGCTGGTGTAGATGACCGTGGCGAGGTCCTCGCGTTGGACCGACCGCTCGCGGAGCAGGACGTCGTGCAGGCCGTCGGTGCCGAGACGGAGGCCGTCGTGGACGAGCGCCTCCCACGAGGTGACCCGCACGCGATCCGGGGCCGCGATCGGCTCGAAGCCGATCAGCCATTCCAGAGCGGGGAGGACGTCGAGGACGGCGATCACCTTGTCGGCCTGCCGCTGGTCGGCGACGAAGCAGGCCCGCGCGCCGCTGTGGCCGAGCTGGTAGGCGACCTGCCTCGGCGCGAGCGGGGCATGCAACGGCACGTCGGCGGCGCCGGTCGAGAGGACGGCGATGTCGGCCGTCAGCCAGTTCGCGCCGTTCTCGGCGAGGATGCCGACGCGGTCGCCGGGGCCGATCCCCTGGGCGATCAAGGCCGCCGCCGCGCCGTCGGCGCGGCGGCGGTAGGACTCCCAGCGGATGTCGCGATAGAGGCCGTGCCGCCTGGTTCTCAAGGCGACGCGCCGGCCGAGCCGATCGGCGGTGGCGCGGTGCATCGCGGCGAGGCTGGAGTGCGACACGGACGTGGCCCCCCCCTGCGCGGGCTCAGACGGCCTCGAAGATCGTGGCGACCCCCTGGCCCTGGCCGACGCACATCGTCGCCAGGCCGTACTTGGCCCCTTCGTCCCGCATCCGATGAAGAAGTGTCGTAGCAATCCGCGCGCCGCTGGCGCCGAGCGGGTGGCCCAGCGCGATCGCGCCGCCGCGGGTGTTGACCTTCGTCTCGTCGATGCCCAGCCGCTTGAGCACGGCCAGCACCTGCACCGCGAACGCCTCGTTCAGCTCGATGCAGTCGATCTGGTCGAGCGTCAGGCCGGCGCGCTTGAGCGCCTTGTGCACCGCCGGCACCGGGCCGATGCCCATCTCCTCGGGGGCGACCCCCGCCGCGGCCATCGCGCGGACCCTGGCGATCGGCTCGAGGCCCAGGTCGCGCGCCTTGCCCTCGGACATCACGAGCAACGCCGCGGCGCCGACGTTCACGGGCGAGCTGTTGCCCGCCGTCACCGAGCCGCCGTCCGGGTTGAAGGCCGGCGGCAGGGCCGAGAGCGCCTCGACCGACGTGTCGCGGCGGATCCCCTGGTCCTCGACGAGCAGGGCCTTCTCGCCGTGCGCGTCGCGGCCCCAGGTGGGGGCGATCTCGGTGCGGAACTCGCCCTTGTCGGTGGCCTCGGCGGCGAGCTTGTGGCTCCGGTAGGCGAATTCGTCCTGCCGGCGCCGGGAGATGCGGTACTTGGCCGCGAGGTACTCGGCCGTCAGCCCCATGTTCATGATCGCCTCGCTGTGCCGTCGGAGCAATGCGGGGCTGGGGCTGTAGTCCTTCGACATCGGGATGTGTTCCATGTGCTCGACGCCGCCGGCGATCTGCACGTCCTCGCCGCCGCCGACGGCGTTCAAGGCCGCGTCGTTGATCGCCTGGAGGCTCGACGCGCAGTTGCGGTTGATCGTCACCCCCGCCGTCTCGACCGGCAGGTCGGCCACGAGCGCCGCGATCCGCGCCACGTCGAAGCCTTGCTCGCCTTGCTGCTGCACGCATCCCCAGCGCACGTCCTCGACGAGGCCGGGGTCGACCCCCGTCCGCTCGATCAGCGCCTTGATGACGTGCGCCGACAGCTCCTCCGCCCGCACGTCGCGATAGTACCCGTTCTCGCTCGACGCCCGCGCCACCGGCGTCCGGATCGCGTCGATGATGACCGCGTGACTCATCGTATCCTCATCCTTTCCAGGCTGCTGCGTGTCTCGATCGGGTGGCACGCCCTGCAAGGGCGTGGCCCCGAGCCCGGCCACGCCCTTGCAGGGCGTGCCACCCGACGCGAGAACAGATCCTCCGGAAAATGTTCATAGCTAGTCCGCGTCACGCCTTGGCGGCGGGCATGGTGATCCTGGGCCTCGGGTAGAAGGGCGCGCCCGACTGGGCCATGCGGGACAAGCTCTGGGTCGGCTCGAACCGCTTGCCGAGCCCGCGATACGTCTCGAGCGTCTCGACGACCTTCGCCGCCCCCAGCGAGTCCGCCCAGCGGAGGATGCCGCCGCGGAAGGGGGGGAAGCCGATGCCGAGGATCAGGCCCATGTCGACGTCGGCCGGCTCGCGGACGATCCCCTCCTCCAGGACGCGCGTCGCCTCCAGGAGCATCGGCAGGAAGAGGCGGTCGGTCAGCTCCTCCTCGGTCGACGCGGGCCGGTCGCCGGCCTTGTACCTGGCGAGGATCGGCTCGAAGTCCGGGTCGGGCGCGGGCTTGCCGCCTTTACCCGTGTACTTGCGGAAGCCGGCGCCGGTCTTCTTGCCGAGCCGGCCGGCCTTCACGAGGTCGAAGAGGATCGGCGTCGGCACCGCGCGATCGGGGTACGCCTTGGCGATCACCCGGCCGGCGTAGGCCGACGTGTCGAGGCCGACGAGGTCCTGCAACGCGATCGGCCCCATCGGCATCCCGAACTTCGTCGCCGCCGCGTCGATCGCGTCCATCGGCACCCCTTCCTGGAGCAGAAGTAATGCCTCGTTCATGTACGGGAAGAGGACGCGATTGACGAGGAACCCGGCGCAGTCCTTGACCACGATCGGCGTCTTGCGGACCCGCTTGGCCAGCGCGACGACCGTGGCGACCGTCTCGTCGCTCGTCTTGTCGCCGCGGATGACCTCGACGAGCTCCATGCGGTCGACGGGGTGGAAGAAGTGCATGCCGACGAACCGCCCCGGGTTCGGCGCGGCCTCGGCCATCCGGGTGATCGAGATCGTCGAGGTGTTGCTCGCGAGGATGGTGTCGTCGCGGACCATGCCGCCCAGGTCGCGGAACATCGTCGTCTTGGCGGCCTCGTCCTCGACGATCGCCTCGACGACGATGTCGCAATCGCCGAAGGCGCGCGGGTTGGTGCCGGTGTTGAGCCGGGCGAGCATGTCGGCCAGGTCCATCGGCTGCGCCCGGCCGATCTTGATCCGGCTCAGGACCACATCCTTCGCCCGCTCCAGCCCGGCGGCGATCTTCGCATCATCGACGTCGACCATGATCGTCGGGATGCCCGAGCGCGCGTGAGCGGCGGCGATGCCCGAGCCCATCAGACCGGCGCCGAGGACGCCGACGCGGTGGATGGCCTTCGGCTTGACGTTCGGGTCGGCCACGCCGGGGTCGCGGGCGAGGCGGTTCTGCATGAAGAAGACGCCGATCAGGTTCGCCGAGGTCGGCGTGCCGACGACCTCCAGCGCCGCCTCGCGCTCGACCTTCAGGCCCTCCTCGAGCGTCCGGTTGCAACCCTCGCGCATCGCCTTGAGCGCCACGAGCGGCGCGGGATACTGCCCCTTCGTCTTGGCGCGGACGGCCCCCTCGGCCACGGCGAAGGCGAACTGCGACTGGTCCTCGCTCAGGCCGAGCGGCTGGTTCATTGTCTTGCGATGCGATTCCCAGTCGCCGCCCTGGCGGACCAGGCCGATCAGCCGCGCCCCCTCCTCGACGAGCTTATCGGCGGGGACGGCGTCGAAGGCGAGGCCGAGGGCGACGGCCCTCTTCGCGTCGGCGGGCTCGCCCGAGCAGATCATCTCGATGGCGTGCAGGCCGATGAGCCGCGGCAGGCGCTGGGTGCCGCCCCAGGCGGGGATGAGGCCGACCTTGACCTCGGGCAGGACGACCTTGGTCTCGGGGCTGTTCGAGACGATCCGATAATCCATCGCCAGCGTCAATTCGGTGCCGCCTCCCATGCAGTTGCCGTCGATCAGGGCGACGGTCGGGAACGGCAAGCGGCTGATCTTGGCGAAGAGGTCGTGGCCGAAGCCCAGGCCGGCGACGGCCGCCTCCTTGGGGGCGTAGGCCAGCGCGCCCAGCTCGTTCAGGTCGGCGCCGGCGATGAACTGGCCGGGCTTGCCCGATCGGAAGAGGAGCCCTTGCAGGTCGCGACGGCCCGCCAGGCCGCCGACGACCTGCGCCAGCTCCATCAACACCGCCTGGCCGAGCGTGTTGACCTTCTTGTCGGGCAGGTCGAACGTGACGACCGCGATCGGGCCGTCGATCTCCTGGATCTGGAAGGCGTTTCCCATGCGTCGACTCCGCCTTTCTTTGTCCTGTGCCCTCTGCCCTTCGTCCTCCGCCCTCCATCAATTCTCATAGGGCATGAGGATGTCCTCGGCCGCCAGGCCGGCGATGGCCCGGAAGCCGCCGTCGGCGATGGCCTCGCCGAGCCTGGTCGAGGCGCGGAAGTAGGCGTCGCTCGGCCGCTTGCCGTGGAGGCCGCGGGCGATGTCCTGGCAGAGCAGGTCGGCGGCGGCCTGGACGAGCTCGTCCTTCTGCCGGCCGGCCCAGAGGCTCGTGGCGAGCATCACGACCAGCCCCTGGATCCGCGCCGACAGCTCGGCCATCCGGCACTGGCGGTCGGCGAGCTTGAGCTGGTGCTTGCGCATCACGTCGCTGATCTCGAGCCGGCCCTTGTGCAGCGCCTCGGCCGCATAGGCCGCGTGCGCCGCGAGGGCCTCGGGCATCTCGGGCAGGTTCGGCCTGGAATGGCCCGCGAGCCGCTCGCCGAGGTACCACTTCGCGTACGGCACGGCCACCTTCCGCAACGCCCACGCCTGCCGCGGGTCCATCGGGTTGGGCTTCTTGATGCCGAGGTCGTGCAGCGCCCGGCCGATCGGCTCGAAGTAGGTCTTGCCGTGCTCCTTGATGAGCGACTTGAAGAACCCGAGGCCGAGGATCTCGCCCTCGCCCTCGTAGATGCAGGGAGCGAGGAACTCGTGGACGTTGTCGCCGAACATATGTCCGTGGAGGAACGCCCGGCCGCCGTGGGTCTTCATGAACAGCTCGATCGCGGCCTCCTTCTGCGCCTCGCTGCCGAAGATCTTGGCGACGATGCACTCCATCTCGCCGCGATAGCCCTGGTCGAGCAGCCACGAGCACCACGCCACCAGCGCATCGGCGCCGACGATCAGCGACGCCAGCCGTGCCACGCGGCGGCGGACCAGCTCGCGGGTGGCGATGGGGGCACCGTAGGTCCGTCGGAAGCGGGCCCAGGGGAGGATGTTGGCCAGCATCGTCCGCATCGTGCCGGCGGCGGTGGCGCAGAGGGCGACGCGGCCGAGGTTCAGGCCGTGGTAGGCGATCGTCAGGCCGTCGCCGCGGGCCACGCGGAGTAGGTTGGCGCGCGGCACGCGGAAGTCGCGGAACCGGAGGCCGTTGTTGTACGAGTGCCGCAGGGCATACAGGCCGTACTTCACGACCTGGAAGTGCTCGTCCTCGTGCTCGGGCAGGTCGGCGATCAGCACGGCCGGCTTGTCGTCGATCAGGCAGACGAGGCCGACCGTGCGGCCGGGGATGGCGTTGGTGATGAAGAGTTTCTCGCCATTGACGACGTAGTCGTCGCCGTCGAGCACGGCCCGCGTCCTGAGCGCCGTCAGGTCGGAGCCGGCGCCGGGCTCGGTGAGGGCGAACCCCGAGAGCTTCTCGCCGCTGGCGAGCTTGGGCAGGTAGCGGGCCTTTTGCTCGGCGTCGCCGAAGGTCCGCAAGGGGTCGACGGCGCCGATGCAGCCGTGGACCGACGCCAGGCCGGCGACGGTCGGGTCGATGGTCGCCATCCGCGTCAGGAACGGCGCGAAGGCCGCGAACGGCGCCCCGGTGCCGCCGTACTCCGGGTCCACGAGCAATCCCCAGTAGCCGGCCCGCGCCAGCTCGCCGAAGACTTCGTTGCTGATCTTGCCGCGCTCGTCGAGCAAGGTCCCCGCCGCGCGATGGCGTCGGACCACTTCCAAAGATGCATCTTTGACCCGCTCGAACGCCGACGGCGCCGGGGCCGGCTCGGGCAGGAACAGCTCGATCGGCGTCTCGCGCTCCCAGACGGCCCGGTGCACGGGGCTGCCGGCGGTCTGGTACTTCTTGGCGAACAGCGCCTCGACCTGGTCGTCGGCGCGGTCGAGCGACCCGGTCCGTCGCGCCTCCTCCTCGCTCTTGCCGCCGAGCTTCAACGCCGCCTCGACGAAGGTCTGCGCCTCCGCCTCCGGCGGCTCGGCCGTCGCCCCCCGGGCCTGGGTCTCCGGCTCCTGCTCCTGGATATGCGTGGCCATCAGGCCCCCCTTTCGCGCACCGGCCCCCCGGCCGGCAGGTTGCCGAGCCAGGCGACCAGGCGTCGTTCCCATTCCCACTCCGAAACCCTCACGCCGAGCGCGAGGGCCTCGAGCACCAAGGCCGGCGCCAGGATCGGCAGGGCAATGCTCTGCTCGATCGTCTCGTACGTCTCGCCCGCCTTCCGACCGAACCAGAGCCGGTTCTTCCTCGAGTCGAGTCGCCAGACCTCGGGCACACCGAGCCGCGCATAGACCGGCAGACGGAGGCGTGAGCTGCTGCGATTGTCCACCTCGATCCAGAGGTCCGGCGGCGGATCGACACGCAGGTCGATCTCCTCCTTGCCGCGGACCACGGGCTCGCTGGCGATGTAGAAGCCCTGGTCCGGCTCCCGGCCGGCGCCCTTCTTCCGGCCCTCGCCCGGCAGGCGGAAGGTCGTCGAACCGGTGCCGTTATACGTGAAGCCGAGGTGCCTGCAAACGAGCGGCACGAGGATCCCGAGGCGCCGCGATGGGCCGTCGTGGATGTATGCCGGCGACATGATCTCGAGCGTCCCGTCGTAATAGGTCATCCGGTAGCCGTAGTTCCGAGGCTCGTCGCGGAGCCGGACGTAGACCTTCCAGGGGACGCCGCGCAGGACCACCGGCCGGAGCGGGCCGAGCTCGTGCGCGGGGGGAGAGGTCTGCGCCTCCTGCTCCTGGACATGCGTGGCCATCAGGCCCCCCTTTCGCCCCGAGGCCCCCCGGCCGGCAGCTTGCCGAGCCAGGCGACCAGGCGATCTTCCCATTCGGAGTCCGCGAGGCCCTCGCCGAGCGCGAGGGCCTCGAGCGTCCGGGCGGGCGTCAGGATCGGCAAGCAGAGGCTGTGCTCGATCGCCTCGTACGTCTCGCCCGCCCGCCGACCGAACCAGAGCGTGTTCTTCCTCGCGTCGTACCGCCAGACCTCCGGCACGCCGAGCCGCGCGTAGACCGGCAACCGACCGCGCGAGCTGCCCCGATTGTCCACCTCGATCCAGAGGTCGGGCGGCGGATCGGCGGGGAAGTCCAGATTCTTCTTACCGCGAATCCGGGGCACGCTGGCGATGTAGAAGCACCGATCGGGCTCCTTGCCGTGCCCCTTCCGCTTCCGCTGGCCCGGCAGTCGGAAGGTCGTCGAGCCGGCCGCGATGTAGGCCAGGTTGGAGTGCTTGGCCGCCGCCCGCACCAGCGATCCGAGACGTTCAGACGAGGCCTCGTGGATGTATTCCGGCGACATGATCTCGAGCGTCCCGTCGTAATAGGTCATACGAAGGCCGTAGTTCCGCGGCTCGTCGCGGAGCCGGACATACGTGCTCCACGGCACGCCGCGGAGGACCGTCGGCGCGGGCAGGTCGAGGTCGGTGGAGGGGGGCGACGTCTGCGCCTCCTGCTCCTGGACATGCGTGGCCATCAGGCCCCCCTTTCGCGCCCCGGCCCCCCGGCCGGCAGGTTGCCGAGCCAGGCGACCAGGCGATCTTCCCATTCGGAATCCGAGGCCCCCTTGCCGAGCGCGAGGGCCTCGAGCGTCCGGGCGGGCGTCAGGATCGGCAAGCAGAGGCTGTGCTCGATCGCCTCGTACGTCTCGCCCGCCCGCCGACCGAACCACAGTGTCTTCTTCCTGGCGTCATATCGCCAGACTTCCGGCACGCCAAGCCTCGCGTAGACCGGCAACCGACCACGCGAGCTGCCCCGATTGTCCACCTCGATCCAGAGGTCCGGCGGCGGATCGACGCGGAGGTCGAGCTTTTCCTTGCCTCGGATCAAGGGCTCGCTGGTGATATAGAAGCTCTCGTCCGGCTCCCGGCCGGCGCCCTTCTTCCCGCCCTCGCCCGGGAGTCGGAACGTCGTTGTCCGGGAACTGGTATACTCGAAGCCGAGGTGCCTGGCCACCGCCCTCACCAGCCCGGCGAAGCGGACGGCCGGGCCCTCGTGGATGTATGCCGGCGACATGATCTCGAGCGTCCCGTCGTAATAGGTCATGCGGAGGCCGTGGTTCCGCGGCTCGTCGCGGAGCCGGACGTAGACACTCCACGGGACGCCGCGGAGGACCGTCGGCGCGGGCAGGTCCTCGTCGTGCGAGGGGGGCGGGCTCGGGGCTCGGGGCGGGTCCTGGACGTGGGTCTCGGACATCGCGTCGCACTCCTTCGCGGGCCTAGGGTAACGGCTGGGCGAGCAGCCAGTCTTCGAGCGTCACGTGGGCGACGAACGGGGCGCGGAGCAGGGCGGTCTGCGACGGCAAGAGCCGGGCGAGCCAGGTGTAGCGGTTGAGGTTCATGCGCGGCACGACGCTGTGGCCCAGCAGGTTCAGGCCCATGTGGCCGACCTGCTTGCAGACGTTGTTGCTCAAGCGCGCGAAGGTCGCGCCGATGAGCTTGGGCTCGGGGCCGGCGTGCACGACCACCTCGACGCCCGAGGCGAGCGTGCCGGCGACCGCGTCCCAGAGCCGCTGCGGGTGGTCGGTCCAGCGGACCATCAGGTCGCGGCTGTTGACGCCGTCGTAGCTGACGGCGCCGGTGACGCACGACAGGATCGGCGGGTCCGGCGGCGACATCCCGCCGCCGACCTTGTAGAGCGCCGTCGCCGTCCGGTTCGGGATGTTCCGTTGCCAGACCAAGGGCGTGTGCAACGGCGGCCAGCGATGCGGGTTGCGGCGGAGGCTGACCTTGATCGGCAGGAACTCGCTGAGCCGCGATTCGAGCCGGCCGAGCGTGTCCCCCTGGCCGAGCACCAGGGCCGTGTTCGGCGACAGGAACGCCGACGGGCCGATCAGGCCGCGCCCCTCGCTGCTGATCGCCGTGCAGAGCCGCTCGACCTCCGGCATCGGCAGCGCGGGGCCGCGCGTGAAGACGATGCCCATCGACGTGTCCGCCGCCAGCTCGGCGCAGTCCTCGGCCAGCGCCAGCGGGATCGGCAAGGCCTGGTCGATCGCGAAGACGCCGCCGTAGATCAGGGCCGCGACCTCGCCGAGGCTGTAGCCGAAGCAGAGCTTCGCCTGGTGCACCGGCACGTCGAAGAACTCCTCGAGCAACCGGACCTGCGCCAGCTCCATCGCCACGATCGTGGCGACGTCCTCCGGGAAGCTGGCCAGGGTCGTCTCGACGCGGTCGCGGACGCGGGCCGCGAGGTCCACCGGCCGGCGGACGACCTCGGCGCAGAGGGCGGAGGCCTCGTCGAGGTAGGCGCGGACGACCGGGCCGAAGGCCTTGTGTTCGAGCAGCTCGGGCGACTTGCCGAGGTTGCTGACGTCGTAGCCGCGGAAGGCGAACGCGGCGGTGCCGATCCGCTTCTTGAGGTCGACGTCCAGGCCGTCGCGGCTGGCCGGCAAGGCCGCGTCGCCGTCGGCCGGCTCCGAACGGACCCGCGCCGACTCCTCGCGCCGCGACCGCCTCGACTTGCGGGGCCGGGCGGCGTTCCGCCATCGGCCGCTTCCGGGCATTCGGAACATAGATCCACTTCCACTCGATCGAACGGGGCCGGCGTCCGGGAGGTCCGACCCCGCGGCGCACCGCGATCGACCGCGCCGGGGCTCCCGCCCGACGCCCCTTCATTCCTCGGGCTCCGATCAATCCTCGCCGGGGCTGGCGTCGCCGCGGGCACGACCGCCGCGGGGGAGGGGTCTTGCGGTCCGTCCTCAACGCTGGGCCGCACCCCGTCCCGGGGCGCGATCGCGCATGGGGAATCATCCTCGGCCTAGGGCCTTCGCGATCGGAACGGGTCCGCGCGGCCGGGGCCTCGACGGCCTTTCTTCCGGCTCGCGACGTGGGGTTGCGGGCCCCGGCCCTCTGCAAGATCGCCGGCTCGCCGGGACCTCGAGCCCCCGCGAACCGCGGGGGCGCTCCTCCAATCCGTCGCCCCAAAGCTCGACCCGGACCGGGGCTCGTGCGCGGGGCGTTTCGCCCCGTCGCGGGCCGCCGAACGGTCCGGAGACCGCACCTCGGGGCTCTTCCCTATTGTACGACGGAAACCACCCCAAGGAAAGCCGATGTCCAGGATCGACACGCCCCGGAAGCGCCCAACGCGAACCGTCAAAACGCCTTGCGGCTGTCGAGCAGCAATGTCACAGGCCCGTCATTGATGAGGCTCACACGCATCATGGCGCGAAAGACCCCGGTCGCCACGGGCAATCCCGATGCGGCGAGGTGGTCGGCGAACCGGCGATAGAGCCGTTCGGCCTCGACCGGCTCGGCGGCCTCGGTGAAGCTGGGGCGTCGGCCCGTGCGGCAGTCGCCGAGTAGGGTGAACTGGCTGACGACCAGCACCCCGCCGCCGACCTCGGCGACGCTCCGGTTCATCTTCCCCGCCTCGTCCTCGAACGCCCTCAAGGCCGCGACCTTCTCGGCCAGCCGGTCCGCGTCCTCGTCGCCGTCTCCCTTCGCCACCCCCAGCAGCACGAGCCAACCCACCCCGATCGCCCCGGCGACCGCGCCGTCGACCTCGACCGAAGCCCGTGACACGCGCTGCAAGACGGCCCGCATGCTCAACTCCGAGAAACTCGTGTAGGGTGCGTCGAGTCTTCGACGACGCACCGACCGGGATGGTGCTCGTGTAGACGCACCGACCGGGATGGTGCGTCGTCGAAGACTCGACGCACCCTACGCGAATCGTTACTCGGCACTCAGCACTTTTTCGGAGGAGGCGGTCTCCACCTCCTCGGCGCTGCGGGTCTGGTACTCGGCGGGGGTGCGGTTGCCGGCGAGGCTGGGGTCGGTCCAGGAGGGGAGGTCGCAGAGGCCGCCGCCGCAGTAGAGGTGGTGCCAGAGCTGGGTGGCGACGACGGAGGTGAGCCCGAGGTCGTAGACGCCGCGACGCGGGGTGATCCGCGGCCAGCGGACCTGCGCGGCGCGCTCGCGGGCGACGGCATCGGGGTCGAAGTAGCCGGCGGCGGCGAGCGACTCGGGGCTCAAGAGCTGGTCGACCCAGTGGGGCCGATGCGGGCCGAGGAACGTCGCCGAGAGGCTGGCGCGGAACATCGTCTTGGGGCGGTTGGCCAGCCGCGCCGGCAACGTCTTGGCCGCCACGCGCCGGAGGAGCCACTTCTCGGTCATCCCGCGCAGCTTGTACTCGGGCGCCACGGAGGCGCAGAACGAGATCACGTCTTCGTCGAGGAACGGGTAACGCGCCTCGACCGACGAATGCATCGCGATCCGGTCCCCCTTCGAGATCATCAGCAGGCCGGCGAGCATCACCTTGTAGCCGACGTAGAGCGACTGGTTCAGAGGATGCCAGCGGGTGATGCGGTCGTTGGTGATGTCGAGGTCGTCGTAGGGGCTGTGGTCGCCGATGCGTTCCCAGAGCGACTTCGAGAAGAGCACGGGCCGGACCTGGCTGATCAGCTCGTACATGTCCTGCTGCGCCGGCCGGACGCCGCCGACGGCCAGCGTCGGGGCCCGGTGCGCCGAGCCGCCGCCGACGCCGGCGAGCAACGCCCGCCGCGCCAGCATCGGCAACCCCTTGCCGAGGTGCCGGCCGATCCAGTCGCGGGCCTTCTGCGTCTTGTACCAGACGTATCCCGCCAGCGCCTCGTCGGCCCCCTCGCCCGTCAGGACGACCTTGTACCCCTGCCCGTGCACCGCCGCCGCCAATCGCAAGAGCGCCGCGCACGAGGTGTCGAGCACCGGCCCCTCGGCCGCGACGGTCAGCTCGGGGAACGCGTTGGCGATCCGGGCGCGGTCCATCGTGACCATCGTCAAGGGCGAGCCGAGCACCTCCGCCGTCTCGGCCGCGTTGGAGCGCTCGTCGGGCCCGGCCCGGTCCAGCCCGATCGTGAACGACGGCACCGCATGCCCGCGTTGCCGCGAGCTGAGGCCCAGCACCACCGTCGAGTCCAGGCCGCCGCTGATATAAGAGACGACCGGCACGTCCCCCCGCAGCCGGACCTCGACCGACCGCCGCAGGAGCGACTCCAATTCGTCGATCAGGGGCGTCGGGTCGTCCAGCCGCCGCTCCTGGCCGGCGTCGGGGAAATCGAGGTCCCAGTACTTCTTCAGCTCGATCCGGCCGTCGCGGACCTTCAGGTAATGCCCCGGCGGGATCGACTTGACCCCCTCGAAGAAGGTGCGGGTCGTGCCGTGGCAGAAGAAGGTGAAGAGGTGATCGATCCCCTTCGCGTCCGGCGATGCCGCGACGAGCCCCGAGGCCAGCAGG
>DASZMJ010000226.1:0-2667 GCA_035551935.1 Isosphaeraceae bacterium
TAGGCGACGAACTTCGAGACCTTGACCTTGTTCTGGGTGCCCGGGGTCTCGTAGTCGGCGTCCTTGCGGAGCTTGCCCTGGGCCTTGTTCCCCTGGATCGTCAGGGTCTCGATGTTGTCGGCCTTGATCTGGTCCTGGAACCAGGGGATGTAGTTGACCGTCACCTCGTTGTTCGGCTTGATCAGCCAGGTGATGAGCGCGACGACGGCGATCAGGAAGACCCAGAGCCAGGGGGGCGCCGGCGAGGTGCCGGCCGTGCCGTTGGGCTTGCGACCGTTCGCCGGCACCGGTCGGCGCGGGGGCTCTTGGGGCGGGCGACTCTCCATAACGTCTCGTTTCCCATCGGTCTCAACGGCCGGGCGGCGAGCCCCGCGCAGACGGATTCTCGCAATCTTAATGCGTTGGCAGTTGCATTGTAGACCAAGCCGCCGGAAAAGTCAGCGGAAGGCCGGGCGCAGGCAACTCTTGCGGGGCGGGGCCTGCGCTGTGACGACCGCTCAATGAGCGGGCCCGCCCAGCTCGAGCCACCTCTCGGCGTCGATCGCCGCGGCGCAGCCGGAGCCGGCGGCGGTGATCGCCTGGCGGTAGTGGGTGTCGACGACGTCGCCCGCGGCGAAGACCCCCTCGACGTTCGTCGCCGAGCCGTAGTTGGGGAAGTCCGAGAGCCGGAGCCCCTCGGGGGCCTCGACGCCGTCCCAGGCCAGGGCGGTCCGGTTCAGGAGATAGCCCTCGGGCGTCATCGCCAGCTTGCCGCGGAAGATGTCGGTGTTGGGCCGGTGGCCGATGGCCAGGAACACGCCGTTGAAGGGCACGTCCCGCGTCGAGCCGTCGACGGTCGAGCGGAGCCGCGTGCCGGTGAGGAAGGGATAGGGCTCGCGCTCGCCGAGGTAGCCGTCGACCACGGCGTTCCAGGCGTAGTCGATCTTCGGGTTGGCGGCGGCGCGGTCCCGCATGATCTTCGAGGCGCGGAGCGTATCGCGGCGGTGGATCACCGTGACCTGCGACGCGTACTTCGTGAGGAAGCTCGCCTCCTCGACGGCCGTGTCGCCCCCGCCGACGACGGCGACCTTCTTGTTCCTATAGAGCGCGCCGTCGCAGGTGGCGCAGGTGCCGAGGCCGTGGCCCATGAAGAACATCTCATCGACGATCCCCAGCGTCTTCGCCGAGGCGCCCGTGGCGACGATCAGGGCGTCGGCCGTGTACTCGGCCCTCGGGGAATCGGGGTCGATCGGGTCGGTCGCGGTAATGACGCGGAACGGCCGCTTCGACAGGTCGACGTCGACGACGGCCTCGTAGCGGCAGTCGGCGCCGAACCGCCTGGCCTGGGCCCGCATCTTCTCCATCAGCTCGGGGCCGTCGATGCCGTCGGGCCAGCCGGGGAAGTTCTCGACGACGGTCGTCCAGGTGAGCTGGCCGCCGGGCTCCTTGCCCTCGAAGACGATCGGCGCCAGGTTGGCCCGGGCCGCGTAGAGCGCGGCCGTCAGGCCGGCGGACCCCGATCCGATCACGATCACGGCGGAATGCGACATCTTCTTCCTCGAACGAATCGCGGGCCGAAGCGACCGAAGCCGACCGGACCGCATGCTCCCATAATTCGGGGCGCGGTCCAAGGGTCAAGCGGCGTCGGCCGACCGCCCCTTTCTACGACGCACCGCCGACTTTGTTCCCTCCTCTCCGAGGGCGGCGAGCGGAGATGTCGGTATCTCCGGGGAAGCGCTCAATCCATGCAATCTGGCCGAACTGCCCGGATGCGCCGGACGTAACCTACAGTCACCGTATGGGGACCCCGCGGCGCCGCGGACGTCGGCGCGAGGCGCGGGCTCGATCCCTCGGCATCGAGGACGAACGCCATGCTGGTCTTGACGCGGAAACTTATGGAGAAGCTCTACATCGGCGACGCGATCTGCGTCACGGTCGTCCGCCTGGAGGGCGGTCAGGTCCGGCTCGGGATCGAGGCCCCGCGCGAGATCGCCGTGGTCCGCGCCGAGCTGCTGGATCAGCGGCGCGGCGGGGCGGAGGGCGAGGTGCCGGCGGTCTCGGCCAGGCCCGCGCCCGTCACGACTCGACCAGCCGAGGCTCGCGGAATCGATATCCGACGCCGCGGACCGTCTCGATGAGGTCGGCGGCCTCGCCCATCTTCTTGCGGAGGCTCTTGACGTGGACGTCGATCGTCCGCTCCAGGACCACGGCGTCCTCGCCGATGGCGGCGTCCATCAGCTCGTGGCGGTTGAACGCCCGGCCGGGCTGGCGGAGCAGCGTCTCGAGCAGGCGGAACTCGGTGGGCGTCAGGGCCAGCTCCTCGTTGTTGCAGAGCGCCCGGTGACGGTGGCGGTCGACGACCACGCCGTGGCACGAGTAGACCGCACCCGCCCCGCCGTCGTCGGCCCCCTGGCGGCGGCGCAATTCGCGGCGGATCCGCTGGACGAGCACCTTCGTGCTGTACGGCTTCGTCACGTAATCGTCGGCCCCGGTCGCGAAGCCGATGAGCTGGTCCGACTCCTCGGCCTTGGCCGTGAGCATGATGATCGGGATCTCCCGCGTCCGCGAGTCGCGCCTCAGGTCGCGGCAGACGTCCAGGCCCGACTTGACCGGGAGCATCAGGTCGAGCACCACCAGGTCGGGCAGCTTCAGCTGCGCCTGGCGGAGCCCGTCCTGGCCGTCGTAGGC
>DASZMJ010000227.1:0-2531 GCA_035551935.1 Isosphaeraceae bacterium
ATTGAACGGGCGGGCCATGACGACGTCGGTGCCGTGGGCGAGATAATGCTGGATGCCCAGCAGGTCGGCGGCGGCCTTGCTCGCGGCGTAGGGGTTGTTCGGGCGGAGCGGGCAGGCTTCCGTCACCGGCAGGAACTCGGGCGGCGGGTTGCCGTAGCAGACGCCCGTGCCGACGAGCACGACCCGGGGCTTGAGCCCGCTCGCCTTGACGGCCTCGAGCAGCGTGAGCGTGCCGCCGAGGTTCAGGGCCCAGGTGCCGCGCGGGTCGGCGACGCTCGCCTGCGGGTTCGCCTGCGCGGCGAGGTGGTAGATCGCCTCGGGCTGCTTGCGGGCGATCAGTTCGGCCAGGGCCGAGTCGTCGCCCGACGCGAGGTCGAACGGCTCGATCCGCGCGGCCCGGCCGGCGCCCTCGCGGTCCTTCCACCGGCCCGAGGCCGAGATCCCGACGACGAGGTCGCCCATGCCCGTCAGGTGATCGGCCAGGTGGCCGCCGACGAACCCCGAGATACCGGTCACCAGCGCGCGCATGGACGACTCCCCGCCTTCCCGTACGGTCCGAAGTGCGGACCATCTTCGCCGGGGTGGTCCCCGCAGGGAAGACGTCTTCAGCGCACGATGACCAGCGGCCTCAATTGCTCGGCCCGTGCCTCGCCGATGCCGCGGACGCGCGTCAGGTCGTCGATCGAACGATAAGGCCGGCCCAGGGTGATCCGGCGGGCCAACGTGGGGCCGATGCCGGGAAGGTCGATCAGCTCGTCCTCGGTCGCCGTGTTGAGGTCGATCCGGCCCGAGGTCGTCTTCACATTGGCGTCGCGCGTCCCGGCTCGTGCATGCCGGCGGCTCGGGTCGGGGGCGGGGGAGCGACTCCCGGCGTGGGACCGCTCGCCCGCCGCGAACTCGTCGGCGCCGCCCGCGCCGCGGCCGCGCTTCGAGGTCGTCACGTCCCACGTCTTGCCGTCGCTGACGATCGCGATCGTGCCGTCGAGGTCGGTCCGCAGCAGGGGGACCTTCTTCCGCTGCAGGAGCGAGAGCGTCTCGGGGTGCGGGTGGCCGTAGTCGTTGCCCGCGCCCAGGCTGGCGACGGCCATCTCGGGCCGGGCGACCTCGAGCCACTTCGCGTCGGTCCCGTTGCGGCTGCCGTGGTGGGCGAGCTTGAGGATCGTCACGTCCTTGAGCAGCGACGGGCACTCCTTCAGCCAGTAGGCGCGGGCCTTCGCCTGGCTGTCGCCGGTGAGCAGGGCCGAGAAGTCGCCGTAGTCGAGCCGGATGCCGATCGAGTTGTCGTTCTCGTCCTTCGGGTCGTCGGGCGGCTGGGGGAAGACGGTCAGGACGAGCGACCCCAGGCCGATCTTCCGCGGCGCCTCGCCCGGCTGGATGGCGCGGATGTTCGCCTCGCGGACGGTCTCCAGTAATTTCAAGTAGCTCGACGTCGTGTGCGACGAGTTCGTCGCCAGGAAGACGCGGGGGTGGAACGCCTTGACGACCTCGGCCATCCCGCCGTAGTGGTCGGCGTGGTGGTGGGAGAGGACGAGCAGGTCGAGCGACGTGACGCCCTGCTTCTTCAAGGCCGCGACGACGTTATGACTCGGCCCGGCGTCGATCAGCGCCGTCTTCCCCTCGGGCGAGCGGACGAGGATCGAGTCGCCCTGGCCGACGTCGAGGATCTCCAGGGACGCGTCGGGCGTCCTCGCGGCCGGCTCCATCGGGCGGGCCAGGGCCATCGACGCCACGGCCGCCGCGACCGCCAGGGCGGCCGCCGCGCGGCGGAAGATGTCGGGGGCAAATCCCTTGAACTTCATAGCTGGATATCCTTTCCGTCATCCCCCTTGGCGAGGTCGGCCTGGACCTTCCTGGTCTTCGCGACGAGCTGCGCCGTGGCCCCCGGGTCGCGATCGATCGACAGGTTGACGACGTCGCCGGCCTTCGCCCCCTTGGGCAGGAGCCAGCGCGGCAGGTCGAACGACCGGCCGTCGTCGGCGACGAGCACGGCGATCTCCTTCTTCGATCCTTCGAAGCGGTCGATCGACAGGGAAGTCGTCATGGCGCAGCCCCTCCGGTGAGGCCGGGCCGCGGCCGACCGATCGCACCGCCGCCGCCCCCGGCGCGCTCATCCTCGCCCCGGACTCGCCCGCGGTCAAGCCGGACCGCGCGATGACGGCCGCCGGGGCGGATGTCTCAATTCGTCAACATTGTTCACCAGGGGCAACTCCGGCGTCGGGAAAGGTCCCCGATCGCGCGGAAAAATGCGGGGAAATTCACGTTCCCCTCGACGACCGCGACACGTCGGGCCAATCTCGAGGTTACGTCTCACGGGGCCGGCGCGAGGCCTCGCCCCCGCCGCGGGGTCCCCCGCCGTGAGCCGGTACGGAGTCCGGGAGCTGGAATTATGAACATGCGCAGGGCAGTTCTCGCCATCGGGTCGGTGCTGGCGATCGGGACCCCGGCCCCGGCCGATTACGGCGCGAGCCCGTCGGGGACTGTTGGCGTGGATATCCGGGGGGGCGTTTCGAACACCTACAGTCTCCTCCCGA
>DASZMJ010000228.1:0-1574 GCA_035551935.1 Isosphaeraceae bacterium
CGACGTTCGAGAGCATCGGAGTCGACCTGCTCGACGGCCACTACGTCCGCCGCGTCTTCGCGGGCGGCCCGGGCGAGGCGGCGGGCCTGCGGCGCGGCGACGAGATCGTCGGCGCCGATCAGAGGCCGCTTTCCGAGGTCGCCACGTTCCGCGGTCAGTCGGCCCGCCAGGTCGCACTGGCTATCCGCCGCCGCGCGGGCGACGCGCTCATAGAGGTCCGCGTCAAGCCTCGCACGGTCGTCGCCAGCCGCGAATGGGCCGAGGCCCAGACCAAGGGCACACGGCGGATCGCCCGAGGCGGCAAGTCGATCGGCTACGTCCCCATCTTCAGCGGCGCCGGCGACGTGCCGAAGGAGGATCTCCGCTCGCAGTTCTCCGCCGAGCTCCGCGACGCCGACGCGCTGGTCCTCGACTTCCGCGACGGCTGGGGCGGGTCCGACCCCGACTTCATCAGCCTCTTCGACCCCCGCCCGCCCGTCCTGACGTTCGTCGAGCGCGACGCCAAGCGACGGATCTACGACGCGGCCTGGCGCAAGCCCCTGGTCGTCCTGATCAACGGCGGCACCCGGAGCGGCAAGGAGGTCGTCGCCCGCGCCATCCAGAAGGACCACCTGGGCACGCTCGTCGGCACCAGGACGGCGGGCGCCGTCGCCGCCGGCCAGCCCTTCCTCCTGGCCGACGGCTCCTTGCTGCTCCTCGCCGTGGCCGACGTCCTCGCCGACGGCGAGAGGCTCGAGGGCGTCGGCGTGACGCCCGACATCGAGGTCGCCGACGCCCTCCCCTATGCCGACGGCGCCGACCCGCAGCTCGAAGCGGCGCTGGACGCGGCGGCCAAGGCCGTCAGATGACCCCTGCGGCGGGCTCCGCCCACGCTCGCAGGGGTCATTCGGTTGACCTGCGGCTCACTTCGACTCCGCCAGCGCCGCCTCGATGGTCTTGACGACCTTCTCCGACTCGGGCGTGTCCTTGGGCGAGAACCGGGCGATGACCTCGCCCTTGCGGTTGACGAGGAACTTGGTGAAGTTCCAGGGGATCTCCCCGTGGAACTTCGGGTCGGTCCCGGCGGTGAGGTACTTGTAGAGCGGGTCGATCCCGTCGCCCTTGACGACGATCTTCGAGAACATCGGGAACGTGACGTTGTACTTGCCGGTGCAGAACGACTTGATCTCCTCGTTCGACCCCGGCTCCTGCGAGCCGAACTCGTTGGCGGGGAAGCCGAGGACCTCGAAGCCCTGGCCCTTGTACTTCTCGTAGACGGCCTCGAGGCCCTTGTACTGCGGGGTCAGGCCGCACTGGCTGGCGACGTTGACGACGAGCAGGACGTCGCCCTTGTACTTGGCGAGGTCGACGGGCTTGCCGTCGATGTCCTTCATCTGGAACTTGAGCACGGAGTCGGCTCCGGTCTTGTCGTCGGCCGAGGCCGAGAGGGCGAGCAGGCCGGCGATCGCGGCGGGGACCAGGCAGGTCTTCAGGATGCGGGCGCTCACGGTGGGTGGTCCTCTGTGGGGGCGGGATGTTCGGCCGTCCGGCCGGTGTGGGATCGATCCATTCGAGGTTATGATGGACGGGCGGGA
>DASZMJ010000229.1:0-5420 GCA_035551935.1 Isosphaeraceae bacterium
GGGTCCGCTCTTGCGGACCTCTTCCATTGAGCTATGGAAGAGGTCCGCAAGAGCGGACCCTACTGCTCCACCTATCGCTAAATGTCCCCCTTCCGGTAAGCTCGCTGCTCTGTAGCATCCGATCCGAGGGGCGAGCCGAACCGGGAGGCGAACATGGCCGGGCGTCCAGTCAAGAAGGAAGTCCATCTGAGCGCCGAGCGACGCGACGAGCTCCAGCGACTCGCCCGCGCCACCGGGGCCACGCTCCTGCAGGCCCGCCGCGCCAGGGCAAACGCATCTAATTCACAAATCCTTGTCTGCAAAGAACTTGCGACTAGTTGAATTCCGTGCACTAGATTGCAAATCCTTGCAGGACAAGGATTTGCGAAACACGTGCGTTCGCCCTGCCCGCCGCGCCCGCGTCCTGCTGCTGGCCGACGCCGACGACCCCGAGGGTCGCCGCACCGACACCCAGATCGCCGCGATCGTCGGCCTGACCGAGAAGCAGGTCAAGCGGATCCGCTGGAAGTTCGTCGCCGAGGGGCCGGCGGCCACCACGACGCGCGAGGCCCGCAGCGACGCCGGCACCCGCCGCACGCTCGATGGCCGGGCCGAGGCCCAGCTCGTGGCGCTGTGCTGCAGCGAGCCGCCCGCGGGCCGTCAGCGCTGGACCTTGCGGCTGCTGGTCGACGAGCTCTGTCGCCTCCAGGTCGTCGCCGAGGTCTGCCCCGAGACCGTGTGGCGCCGCCTCAAAAAAACCGCCTCAAGCCCTGGCAGTCCCGGCGGTTCTGCATCCCGGGCCGCGACCGCGCCCGGTTCGTGGCCCGGATGGAGGAGGTCCTCGACGTCGACGCCGAGTCGTTCGACGCGACCCATCCGCTGATCTGCATGGACGAGGCGTCCAAGCGGGTCGTCGCCGACGTCGAGCCGGCGCTGCCGATGGCCCCGGGCCGGCCGCGGCGGCACGACCACCACTACCGCCGCGAGGGAGTGCGGGCGCTGTTCCTGTTCTTCGACCCGATCGCCGGCTGGCGACGGGTCTCGAGCCGGGCCAGCCGCACCCGCCGCGACTGGGCCGAGGAGATCCGCACGCTGCTGGAGGTCGACTACCCGGAGGCCGAGGTGGTGACGGTGGTCCTGGACACCTTGAACACGCACGACACGGCCAGCTTGTACGAGGCGTTCGATGCGGAGACGGCGCACCGGCTGGCGCGGCGGCTGCGGCTGGTGCACACGCCGCCCAACGGCAGCTGGCTGAACCTGGCGGAGATGGAGCTGAGCATCCTGGCGCGGCAGTGCATCGGCCGGCGGTTCGACAGCGTCGAGGAGCTGGACCGGGCGATCGCCGCCTGGCAGGAGGAGCGGAATCGCCTGGGCCTGGGGGCCCGGTGGCGGTTCACGACCCCGACGCGCGGATCAAGCTGCGGGGGCTCTACCCGGTCCAGGAGGACATTTAGCGGTGGTCGGAGCACTACGAGGTCACTTGCCGTGTTAAAAGCCATATCTCGGCGAGCGTTTGCCATTGGAATTCAATGGTTTACGGCCGAGAAGCCAGCCAGGAAATGGCCACGAGCGAGCCAAGTGACCTACTACATATCTTCGATCCTGAGGGTGGAAGAGGCAGGGCAAGCCCTGTTCTACGGGATATATTAATTTGTTCAGACGACGATATTGTCCTGGAGTATCGTTCCCTTGGGGATGACGACGATGCCGTCGCGGATGAGGTAGTGGGGGGCGTCGTCGACGTCGACGACGCCGGCCTCGTTAACGATCCGGACGTTGCGGCCGATCCGGACGTTCTTGTCGATGATGGCGTTCTCGATGTGCGCGCCCGCGCCGACGCCGATGTGGGGGCGGCCGGCGCGGGTATTGGCGGTCAGGTGCTCGTCGAGCTCGTAGCTGTCGCCACCCATGATGTAGGTGTTGCGGATCACGGCGTTCTCAGCGACCCGGCAGCGGATGCCGATGACCGAGTTCTCGATGACCGAGCCCCGGCCGACGACGGCGCCGTCGGCGATGACGCTGTTGGTGATCGTCGCGGCCAGGATCCGGGAGGGGGGCAGGTAGCGGGGCCGGGTGAAGATGGCGTGATCGTTGTAGGTGAAGTCGAAGGGGGGCTCGTCGCGGGTCAGGTCGATGTTGGCCTGGTGGAAGGCGCCGATGGTGCCGATGTCCTCCCAGTAGCCGTCGAAGAGGTGCGCCTGGACGCGTTGGTGCGCGATGGCCTGCGGGAAGACCTCCTTGCCGAAGTCGGTGGCGTCGCCGGCAGCGAGCATCTGCACGAGCATCGGCCGGTTGAACAGGTAGATGCCCATGCTGGCCAGGTACTCGCGGCCGTGGGCGTGGACGCCGTGCTGCTCGAGCCAGGACGGGTCGGTGCGGACGCGGGCCATGGACTCGGGGGTCCTGGGCTTCTCCTCGAAGTCGATGACTCGGCCGCTGGCGTCGATCCGCATGATGCCGCAGTCGCTCGCCTCGCGCTCACCGACGGGCAGGGTCGCGATGGTCGCCTCGGCCTTGTTCTCCAGGTGGGTCCGGATCATCTCGCCGAAGTCCATCCGGTAGAGCTGGTCGCCGGAGAGGATCAGGACGAGGTCGTAGTGCTGCTCACTGAAGTACGGGATGTTGCGGCGGACGGCGTCGGCGGTCCCCTGGTACCAGCCCTCGTGCTGCATCGTCTGCTGCGCCGCGAGGATCTCGACGAAGCCGCCGTCGAAGGGGTCGAACGTGTAGGTGTTGGCGATGTGGCGGTGCAGGCTGACGGAGTTGAACTGGGTCAGGACGAAGATCCGCGTCAGGCCGGAGTGGATGCAGTTGGAGATCGGGATGTCGATCAGTCGATATTTGCCCGCGATCGGCACGGCGGGCTTGCTGCGGTTCTTCGTCAGCGGGTAGAGGCGGGTCCCGCGCCCGCCGCCCAGGATCAGGCAGATCACCCTCGACATGGCAGTTCCCCGGCGTCGGCGGCGGCGCCGCCACGGTGGTTTGGCGCGCGGCCCGCCCGTCGTCGCGCGCGATCCGGTCCGATTCGCGGCGCGGCGGGCCCGCGGCCGACGGCCCCCGTGGGCGACCCGCCCGGCTACCAGCCCATCGCCATGTTCGATTCGATCGCCTTGCGCGCCCCCTCGAGGTCGGCGCCGGTGTGCTGCATATAGAGCCGGATGGCGTGCAGCTTGTCGCCGTGCGCCTGCGCCAGGCAGTCGCGGGCCTGGGCGCAGGGGTCGGTGGCCCCCTTGAGCCCGAGTAGGTTCTTCGAGATGACCCAGGCGTCGCGGGTCCGGTGGTTGACCCGCAAAACCTCCTCATTCGGATAGTTCTGGTGCGCGAACCCGCGCGCCGCCGATTCGTCATCGACGCACGCGATCATGATATGGGATGTCGTCTCGACCTCGAACAGGGGCATGGCGGAACCTCCCTTTCCGGCGCTGGGACGGCCACGGGGTTGATGGGTCGGCCGTCGGCCGCGAGGACTGGGGGATCGGACGTGTCTCCCCCAACCCGGATCGTAACGCCCCGCCGGGGCGGGGTCAAATCTATCCGCGGCGGAAACCGACGTTTGCGGAGGGGCTGGCGCGGCGTTAACTTAAAGCCGCCCCGACCCCAGGAAACGACCCCCATCGAGGCCACGACGCCCATGCCCCGGCCGACCCGCGCGACCCGTCGAATCGGAATCGTGATGGCTCTCCTGCTCGCCGCCCCGGCCCTCGCCGCGGCGGTCCGGCAGCGACCGAAGGCGCCGGAATTGTCGGAGGATCGGAAGGAGGCGATCGGGCGGATCTCGGCCGATTCGCTCCGCGGCCATCTGTCGTTCCTGGCCTCCGACCTCCTCGAAGGCCGCGACACCCCCTCGCGCGGGCTCGACCTCGCCGCCGAGTACATCGCCGCCCAGTTCCGCCGCGCCGGCCTCGAGCCGATCGGCGACGACGGCTACTTCCAGACCGCCCGCTGGAGGCTCGCCGCGCCCGACCCGTCGAGCTTCTCCCTCGAATTCCGCGCCGGAGACGAGACGGTCCGGGTCCCCGCCGATCGGATCCGGCCGCTGCGGAACCTGGGCTCCGGGAAGCTCGAGCTGGGGCCCCTGGGCGTGTTCAAGGTCGTCGCGGGTGACCCCAAGGCGTTCGACGACCTGGAGACCGAGCAGGTCGAGGGGAAGGCAGTCGTCGTCGAGCTCGAGGACCCGACCGGCCTCGAGCCGTCAAAGCGGATGGCGGCGGCGCGGGCGGTGGTGCGGGCCTTCGAGCAGCTCGACAAGCTGAAGGCGGCCCTGATCGTCGGCGTCGGCCGCGACCCCGAGGGGGGGACCGGCCTGGGCAACGGCCGCCTGATCGACCCCGAGAACCCGCGCGGGCGGGGCGGCCGGGCGGTCGGGGCCGCCGGGCCCCCCGCGGTCGTCGTCCACGACCCGGCGGCCGTCCGCATGCTCGACGCGTTGCCCGGCGGCAAGACCGAGGGCACCGTCGCGCTGAAGCTCGGGGCCCCCGTCGAGCGCGAGGTCAAGCTCCGCAACGTCGTCGGCCTGCTCCGCGGCTCCGACCCGGCGCTCAGGGACACGTACGTGCTCGTGACGGCGCATTACGATCATATCGGCATCCGAGCCCCCGTGAAGGGTGACAAGATCTACAACGGCGCGAACGACGACGGTAGCGGCACGGTCTCGGTCGTCGAGCTGGCCTCGGCGCTGGCGACGCTGAAGGAGCGGCCGAGGCGGAGCATCGTCTTCGCGACCTTCTTCGGCGAGGAGCACGGCCTGCTCGGCTCGCGGTACTACGCGCGGCACCCGGCCGTGCCGGTGGAGAAGACCGTCGCCGACGTCAACCTCGAGCAGCTCGGCCGGACCGACGACAGCGAGGGCCCGCGCGTCGCCGGGACCTCGATGACGGGGTTCGACTACTCCGACGTCGGCGCCATCTTCAAGGCCGCGGGTGAGGCCGAGGGGATCAAGGTCGACAAGCACCCCCGCAATAGCGACGCCTACTTCGGCGCCAGCGACAACCAGGCCCTCGCCGACCTCGGCGTCCCCGCGCACACGATCTGCGTCGCCTTCGCCTTCCCCGACTACCACGGCGCCGGCGACCACTGGGACAAGGTCGACTTCGCCAACATGGCCCGCGTCGACCGCATGGTCGCCCGCGCCCTGCTCATGATCGCCGACGACCCCGAACCCCCGAAGTGGGACGCCGCCAACCCCAAGGCGAAGCGCTATCGCGAAGCCTACGAGAAACTCCACAGCCGTTGAGGAATCGGGGAATTCATCCGCAGATGACGCAGATGACGCAGATGGACGCAGATGAAGAGAAAAAAGAATTATTGTCATCTGCTGGGAGGGTCAAAACCCTCGCCTTTAGGCGACGGCTTTAGCGTTCCCCCGCGGTATCATGGGCCGCATGGCCGAGTATCGTCACGGGTCGCACAGCGTCTTCGAGATCCACCTGCACCTGGTC
>DASZMJ010000230.1:0-7511 GCA_035551935.1 Isosphaeraceae bacterium
CATCGGCCAACTGGTGGCGATAGGCTGAGGTCACTTCGAGCCTCCGTGGGACGCGCTTGGTGTCGTGGAAAAACCCAAAGCGTACCGGAGGCTCGAAGTCTTTGCATAGTCACCAGTTCCAAGCCAGACGGCGAAGGGATCGTGGACGGCGTAGCGTGCCACCCGACCGCCGGCCCGGCGACGGCAACGCTTCAATAGGTCGGCGGCGACTGGGCCGGCGCCTGCGTCGGCTGCGGCCCGAAGGGCTTCGTCGCGCGGCCTTTCCAGTTCACTCCCATCGGCGCCGGCTCGCTCTCGAGGTGGACGGCGAGGACCTCGGGCAAGAGCACTCGCCTGGGCCGGGGCCACTGGAGGGCGTGGAGGATGTCGGTCCGCTCCGCGTCGCCGCGGTGGGTGATCGGGTAGGTCCTACCGGTCGAGCCGTGCCAGAGCTGGAAGAACCCCAGCGGGCAATAGCCGCCGTAGTCCCGATGCGCGATCCGGGCCCCCAGGGGCAAGGGGGGCGTCGTCAGCGGCTTGACCAGGCAGCTCCACTCGTACTGCGACTCGACCCGATGCTGCTCCAGGAACCGCCGCCACTGGTCGTAGCCCGAGCAGTTGAGCCGGTCGACGCCATAGATGACGGCCCGGTCGAGCTCGGCGTGCAGCAGGTGATGCCGCGTGCCCGGCGGCAGCCAGACGTCGGCGTCGAGGTGCAGGAGCCAGTCCGTGCCCGAGTGGTGGGACAGGCCGTAGTTGATCCCGCGCGCCTTGTTGAACCCGCCGCCGTCGCGGGCGAAGACGTCCGTCGGCAGGCAGCGCAGCCCGCGACGCTTGCAGAGCCGCTTCGTCGCCTCGTCGCCCGGGGTCGTCACGACGACCCAATCGTCGACCACTGCCAGCACGCTGTCGATCGTCTCGGCCAGGAAATCGGCGTAGTTCGCGCAGACCGTCACCGCCTCGATTCGCATCGCTTCCCCTCGCAACGAGCCCCCGGTCCATCGCGCAATGGACCACCCGCCCGCGCGCCGCGACCCCCGGCCACTTTCCGGCCGGTCGTCGCGTCGGAAGTGCCGGCGAAGGGCCACGTTCGGCGTGGCCGGGGCGGCCGGTTTCGCCGCCGACTCAGGCGATTCCCGGGTCGTCGGGCAGGAGGTCGGCCACGCCGTCCGCGACGGCCTTCGACGGCGCGCGGAGGATGCCCGTGGTCAGGGCGATCAGGGCGACGACGACGCAGAGGGCCGCCGAGGCCCCCATCACGACGACCACCCCGCGGCGCAGGGCGACTTCGCCGGCCCAGAGGGCGCTCAAGGGGACGGTGCCGGAGTAGACGATCATCCAGATCCCCATGATCCGGCCGCGGAGGTGGTCGGGCACGCCGGTCTGGATCAGGGTCTGGGTCGCCGAGAAGAAGAGGATGCCGCCGAAGCCGACGCCGGTCAGGCAGAGCGACGCGACCGCCAGCGGGCCGCTCGACGGCCAGAGCGACCGGGCCCTGGGGGGCAAGGCTGCCGCGGCGGCCAGGCTGGCGGCGAACAGGAGCATGCCGCCGAGGATCAGCCATTCCTTGCGCCTCAGGCCGCCGAGCGAGGCGACGAACAGGGCGCCGACCGTCGCGCCGACGCCGCCGCTGGCCAGCAGGATGCTGTAGCCGAGCGGTCCGGTCCGCACGACCACCCGCGCATACGCCGGCACCAATGCCGAATACCCCATGCCGACGACGCCGAAGAACGCGAGCAGGGCGAAGAGGCTCGCCACCCGGCGGTCGCGACGGAGGTAGTCGAGGCCGCCGAGCAGCTCCTTCAACGGCGGCTCGTGTCGCGGCGGCGGCGGCCGTCGGGGGGTCGGGATCGACAGCAAGGCGACGATCGCGGCGAGGTAGCTCGCGCCGTTGAGCCCGAAGCAGGCCGTCCGGCCGAAGTGGGCCAGGCAGAACCCCGCCAGCGCCGGCCCGAGCACGCGCGAGGCGTTGAACAGCCCCGAGTTCAGCGCGATCGCGTTCATGAGGCTCGACCGGCCGACCAGCTCGTACAGGAAGACCTGCCGGCTCGGCATCTCGAAGGTCAGGCAGATCCGCGTCAACGCCAGGATCAGCGCCATCTCCCAGATGGTCACGACCCCGAGGGCCACCAGCGCCGACAGGGCGAAGGCCAGCAGCATCTGGCCGACCTGCATCGCCAGGATCAGCCGCTTCGGCGCCACGCGGTCGGCCAGAGCCCCGGCGAAGAGGCCGACGAGCAGGCCCGGCATCACCCCCGAGGCGCTGACGATGCCGAGCATGCGCTCGGAGTGCGTCATGTCGTAGACGATCCAGCCGACGGCGGCGTCCTGGAGCCACGTGCCGACGAGGCTGATGCCCTGGCCGACGTAGAAGCGGCGATACTCGGCGTTGTCGGCCAGGGTCGCGAAGGTCCGCGACCGGATGCGACTGGGCTCGGCGGCGATGGCTTCGGCCATGGGTCTCCCGGGCGGATTGGGCGTGCCGTCGTCAGGGGTCGGCCGCGGGGGGAAGAGCCATCGGCCTGGGCGGGACATCCACCCCCGAATTATTGTCGCCAACCCCCTCGCCGACAACGGCAGATCCCCGACGTCGACCGTTCGCGAGGCCGCCGGCGCATTCAATTCTCGGGCCGGATGGCTTAGGATGGAGTGGGTCGGGTCGGGTCGTTTCGTCTCCGGAATGGTCGTCGATGATGAAGCGCGTCTTGCTGGAAGCCACGGCCGAGGAGCTCCGAGGCTGGATGGTCGAGCGGGGCCATCGGCCGTTCCACGCCGGCCAGGTCCTGCGCTGGGTCTTCGACCGCCGCGCGACGGACTTCGACGCGATGACCGACCTTCCCAGGGGCCTCCGCCGCGACCTCGACGCCGACTGGCGGGTCTTCGGCACCGAGGTCGCCCACCACGGCGCCGCGCCGGACGGGACCGAGAAGCTGCTGCTGGCCTGCGACGACGGCCGCCGGATCGAGTGCGTCGTCATGGCCGAGGCCGATCGCCGGACGGCCTGCATCAGCACCCAGGTCGGCTGCGCCATCGGCTGCGTCTTCTGCGCCAGCGGGCTGAAAGGCGTCGAGCGCAACCTGGGGCGGGGCGAGATCCTCGAGCAGGTCGTCCGGCTCGGCCACCGGCTCCCGCCGGGGGAGAGGCTGACCCACGTCGTCGTCATGGGGATGGGGGAGAGCCTGGCGAACCTCGACAACCTCGTCGCGGCGCTCGACCGCCTCTGCTCGCCCGAGGGCCTGGGCCTGAGCCAGCGCCGGGTGACGATCTCGACGGTGGGCCTGCCCGAGAAGATGCGGGCGCTGGCCGACCTCGATCGGCGCTATCACCTGGCGGTCTCGTTGCATGCGCCGACCGAGGCGTTGCGGAACGAGCTGGTGCCGGTCAACGAGGCGATCGGCCTGGCCGCCGTGATGGCCGCGGCCGACGCCTACTTCGAGAAAACTGGCCGGCAGGTGACGTTCGAGTACGTCCTGCTCCGGGGCATCAACGACCGGCCGGAGGACGCGACGGCCCTGGCGCGGCTGCTGTCGGGGCGGAAGGCGCACGTCAACCTGATCCCGTACAACCCGGTCGCCGGCCTGCCGTTCGAGCGGCCGACGCCGGCCGCATTGGATCGGTTCGTGGCCGACCTTCGGGCGCGGGGCGTCAGCGCCACGGTCCGCAAGACCAAGGGGCGGCCGATCGACGCCGCCTGCGGCCAGCTCCGTCGCCGGGTCGAGGCGGCCGCGACCCCTTGAGCCGCGCCGCGCCGCGACGTCGTCCAGCACCGGAGGGTTCGGTGGCCGACAGCGACATCCTGGAACGCCAGCTCGAGGCCCGCGACCCGGACGTCCGGCTGATGCTCCAGGTCCGCGACGACGTGCCGGGTGCCTTCGAGGCCCTGGTCGATCGGTACCAGCACCGCCTGCTCGGCGTCCTGACCCACCTGATCGGCCGCGCCGAGGAGGCCGAGGACCTGACGCAGGACGTCTTCCTCCGGATCTACCGCGCCCGCAAGGGTTACCGGCCGCGGGCGAAGTTCTCGACCTGGATGTTCACGATCGCCAACAACCTCGCGTTGAACCACCTCCGCGGCCGGGGCCGCAACCCGATCGTCGCGCTGGGGCTGGCCGGCGACCACTCCGGCTCACAGCCGGCGCTCTCCCCCGCCGAGCGGGCCGAGGACCCCGGCGGCACGCCGTCGTCGCACGTCCGCCGCGACGAGCTGTCGCGGGTCATCCGCGACGCGCTCGACGACCTCGGCGAGGACCAGAAGGTCGCCGTCGTGCTCAACAAGTTCGAGGAGATGAGCTACGCCGAGATCGCCGAGGTCATGGGCCGCTCCGAGGCCGCCATCAAGTCGCTCCTGGCCCGCGCCCGGACCAACCTCCGCGAGCGCCTCGAGCCCTACCTCCTCACCGGCCACCTCCACCCCGGCGACGGCTCGGGTTGAAGGCCTTGCCTCTGCCCTCTGCCCTTTTCCCTTTTCCCTTTGCCCTACTCTTCCCTCGATGAGACCCCCGCGCCTCCAACTCCCGGCCCTCGACGCCGCCCTCCGCCGGGCCCGGGGCTGGGGCGCGTCGTGCGCGGGGGCGGTCGAGGACCTGGTCTTCCCGCTGGAGTGCCTGATCTGCGGCAACGCGGGCTCGGGAGGGCCGTGGTGCGAGGCGTGCCGCGCCGAATTGCTGGGGGCGGTGTCGCGGGCCTGCGGGCGGTGTGCCTTGCCCTTGGGGCCGTTCGAGTCGGCCGAGCGGGGCTGTTCGTGGTGCCGGGGGCGGTCGCTCGGGTTCGACGGGGCGGTGGCGTTGGGCCCGTACCAGGGGCCGCTGCGGCACCTCTGCTTGCTCCTGAAGCGGCGGGCCAACGGCTGGATCGCCCGCTGGCTGGCCGACCTGCTCGTCGCCGCCCGCGGCGAGGCCCTCGGTCCGCTCGCCGGGGCGAAGGTCGTGCCCGTCCCTCTGCACTGGCGGCGCCGGCTCGGCCGCGGCTACGACCAGGCCGACGCCCTGGCTGGCCGGCTGGCCCGCCGGCTCCGCCTGAGCCCCTGCCGCGCCCTGCAACGCCTCCGCGCCACGACCACCCTCGCCCGACTCGGCCGCGCCGAGCGGCTGGAGGTGATGCGGGATGCCTTCGGCGTCCGGGGTCGGATACCCTTGAGCGGGGAAACGGTGCTGCTCGTCGACGACATCCTCACCACCGGCGCCACGGCCGGCGCCGCCGCCCGGGCCCTCAAGAAGGCCGGGGCCGCGCGGGTCGTCGTCGCCGTGATCGGCCGGGCCGAAGGGAGAGTTTAAATGTCCAACCTCCTGCGCATCGGCACCCGCGGCAGCCCGCTGGCGCGCTGGCAGGCCGACTGGGTCGCCGACCGGCTCCGTCGGCACCATCCCGGCCTCGAGGTCGTCCTCGTCGAGATCAAGACCCAGGGCGACCGCGACCGCAACTCGCCGCTCGCCGCGATCGGCGGCACGGGGCTGTTCACGAAAGAGATCCAACGCGCCTTGGTGGAAGAGCGGATCGACGTGGCCGTCCACAGCCTCAAGGACCTGCCCACGGCCTCGCCCGACGGCCTGGCATTGGCCGCGGTCCCGCCGCGCGAGGAGGTCGCCGATGCGTTGATCGCCCCGACCTACCGGACCCTCGACGCCTTGCCCGCCGGCGCGACCGTCGGCACCGGCTCGCCCCGGCGCCGGGCGATGCTCCTGCACGCGCGGCCCGACCTGGAGGTCGTGCCCCTCCGCGGCAACGTCGAGACCCGGCTGAACAGGGCCCTCGGCAGCGACCTCGACGCCGTCGTCCTCGCCGCCGCCGGCCTCCGCCGGCTCGGCCTCGACGGCCACATCACCCAGCGCCTCGAGCCCCCCGCCTTCCTCCCCGCCGTCGGCCAGGGGGCGCTCGGAATCGAATGCCGATCTGATGATGATTTGACTCGGTCTCGACTCTCGGTGCTCGACGACCCGGCGACCCATCGCGCGGTCCTCGCCGAGCGCCGGCTCCTGGCCGAGCTGGAAGGCGGCTGCGTCCTGCCCCTCTCGGCCTTCGGCCGCGACGAAGACGGCCGGCTCGCGCTCGACGCCGCCCTGTTCGACCCCGACGGCCGCGAGCGCCTCGCCGCTTCTCTTCACGGCTCGATCGACGACCCGGAGGGTCTCGGCACGGCCGTTGCCGAGGCCCTCCGCGCCCAGGGTGCCGATCGGCTCTTGCGCCGCGGCTGATACCGGATCGTCCGAAGGGCTTGTTTTTCGTAGGGTCCGCTATTGCGGACCTCTTCCATCCAAGAATGAGGAAGAGGTCCGCAATAGCGGACCCTACGAAGAGCGATCCATTCCCGCGGTTCGATATGAGAGGCGGCTCAGCCGTATCGGCGGTTGGCCTCGCCGTAGGAGATCTTCGGGGCCTTGAAGCGGCCGTCGGAGAGCTTCTCGCCGAGCGGGTCGACGTAGACGCGGCCGCTGGACTTGGGGTCCTTGGGATCGATGCCGATCACGTGGACGTTGAAGATGAAGGCGGTGTCGGACTCGGCCTGGAACCAGTGGACGTTGTCCTTGTGGTCGGAGATCGTCGAGAACTCGCCGGCCTTGAAGGCGCGGTCGATGGTGGGACGGACGATGTAGTGGTCGTCGTGGTCCTCGAGGCGGTCGTAGTGCCGGCCGCGGAGGTTGCCCTTGAGGACGAGGAAGCCGGTGGCCATGTTCTCGTGGCCGTGGGGGACGACCGACCGCCCCTTCTTCATCGCGAAGACCTGCCGGCCGAAGACCAGCTTCGTCGGCAGGCCGTGGACGTTCTTGAAGTCGACCGGCAGGCTCCGCGCCCCGCGCTCGGGGTACTTCACGTCGGCGGCGAGCGCGTCGAAGTCGAGCGTCTTCAACAGCGAGGGCAGGTCGACCTTCGCATAGAGGTCCTCGAGCGCCTTCTGGAACTCGGTGTCCTTGATCTGCTGGTCCTTGACGTCCTTGGTGATGGCGACCAGCTCCCGGAACCAGGCGTCGACGGTCGGCTTGACGTCGGCGCCGAAGAGGCGTCGGGCCATCAGGCCGTCGATCAGGGCCAGGGCGGTCAGGGACTCGAGCGCCCGCTGGGTGAACGCGCGACGCGAGACCGGCTCCGACATCGACATGGCGGCTTCTCCCCGCGCGGGCGACCTCCGCGATGCGGCCAGGCGCGACATCCCTCGGCCCGCGTCCTGCCCCGAGGCTAGCCGGCCCGGCCGCGCTCCGCAAGGGCCCGCGTTCTCCTCCCCTCTTCCCCGTCGCAGGCCCGCTCCCAGGGGGAGCGGGAGGAATTCGGACCCCCTCTCCCACGGGGAGAAGTGGTAAGACGTCGGGTGGCACGCCCTGCAAAGGGCGTGGTCCGCGACCCGGCCACGCCCTTTGCAGGGCGTGCCACCCGATCGTCCCCGGGATTTCGGAAAAAACCCCGATCGATCCCGGATTTCGGTTATCGGATCGCGCCTTCTTTTCGAGATTAAAGGGGTGATGATTTCGGGTCGCGGGCGCCATCGTCGACGCCCGCGGCCGTTCCAGGCCCCGCTCTTGTCCCGCAACCGGGAGACTCCG
>DASZMJ010000231.1:0-38792 GCA_035551935.1 Isosphaeraceae bacterium
CCTCTTCGCCCTGAAGGGGCGGCACACGACGGCCCGGGGCAACGCCCTCGTTGTGCTACACAAGTCGCAAGTCGAAGCCGGTCACGGGCCCGCGTCTCGGGCGACCCCGGCGACGAGGGCGACCGCGACGCCCCCTCCCCCCGGCCCTCTCCCGGGGGGAGAGGGGGTCAGAATTCCTCCCTCTCCCCCCGGGAGAGGGCCGGGGTGAGGGTCAACTCCAGCCGGGGCCACGCTCCTCTCTACGCGTCCACTTCTTCGGCGGTCTTGAAGAGCTTTCCGCCTCGGTAGTTGCCGATGTTCTCGGAGAGCCGGCGCTTCGGCCCGGCCGGGGCGTCGGCGAGGACCACGACCGTCGCGGGCCTGCCCTCGGGCAGACCGGGGACGACGACCTCGATGCGGTGGCCGGAAAGCACGGTCGTCTTGAATTGCCAGGCAAGAGATGACATGAAAGAGCACCTCGATGAAGCTATCGAATCGCCCTCGCTCAATCCCCCGGCTCCGCCCGCTTCGTGGCGGCGAGGAGGAAGGTGGGGTTGACGGCCTGGAAGCGGACGCGGTCGAGCTGGTCGATGCCGCGGGCGATGGAGACGTTCCAGAGGTGGACCTCGCCGGCGAGCCCCTTCAGGGTCTGGAAGGCGTCGGCGAGGCCGTCGATGGTGGCGACGTTGACGGCGATCCGGCCGCCGGGGGCCAGTCGGGAAAACGCGGCGCTCAGGACCGGGGCGACCTGCCGGCCGGTGCCGCCGACGAAGATGGCGTCGGGCTCGGGCAACGCCGCGAGGGCCTCGGGCGCGCGGCCGGCGACGGGCCGGACGTTGGGCACGCCGAACGACTCGGCGTTGGCGGCGATCAGGGCGAGGTCGCCGGGCTCGGGCTCGATCGCATAGACGACACCTTGATGCGCGAGCTGCGCCGCCTCGATCGCCACCGAGCCCGAGCCGGCGCCGATGTCCCAGACGACGCTGGTGGGCCGGATGTCGAGCTGCGCCAGCGCGATCGAGCGGACCTCCGCCTGCGTGATCAGGCCCCGCTTCGGCTGACTCTGCGCGAAGGCGTCGTCGGGGTTGCCGAAGAGGCGATACCGCCCGCCGCCGCGGGCACGATCGGGCCGGTTCGGCTCGCGGACGAGGATGAGCACGTTGAGCGGGTCGAATTCGAGCGTCGCCAGCTCCTCGAGGCCCGCCTGCGTCACGCGCTCGTCGGGCGAGCCGAGGTTCTCGCAGACATAGGCACGAAAGTAATCGATCCCGCGATCGAGCAGGGCCCGCGCGAGCTTGCCCGGCGGGTGCTCGTCGCTGGAGAAGAGGCCGACCTTGTCGGCGGTCCGGATGCGGTCGACGACCGCCTCGATCGGCCGGCCGGCGAGGTTCGTCAGGAAGGCGTCCTCCCAGCTCTCCTTGACCCGCGCGAACGCGAGCTGCATCGTGCTGACGTGCGGCACGACCTCGAACTGGTCCTTGCCCAGCCGGTCGCACAGGTATCGCGCCACGCCGTAAAACAGCGGGTCGCCGCCGCTGACCAGCACCGGATTCCGCGCCGACAGGGCCTCGCGGACCTGTTTCAAGGCCGTGCCCATGTCGGCATCCAGCGGCACCCGGCGGCAGGGGATGCCCTCCAGGAGCCGCAACGTCGCCGGCGCCCCGAGCACGACGTCCGCCTCGGCCACGACCCGCCGCGCCGACTCGGTCAGGCCGGCCAGGCCGTCGTCGCCGATCCCCACGATCACGATCTTCGACCGAGCCTCAGCCAACGCCCCGCCCCCTTTCGCGACATCGCCTCAACACCGGCGGATTGTAGCCGCCAACCCGGCCCGTCGCCAGGGCCGGGCCTCTCCGCGAGCGACGCCCCGGGCCGCGCCGGGGCCGCCCGCCGCGGGCGGCCGATCACGCGATCAACGGCCTTGAAGCAGAGCGCCGTCACCACGGCCGCCAGCGCGACGTGCGCGAGTACACAGAGGACCGACGCCGCGGCCGAATCGAGCGTCTCGCGAGCAGTCGGAACCTGCGTTTTTTTTGATTCATTTTCATCATAATAATCCATCACGCCGCGGGAACTGGTGGGACTGATCGAGACTCGTTCCGCCCAGGCCCAATGGCCGCGGGGGGTCGGCATCAGAACGGCCCGGACGCCGGGGTAGGTCCAGAGCGCGCCGGCGGCCGTCGACGGCGCGCAGCCGTACAGGTCCGTGGCGCCGTCGGGCAACATCCACGAGAATGCGACCCGATAGCCGCCGTTGACGACCACCAGCGCGACGACGGTCTTGGCCACCGCCCGCATCGTATTGCTGGACGTGAGGGTCGCATACGTGCCGATGGCCGCCGCCGACCACGTCGCCGCGATCAGGACGGCCATCGTCGCGACGAACCCGGCCGGATGCACGGCGCCGAGCAGGACGCCCGAGAAGAACAGGAGGGCCAGGTACCAGAGGACCGCACGCGGCCGGGCGACCGCCCCGAGCAGCTTCGCCCGCACGATCTCGCGGCCCTCGAGCCCGGTCGCCGTCAGGCTCGTCCACGTATCGGCCTCGCGCTCCCCGGTCACCCCGCCGGCCGCCATGCAGCCGACGCAGAGCAGCCAGAGCCCGGAGAGCACGAGCGTCAGGCCCCGGAGATAGGCGTTGAGCGCGGCCCTGTCGGAAAAATGATGCAGATTCGAGAAAATCGATGATGTCCCGAACGCGACGTCTTCCCTGCCGAACCAAACGATCTCCGCGAGCGCCCCGACGCCGTAAAAGGCCGTCGTGACCGTCACGACCACGACCACGGCCGTGAACAAGACGGCCGCGACGTGGATCAGGGCACCGGGCCTCCAGACGTAGACCTCCTTCCAGAGCATTGGGTCGGCGCCGATCGCCGGCCGGGACAGCAGGCAGCGCCGGGGACGGGCCGCGCGGGCCTCGGCGCCGGCGCGGCGGCGACGTCCCCCCTCCTGGGCGCGGGCCGCGGGCCGGAGCCGGGCGAGTGCCGTCGCCACGCAGGCGAGGCCGACGACGGCCTGGAGCGCGAGGATCCACGCCAGTTGCTCCATGGCGCGCGGCGCGCCGGCCGACCAGGAGGCCGGGGGGAAGGGGTTGGCCCACTCGTTGAGGGAGGCGATCGCGTCGGGGATCTCCACGGGCCAGCCGTCGAGGTACGGGCCGACCTCGTGCATCACGGCGATGCCGAGGAATTCGATGATGTAAACCGCCAGCACCGCCTCGCGGACCCGGCGCGCCCAGGTCGATGCAAGGATCGACAGGCCGCCGACGAACAGGGCGCCCACCGGCGTCATCGCGAAGTAGGCGGCGATCCCCACCGGGTCCACAGTGCCGTAGAGGGTCATGGCGCAGAGGATCGGCAGCCCCGACAGGGCCACGACGAGCACGAGCAGGAGTCGCGCCGCCAGCTTGCCGAGGACGATCTCGAGGTCCGTCAGGCGACTGGCCAGGAGGTAGTGGAGCGTCTTCCGCTGCTTCTCGTCGGCGATGACCCCGGCGACGACTGCCGGCGTGATCAGATAGACGCAGGATGCCTGGACATCGGTGAAGAGGGCGACCGTCCCGTTGGCGAACGCGGTGCGGGCACCGATCGAGGTGGTCCGCGGGACGAGGCCGCCGTCGCCGAAATGGAGGCGATACTGCCACCAGACCAGGGCCAGCATGGCCAACCCGAAGCCGAACCGGACCAGGTAGTAGCGGGCCCGTCGCGCGGTCGTCAGCAGCTCACGCTCGAACACGGGGCCGAGGGGCATGCACGGCCTCCGATCGCGGTACAACGTGGGGAATCGCCCAATTCGCTCGGATTTGCGACCGCCATCCTATCGCGTCCGGCGCGGCCGGCCAAGGCCCTCGTGGGACGTTTGCCATTTCCCGTCGTCGCGGGCACGCACAGCACCTCTTCGTAACCCGAAGCGCAAGCGAGGGCGACCATACCCCCACATTGGCCGGGCCTTGCTCGCGATAGGGATGCTCTCGCTTGCGCTTCGGGTTACGAAGAGGTCCGAATGGGATCGCGGACGGCACGCGGAGGGGGCCTGCTACGGGGAGGGGGGATCGATCGGGCAGCCGCCGGGGGCGCAGGGGAGGAGGAACTCGCCGATGGTCTGGGCGAGGGCCTCGCCGTGGGTGTAGTGGGGCTGGTGGCCGACCAGGGGCATCACGGCGCCGCGGACGTTGGGGAGGGCCGAGAGGAGCTCGTCGTAGTGGGCGCGGGAGACGAGGCGATCCTCGTTGCCCTGGAGGACCAGGACCTCGGTCGGGACGGCGGGCAAGGTCGGGCGGAGGTCGAGCCGGCCGAGCAGGTCGAGCCGGTGCGACAGCGACGCGATCGGCGTCAGGGCGTTCTGGGCGCAGTAGTAGTCGAAGCGGTCGGCGATGATCTCCGGGAAATGCCCCCGGTTGTTCCAGGCGAGAATCCTCTGATGCAACGGCAAACGCCCGACGTTGCCGGGGAAATGCCGGCCGAGGGCCAGCGCGAGCCGCTCGGCCCTCGTGAACGCCCGGCGCGCGAACGCCCCTTGCACGACGGCCCTCGGGAACCGCCTCGACTCGCGCGCCAGGGCCCGGAAGACGACCGTCGAGCCGAATGACGGGCCGACTAGGAAGACCCGGCCGATTTTCAACTGTTCGATCAAGCCGAAGAGGTCGTCGACCAGATGCTCATGCGTGATCCGGGCCAGGTCCGCGCCGTCGCCGCGGTGCTCGCCGGGATAGTCGTAGACGACCGTCCGGAACCGCGCGGCCAGGCGGTTGAGCACGAGGGCGTAGCCGCGGTACGTCGCCGCGATCCCCGGCACGAGGATCAATGGCGGCCCCTGGCCGAGGACGCGATACGTCATCCGGTACCGAGGCCCTTCCCAGCGGCCGACCTCCGCGTCCCGGTCGAACGCGGCGACCTCGACCCGGAAGTCCGCCGGCGCCGGGCAACGGCGCGGCTCGGAGGGTGCGATCGTCTCGGTCTCGCTCACGGTCATGTCGTCGCTCGAAGGGGTCCCTGCCTTCGTAGGGTCCGCTATATGCGGACCTCTTCGAGTCAAGAACAACAATACAATAATGAAGAGGTCCGCAATAGCGGACCCTACGGATTGGCTTTTTCGAAGGAGAGGCTGGCGAAGCTCACGCAACAGGTCCGCTCGGGGTTGACCGCCTGGTCGTACCGGAGCAGGCGGCCGTCGGCCGGGCCGATGGCGTGGAGGAAGGTGTAGGTCGCCGCCAGGCCGCAGACGCGCCAGCGGTTGGCGACCGCGGCGGCCTCGGCGAACCAGCCGCGGGCGTCGCCATGGGCGGCGCGGTCGACCATGGCGGCGTCGAAGGACCGCAAGGCGGCGAGGGTGCCATCGTCCACGCGGTCAGGGTCGCCGAACTCGGGGCCGACGTGGCCGAGGTCGACGCCGCCGATATAGGCAACGCGGTCGCCGCGCTCGTGCTCGACGGCGCGGAGGGCGGCGACGAACCGCCGGACCTCGTCGTCCTCGATCGGGTCGCGGCCGTCGAGCATGAGGTCGTGGAACGAGCCGACGAGGATCGGCAGGATGGTAAAATCGCGACGGCCGCCGAGCAAGTATTGCAAGAAGACGACCTGGAACTCGACCGAGTGCTCGGCCCGGATGGGCCAGCTCGTCGTCGAACAGGTGCGGCCCGGCGTGCTCGGCGAGGCGGTCGACGAAGCCGCGATCGGTCGTCACCAGTCCGAGAGGGGTGTCGAAGTCCTTGCGCGTCAGGGCGAATCGTTGGCGCGTCCCCTGGTGCGCCACGCCGAGGATGACGAAGACGTCGGCGTCGGATCGCTCGACGAGGGCCTTGAAGGCGTGCGTATACGTCGGCCCGCCGCGCTGGAAGTCGATGTGCGGCGCGATGACGCCGCGGAGGGCCCCGGCCGGGCCGTCGATCGGCGTGAGCGACGGGGGGCCAGCGCCGCGGGAATCGTCGAAGAAGCGGTCGAGCTGCCGGCGGAGCCGGGCCGGGTCGGCCTCGTAGGAGCCGCCGGCGTGGGCGGCGGGTCGGATGGACTGGGCGCGGTAATGGTCGCGATAGTCGCGGAAGGTGGGGCCGTCGAGGAGCATGGCGCGGTCGAGCTCGCCGACGAGCCACTCGAGCACGCCGGGGCCGATCGGGCGGCCGTTCTCGCGCTCGAAGGTGGCGCGGATCTCAACGAGGCTCGCCCGGCCGTCGAAGTGGCGGACGACGGTGCGGAAGTCGTCGAGGTCGAGCAAGACGGGGCCGTCGACGACCCCGAGCGGGTCCTCGAGCAGCATGAAGGCCCGGCCACGGTGGTCGAGGCGGCGGGCGGCGAGGGGCCGGAGCTTCGGCCGGTCGAGCGTCGCCATACGGTCATCCCCGCGGGCCGCCCGATCGGTCGCGCCGAGGTCGGTCGGCCGCGGGCGCGGGATCGGCCCGGAGGTATTCTCCGGGCGATCGTCGCGACCGTCAAGTCGCGGCCGATCGATCGATCCGGTCAGCGCGGTCCTTTGGGCCGCGGGACGATGAACGGGAACGACCAGGCGGGCGGCGCGGCATCCCTCGGGGCGAATGGTCGCATGGCAATGGCCCTCGCGTTGGAGTCCTCGCCGATCGTCGACAGGAATCGCCGTCTGGGAGAGTATTTGGTGCAACTGCCGTTCCATCAACCAAAAATGGTGCCAATTCTCGACGAGACCGGGGCGAACGGCCGTCGGAGCCGTTGCCGACGGCCCGATCCTCCCGATCGTCAACTACACCGATGGGGCGACGGCCCGACCCGGCCATTGCGCGCGATCGGGGCGGCCAACGCCCAGGGGCGCGGCGGAACGGGGCTGATCTGGTGGCGGGGCGAGATGTCTGGTATCTTCGGCAGCATCGCCGGCGGAGGCCGGTCGGACCCGGACAAGGAGGGCGACGCCCATGCGATGGAACGTTGACGACGGCGGCCGACCCGCGACCCGGCGCGACTGGCTCCGGGCCGCCTTGCTCGCCCCCGGCGGCCTCGCCGCCGCCGCGGGACTCGCCCGTGCCCAGCAGGCCCAGGGCCGGGCCAAGCCCCAGGGCCGCCCCGCTGCGCCGGCCAACGCCCAGGCCCAGCCCGCCCCCAACGACCCCAAACTCGACGCCCTCCTCGCCGCCTGGGAGAAGCGGAGCAAGCAGATTCACACCCTCGACGCCAAGTTCATCCGGACCGACGAGGACCCGCTCTGGAAGAGCACGAAGGTCTACCAGGGCCGCGCCCTACTGAAGGAGCCGAACTTCGCCTTCCTCGACCTCCAGCTCATCGACCCGAAGCAACCCAAGCAGCCGCCCGTCTTCGCCGACCGCATCGTCTGCGACGGCGACACCGTCTACCAGTACGCGGCCGACAACCAGACCATCCGGGCATACCCGCTCCCGAAGAACGACCGCCAGCGCGCCCTGGAGGAGGGGCCGCTCCGCTTCCTCTTCAACATGCAGGTCGACAACATCAAGGACCGTTATCGCCTCTGGCTGTTTAAGGAGCTTCCGGGCGCCTTCCAACTCCAGATCGTCCCGAAACTCCCCCGCGACCGCGACGCCTTCAGCCAGGCGGTCGTCCAGATCAACCGCCAGACCTTCCTCCCGGAGCGGATGACCCTGGTCATGGCCAACAAGAAGGGGCTCCAGAAGTACCGGTTCACCTCCGTCAAACCGAACGAGGAGGTCAAGGACGAGAACTTCCAATACAAGCCGGTCAAAGGCTGGAAGCTCGTCAAGAACCCGCCGCAAGACGGTCCCGCCGCCGACGCCGCGCAGCAGCCGCCGCGGCTGTTCAGCCCGGTCCCCGGCGTCCGGTAGTGAGCCGTTGCGAAGCCCGGCCGAATGACCCCGCCCGACCCTGGACGCTCGCGCATGGAACCCGAACCGAAGCCTCCGGTTGTCCTGATCGCTGACGACAACCTCCAGAACGTCGAGCTCCTCGAGGCGTACCTCGGCGAGGTCGACTGCGACATCAAGACCGCCTTCGACGGCGAGGAGACCCTCCGCGCCGTCGACCAGTACCGGCCCGACCTCGTGCTGCTCGACGTGATGATGCCGCGGCTCTCGGGCTTCGAGGTCTGCCGGAAGATCCGCGCCAACCCAGTGACGCGCGACACGCTCATCCTGATGGTCACGGCCCTGAACGAGGCCAGCGACTTCGAGCGCGGGGTGCAGGCCGGCACCGACGACTTCCTGACCAAGCCCGTCAACAAGATCGAGCTGTTGTGCCGGGTCCGCAGCCTGCTGCGGGTCCGGCACTTCAAGAGCCAGCTCGACCGCACCCTCGCCTACCTCGCCGAGGTCGAGGCCGCCAGTCGGTCGTGACCCGGCCCGGCCCCCGGCCCGAGAAACGAATCCCACGATGTCCGAACTCCCGCGCGTCATCCTGAAGCCGCGCAAGGCGCGGCCGTTCTTCGCGCGGCACCCCTGGGTCTTCGGCGGCTCGGTCGCCCGCGTCGAGGGCCTGCCCTCGGAGCCATCGGCAGATGCCGGCGATTGCCCCGAGGTCGCCGTCGTCAGCCACGAGGGGCAGTTCGTCGCCCGCGGCCTCTTGAATCCCAATGGCGCCATCCGCGTCCGCCTCTACCGCTGGGACGACGCCCCGCTCGACGACGACTTCTGGCGCGGCCGGCTCGAGGCCGCGATCCGGTTGCGACGCGAACTCCTCGGCCTCGACGGCCCCCGGACCGCCTGCCGGCTCGTCTTCAGCGAGGCCGACGGCCTCTCCGGCCTCGTCATCGACCGCTACGACCGCTGGCTCGTCGCCCAGTTCAACGGCCTCGGCCTCTACCACCGCAGCGACACGATCCTGCCGATGCTCGCCGAGCTGACCGCTTGCGAGGGGATCGCCCTCCGCGTCGACCGCAGCATCGCCGACCAGGAAGGCTTCCGCGTCGAGCCGGGCCAGGTCTTCGGGACGGTCCCCGACGGCCCGATCGAGATCGTCGAACACGATTTGATTTACGAAATTGAACTCTTCCGCGGCCAGAAGACGGGCTTCTACCTCGATCAGCGCGAGAACCGCCGGGCCGTCGCGTCGTACGCGAAGGGGCGGCGGGTCCTCGACCTCTTCTGCCACGCCGGCGGCTTCGCGTTGAACGCGCTGAAGCACGGCGGGGCGGCGCACGCGCTGGGGATCGACTCGTCGGCCCCGGCGATCGAGCACGCCCGCCGCGCGGCGGGCGTCAACGGCCTGGCGCACGCGCGGTTCGAGGCCGCCGACGCCTTCGAGGCGCTCGATCGCCTCCGCGCCGCCGGCGACCGGTTCGGCCTGGTCGTCTGTGACCCGCCCAAGTTCGCCCGCCAAGCCAAGAAGGTCGAGGAGGCTCTCAAGGGCTACCTCCGCCTCAACCGCGCCGCGCTGGACGTGCTCGAGCCGGGGGGTGTGCTCGTCACCTGCTCGTGCTCCGGCCTCGTGGATCGGACCCTCTTCGCCGACCTGCTCGGCCAGGTCGCCGAGCAGTCCGGCCGGCCCATCCAGTTCCTCGACCAGCGCGGCCAGGCGCCGGACCACCCTGTCTCGGCGTCGTGCCTGGAGACGGAGTACCTGAAGTGCTTCGTGTGCAGCGTGGAATAGGGAGAGGGGTCCACCACAAAGGCACAAAGAATCCAAAGGAATAAAAAAATAAGATTTTAAATATTTGAATTATTTTTCCTATCTTTGTGTTCTTTGTGGTGGACCCCTCTCCCCAGGGCAAGGAGGCCCTCCCCATGTCCCCCCGCCGCGAATCCCTGGCTTTCGCCGCGACCCTGGCGGTCGTGATCGGGGGGTTCTTTCATGAGTCACTGTTCCAAGGAAAGGTGCTCAGCCCGGCGGACGTCGTCGCCGTGCAGGCGAGCTTTCGACACGTCCACGGGCCGGATTATGAGCCGTTGAATCGATTGCTGATGGACCCCGTCCTGCAATTCCAGCCGTGGCTGGAATTCAACCGGGCGATGCTGCGGCGGGGGCGGTTGCCGCTCTGGAACGACCTGGCCGGCTGCGGAGCGCCGTACCTGGCGAACGGGCAGGCCGCGGTGTTCGACCCGTTCCACGTCCTCGCGTATGTCGGCACGTTACCCGATGCCTTCGCGTGGATGGCGGCGGCGCGGCTGTTCGTAGCGGGCCTGGGGATGTTCCTGCTGGCGCGGGCCTGGGGCTTCGGCCCCTGGGGCCGCTGGTTCGCGGGCCTGGCGTTCCCGTTCTCCGGGTTCCTCGTGCTCTGGCTGCTCTTCCCCGTCACGTCGGTCGCCGTCTGGCTCCCCTGGCTCCTGCTCTCCACCGATCGACTCTGGAATCGGCCCTCGGCGGCGAGGGTCGGCGGGGTGGCGCTGGCCGTCGGCCTCGTTCTGCTGGGCGGGCATATCCAGACAAGCGTCCATGTGCTCTTGCTGGCCCTATTCGATGTGGGCTGGCGGCTTGGGGCGGAGGGTCGGCGTGGCCTGAAGAGGGTGGCCGCGTGGTCCGGAGGGGTCGTGCTGGGCTTGGCGATCGGGGCGGTAGGGTTCGTGCCGTTGGGGTTCTACTTATCGCGGAGCCCGGTCTGGGAGGACCGCGCGGCGGAGAAGGTGTCGGCCTGGGCGATCGTGCCGCCGAGGCCGCTCGACGCGGCGCGGACCGCGTATCCGTATCTCCTCGGGAGTCAGCGGCGGGGGCAGCCGAACCTGGCGAAGGCGGTCGGGGCGCAGAACCTCAACGAGTCGGCCGGCGGGTTCGCTGGCCTGGCGACGTTGGTCGTGCTGGCACCCCTCGGGTGGTCGTCGCGTCGGATCACGGGGCGCGCCGGGTTCCTCGGCGGGGTCGTCCTGATCGGCGGGATGGGGGCCTTCGACGTCCCGCCGGTCGCGAACCTGCTGCGGGCCTTGCCGGTGCTCGACGTGGCCGACAACCGCCGCCTGACGCTCTGGCTGGCCTTCGGGCTCGTCGCGCTGGGGGGCATCGGGATCGACCGCCTGGGGACGTTGCGGGGCAGGGGGTGGACCTGCTGGCTCGCAGGCTGGGCGCTGATCTCGTGCTCACTGCTCGTCGCCGCGGGGATGGTCGGGCCCGCCGGCCCGCGGCTCCGGGCCCGGGCCGAGGCCCATTACGCGCACGGGACCGACCCCGCGGAGGCCCACGCCAGGGTCGAGCGTCAAGTGCGTGCGGCCCTGCATTTCGTGCCGAGATACCTCGCGATCTCGGCGGGGCAGGGGCTCGCGATCGTCGCCCTGGCCGTCGCGTGGCGGCGGGGGAAGGTCGGGGGCGGGCCGGCGCGGGCGGCCTTCTTGGGCCTGACGATGGCGGACCTGGTCGGCTTCGGGATCGGCCTGAACCCGGCGGTCCCTCGCGAGGACGACCGGCCGGGCAGCCCCGTGATCGCCGCCTTGCGACGCGGCGCGGGGCCGCCGGACCGGGCCGTGGCCGTCGGTGCCGAGCTGCCGCCGAACATGCTGATGCGATACGGCCTGGCCGACGTCCGCAATTACGACTCGATCGAGCTGCGGACGACCCTCGACTTCTTCGCCCCGCTGTTCGAGCCCGAGGCCGGCCGGCCGTCGCGGTCGAGCCGCCGCGCGGTCTCGTGGCGCGGGGTGGTCCGGGCGCTGGATCGGCTCCGGGCGGCGCGCGTCGCGGCGGTCGTCGCGGCCGGGCCGCCGCCAGCGGGCGTCTTCGGGTATGTCGAGCGCGTCGGCGGGGCCTGGATCGCGTGGCTGCCGAACGATCCCGCAAGGAATGTGCAGAGCGATCACGGCCGGATCGTCGTGGACGTCCCGACTGGGCATCGGGGGCCGTTGGCATTGGCCGAGGCGTTCGACCCGGGCTGGCGGGCGGAGGCCGACGGCGAGGCCGCGGCGGTCGCGCCGTGGGGCGGGATGTTCCTGGCGGTGGAGGTGCCCGTGGGGGCCCGGCGGGTCGTCCTGCGGTACGACCCGCCGGAGGTCCGGGTCGCCTTGGCCTTCTCGACCGCGGGGTTCATGGTCGCGATCCTCCTGGTCGGTTTCGCCAGGCCGCGATCGGCCGGTTTTTTCCTTCCAGAGGCTTGGACCGCCCGTCGCGGTCGGGTTAGAATCGATTCCGTGGTCTCCACCGGGCCTGGAGCCCGGTTCCTCACCGAAGGATGAGACGCTGATGGTCCACTTCACGTGTGATCTGTGCGGCAAGGACTTGTCCGCGACCGGCGACCGCCGCTACGTGGTCAAGATCGCGGCCTACGCGGGCTTCGACCCGAATGAGATCCGCGATGAGGATCTCGACGACGATCACATGGAGGCGGTGGCGGAGCTCCTCCGTCAGGACGAGCAGCTCGGCGCCGGAGAGCTCGACGCGCAGCCGTTCAAGGGGTTCCGCTTCGACCTCTGCCCCTCGTGCCACAGCAAGTACCTGAAGGACCCGCTCGGCAAGGACCCGATCCGCATGCTCGATTTCAGCGAGAATTGACCCGAGCCACGCCCCTCCTCCTCGGCCCGACACGGATGCTCGGGTCGCGACTCCTCCCACGGCCCCGAAGGAACGACCGGGCCCCTCGAACGATACACCTCGACGACCGCGACCGCCGCCCTCGTTACGGCCGGTCCGGTGGCGTCGCGCGCCGGGCCCAGAGGGCCCACGTCGGGCCGTCCTGGAGCCGCTCCCAGCCCGATCGCGGCGGGGGCGGCGCCTGGCCGGCGGGGAGGGCGAGATAGCGGACCCGGTAGCGGTCGAGGGACTTGCCCGGCTCGGCCGCGACCCGGTCGTACGCCGCCAGCCGGGCCCGGATCTTGGCCTCGCGGACGGTCGTGTCGCGGGCCCAGGGGCCCCAGACGGCGGCCTTGTGCTCCTTGCCGTCCCCCTCGAAGTAAAGCCGCTGGGCGCGCTCGAAGGCGGACCGGTCCTGGCCCAGGAGGTAGCCATTGAAGGCGATCCGCTCGTCCCACTCGGAGTCGGTGATCAGGGGGCTGAGGTCCACGAGGTAGTCTTGCAGCGGGCGGATGTTCTCGGCGACCGCGGCGAACTCGACGAAGTCGACGTCGCCGCCGACGATCGCCCTCGGCTCCATCCGCGGGGCGTCGGGGATGAGCCGCTGGCGTTCGTAGCGGTTGTACTCGGCCGTCAGCTCGCGGGCGCTGCGCGTCTGGGTGACCTCGATCCCCCGGAGCCAGAGCCCCGTCGCCATCATGGTCACCGCCACGGCCCAGAGCGCCCCCAACCGCGACGGCGTCCAGCCTCCGTGCGACTCGACCGCGCCGAGGGCCAGCACGACCAGGAGCAACGTCTGCATCGTCCCGTAGCTGAAGATCCAATGCCAGTTTTCGATGTAGAAGGCCGTGACCACCTGTTCGTTCAGCAGCGCGAGGCCCCCGGCCGTCAGCCCCCAGACGTAGAGCAGGTCGCGCCGCCATCGCAGGACCACCGGCAAGGTCGCCAGGGCCAGCACGATCGGCACCTTCGGGATCTGGAGCTCGGCGAAGTGTCCGATCGTCAGGAACTTATCCGACCGCGTCAGCCAGTCCGGGGCCGTCGAGCGCTTCAGGGCCACGTCGGCGACGAGGGCCGGCAATGCGACCGCCAGGGCGACCAGGCCGACCTTGACGTAGACCCATCGCCGGCCCGAGTCGAAGGCCCAGGCCAGCCCGAGCGCGATCACCGCGGCGGTCCAGTAGTAGAAGTAGACGTAGAAGAGGAGCCCGAACCCGACGCCCGCAGCGAGCAGCCGCGGCCAGGTCTCGAGCCGCCGAGCCCGGTCGAGCAGCACCGCCGACAGGAGCAGGTAGGCGACCGTGACGCTCGGCGTCCCACACCGCCAATGGGTGAAGATGCGGGGGATCCCGTTCATCAGGGGCTCGGCCCGCCCGGTGACGACCCGGACGACGTCGATCAGCTGGGTGACGATCGGCCGGCTGTCGAGCCAGCCGGCGTCGGCGAGGATCCAGAGCGTCGCCGCCGCGGCGACCGCCGGCCGCCGCAGGTAGTGGCCGAAGAAGGCGTAGAGGGCCGCCCCCGTAAGCATCCCGCCCCAGAGTCGCCAGATCAGGCTCAGCGCGGTCGCCGGCGCACCCACGGCCCGGGCGATCAGGACTCCCGGCACCAGCGGCAGGGGTCGGTGGATGCTCGGCCCGCCCGAGGGCAGGACCGGGTCGCCGGTCCGCCACGGATGTTCGTAGTACGCCTGGGCGCCGACGCACAGGAAGAAGAGATCGTCGTGGGTCGCGATCCAGGCCGGGTCCCCGGTCCTCGCCAGCGCGATCGCATGCGGCAGCGCCGCGATGAGGGCGCCGAAGGCCGCGCAGGCCAGGGCCGCGATCAGGCCCGCCCGCGACCAGGGGACCGGCGTCGTCGGCTCCGCCATCTCGTCCGCTGTGCGTCTCATCGGCTGGATCTTTCGTCGTCCCGTGGAAGCCCCGGTTGCCCTTCGGCCCGACGGTCGCGAGCCCGAGAAACTAGCACTCACATGCGGCCGTTGTCAATCAATCCGACGGGCTCGATGTTGCGACAAAACCTCGACGTGCCGCGCCCGGAACGGCACGGCCGCGCCGGGCGGGGGGGGGTCGGGTACGAGCCGGGCGACGATCGCAACGGCCAGGGCGTCGAGGCCGTCGCCGCGCCCGGCGGAGACCGAGGGCCAATCGCCGGCGTCCCAGGCCGCGGGCAGGTCGCACTTGTTGGCGACGACCAGGGCGTCGGGGAAGCCCGCGAGCAGGCGGCGATCGGCCCCGGTTAGGGGTTCGGAACGGTCCAGCACGAGCACGACGAGGTCGGCCGCCGCGTGCTCGTCCTCGGCCCGGCTGACCCCGGCGGCCTCGACCGGGTCGATCGCCTCCCGCAGGCCCGCGGTATCCGCCAACACGACCGGCCAGCCCCCCAGCGCGGTCCGGGCCGTGACCACGTCGCGGGTCGTACCGGGCGATTCCGCCACGATCGCCCGCTCGAAGCCCGCCAGGGCATTCAGGAGCGAGCTCTTACCCACATTCGGCCGGCCGGCCAGGGCCACCCGCCACCCTTCGAGCATACGCAGGCCGAGTTTCGCACGGGCGAGCAGCCGATCGATCGCTTCCAGGGCTTCGGGCGGGTCGGGTTTTTCGATCCGATCGAGCTCGTCGCCAAGGGCGTAATCGGCCTGGTCGAGCAGGATCTCGGCGACCCGCACCGTCGGCGCCCGGGCCAGGTCCTCGAACGCCTCGGCCCTTATGTACGAGCCCTCACACTCGCGGAGGCCGACCCCGGCTGGGAGGATCTCCGCCCCGGCCGCGCGGAGCGCCTCCAGGACCAACGCGACCGCCGCCGGCCCGCCGTGGCAATGGACCTCGACCGCCCACCCGCCCCGCACGACCACGGCGACGACTTCGTCTCCCAGGCCGGCCCCGATCCGACCTACCCGGAGCCGCCCGACGTCCGACACCGCCAGGCCCCGGCCACTCACCGGTCGGAAGGCCGCGTCGGCCACCGCGACGGCCTCCAGGCCCCAGACCCAGACGACCGCAACCGCCCCCACGCCGCCGGGCGTCAGCACACCGGCCGCAGCCCCCGCCCGGATCATGGACCCCGCTCGCAGCCGAAGGCGACCCGGGCCACGCCTTCCAGCACCAGCTCGGGCACGACCAACGCGCCGGGGCCGTCGACCCACGGGGCGAGCAAGGGCGCGTCGCCGCCCGACCAGACGTGCCAGGGGCTCGGTTCGAGACCCTCCGTCTGGCGCATCAAGAGCTCGCGGACGGTGCCGATGGCCCCCCAGAAGAGGCCCGCGGCCATCGCCGGCTCGGCCGACCGGCCCCACGACTCGGGCACCGCATTCACCTGGATCAACGGCAGTTGCGCCGTCCCCAGCCGCAACGCCAATGCCGCCAGCTTCATGCTCGGCGCGATCGCCCCGCCTTGCCACGAGCCCGACGGTGCGACCCGCTCCACCGTGATCGCCGTCCCGCACGAGACGACCAGGCCCGGCCCCTCACCCCCGTGTCGCGCCAGCGCCGCCACGACCGCCAGGGCCCGGTCCGAGCCCCCCGTATCCGCCCCTTCGACCTCGTTCGCCAATGGCACCTCGGCCGCGGTCCGATACCAGATCACTTCCGAGGGCGCCCATTCCTCGATGAACCGTCCCAGCCGCTCCGCCACCGGCGGGTTGACCGTCGAGACCGCCCACCGCGCCCCGTTTCCGCCCCCCCACGACTCGAGCGCCGCGGCCCACGCCGACGGCTCGTCCATCGGCAACGCCACCGTCGCATCCAGGGCCCCGCCGGGCCCGAGCCGGCCCAGCTTCAGCCGCGAATTGCCGAGGTCGGCGACGAGCCGGATCGGGGTGGGTGTATTCATCACAGAGACCACGGAGAGGAAAAAGAATGAAAAATCATAATTTTCTCGTATTGACCTCCGTGTCCTCCGTGGCCTCTGTGATGGAATCCTCTTCAAGCATCTCCCCGATCCTTCGCACCAGTTGCGGGATGCCCTGGCCAGTGACGGCGGAGATGGAGAGGACGTCGCGGCCGAGGGCGTGGGCGAGGCGGTCGCGGGCCTCGGCGGCGCCGGTGAGGTCGAGCTTGGTGACGACGAGCACCTCGGGCCGCTCGGCCAAGGCGGGGCTGTAGAGGGCCAGCTCGTTACGGATGGTGCGGTAATTCTCCAGCGGGTCGGAGCCGTCGGTCGGGGCGGCGTCGACGAGGTGGACGAGCAACCTGGTGCGGTCGACGTGGCGGAGGAACTCGTGGCCGAGGCCGTGGCCGGCGTGGGCGCCCTCGATCAGGCCGGGGATGTCGGCGACGACGAACGAGTGCTCGGGGTCGAAGGCGACGGTGCCGAGGTTGGGGTACTTGGTCGTGAACGGGTAGTCGGCGATCTCGGGGTGGGCCCGCGAGATCCGCGACAGCAAGGTCGACTTGCCCGCGTTGGGCAGGCCGACGAGGCCGACGTCGGCGATCACCTTCAGTTCGAGCGTGACCCGCCGCTCCTCGCCGGGATGCCCCTGCTCGACCTGCCTCGGGGCGCGGTTCGTGCTCGACTTGAAGTGCGTGTTGCCGTGCCCGCCCTTGCCCCCCCGGGCGACGACCACCCGGTCGCCGACCTCCTTGAGGTCGCGGAGGACGTGCCCGCGCTCCAGGTCGCGGACGATCGTCCCGGCCGGGACATCGATGTACATATCTTCCGCATCACGACCTGTACAATTAGAACCCTGGCCGTGCTCGCCGCGGTCGGCACGCCAGTGGCGCTGGAAGGAGAGGTGGGCGAGGTTCGTGACCCCTTCGACGGCGCGGACGATGATCGACCCCCCCTTGCCGCCGTCGCCCCCGTTGGGGCCGCCGCGGGGGACGTACTTCTCCCGGCGGAAGCTCAGGCAGCCGTTGCCGCCGTCGCCCCCGCGCACGTCGATGGTCACTCGGTCGACGAACATCGCCCCCACGCCCCGAGCCGAGGCCGCGGGACCCTTCTTAAGCGCGAGATCAGCCTTGCGGTGCCGCGGCGGCCTCGAACGGCATGACGTTGATCCTACGGCCGTCCTGGTCGAACTTCACGGTCCCCTCGATCAGCGAGAAGATCGTGTAGTCCCGCCCCAGGCCGACGTTCCTGCCCGGCTTCCACCGCGTGCCGCGCTGGCGGCAGATGATCGCCCCCGGCTGCGCGTACTCGCCGCCGTAGAGTTTGATCCCCAGCATCTTCGGGTTCGAGTCCCGGCCGTTGCGGCTCGACCCCTGCCCCTTCTTGTGTGCCATCGCCAGCATTCCTTCCGAGCGGTCGTCTCTTCACCATTTTCAAGGCGCGCGACGACCCTTCGGCCGCCGTGCGGATCGCATTATCCTACTCGGTCCCGTGCTCTCTTCGCAAGCGCTAACGCGCTCCGGTCGTCCGCGCGCGGGCGGGATCGTCGGCCTCACGTCTTCCCCATCCCGCGGCCCTTGGCCCCCGACGCCTTCCTGGCCTTGGGCGAGTCGTCCTTGTCGAGGAAGTCGAGCCCCTTGGCGAACCAGTCGGCGGGGGGCCAGGCGTGGCCCATCTTGGGGACTTCGAGGTAGAGGATGTGGCGGAAGCCCTCGGCCTTGTAGCCGCGCCGGAAGACGGAGCGGGTGTTGTCGCGGTTCGTGTCCTTCGAGCCGGTCAGGAGCACGTAGCGGTTCCGGCGCTTGGCGGCGGCGAGGACCTTGGCGTCGGGGAAGAACGACGGGGGGTAGAAGGCGCCGCCGTCGGGGGTGAGGACGGCCTTGTAGAAGTCGGCGCCGACGATCGGGAAGGCACCGGCGAAGATGTCGGCATACGAGATCCCGAGGATGCTCGCGACCCGGCCGCCGCCGGAGCCGCCCGAGATGTAGACGCGGCGCGGGTCGATGTGGAAGCGCTTGCGCATGTTGAACGCCCCGTCGACGGCGAGGCGGCAGCGAAAGTACGTGTGCCGGTCGTTGCCCGAGTCGTACGCCGAGATCGCCAGCAGCTTCCGGTCGGCCAGCTCCCGCCCCCACTCGACGGGCAGGCGCGGCGTGGAGCCCGGGTCGACCCAGACGAAGAGGCCCCATGTCTCTTCATGAGAATATTTATCAGAAATCCAGATGCGGAACTTCTCGCGCGTGATGTCGTAGTCGGGGGGCTCGTCGGGGGCGTTGAACCGCCAGACCATCTCCTTGGGCGTGGCGTCGGGCGAGGTCTCGGCGAAGGTGATGTCCTGGGCGCCGGGCTTGAAGTCGGGGAAGTCGTCGGCGCGGGCCGTTTCGAGGGCGAGCAGCAGGCCGAGCAGCACGAGGGCGGGCCGGTTCATGGCGAAGGGCTCCGGTTCAGGCGGCGTCGGTCAGGCGCTTGACGACGAGGGTGGCGTAGGCCCCCTTGGGCAGCTCGAAGGCGATGGAGAGCTTGCGGCGGCGGGGGTACTGGTCGTCGGGCGCGACGGTGTGCGCGAGGCCCTCGGCGAAGAAGAGGGCCGGGCGCGTCCCCTTCGAGAAGAAGACATCCTTGAGATGTTTGACGCGCAGGTCCTCCCAGGTCAACCCCTGCCCGGCGACGACCTCCAGCGCCAGGTCGCGCGCCGGGCCGGGGAGGAGCGGGGTGCGCGAGGCGGGCAGGGGGAGCCGCCAGGAGGCCAGCACCGCGGCCTGCGCGGGGTCGAGGCCGCGGTGCAGGGGGAGGGTGGCGACCTTGAAGTCGATCGGCACCCGCTGCTCGGGCCGGGTCGAGCGCTCGATCAGGCGGCCCAGCAGGAGGTTCCAGAGGTAGCTCTGATAGGCCGAGAAGTATAGCGACCGCAGCTCGCGTCGGACCCGTGCGAAGGCGCCGCGGAAGTCGGTCGGATGATCGACGAGGTACGTGACGAGGCTCCGGGCGTGCGAGCGGGGGAGGCGCCCTTTGGCGTCGGCCCAATGGCCCCAGGTCTCGCGGAGGATCGCCTTCTCGGCCCTGGCGTCGGGGCGGTCGGCGGGGTTCGGCTCGGCGATGGCGAGGAAGAGGGCGCGCTCGTGGTCGCCGGCCAACCAGGCGCGGGCGATGAAGCCGCCGTCGAAGCCGACGGAGCCGAACCGCTGGTCGTCGAAGTAGTTGGGCAGGCCGTCGCGGGGGAGTTGCTCGACCGCGACGACGGCGCGGTCGGCGGCGTCGGCCGAGAGGTCGCGGAGGACGAGATCGAATCGGTTGCCGCGGAAGTGGGCCGGGCCGTAGGGGTGGTCGAGCCGGCCGATCGGCTCGAGTTCCAGGCTTGACTCGCGGAGCGGGCGGGTCGGGCCGTCGAGGATCGTCAGATACTGGACCGTGACCGCGTGCCGGTCCTTCAGGCCGCCGTAGTGGATCGAGGCGCCGGCGAGGTTCCAGCGGCGGCGGACGGCCTCGATCGCCTCGAGGGTCCCCAAATTGCGCTTGATGAGGCGATAGAAGACGTAACGGCCCCGGCCGGACGGCACGACGACCGGCAGCTCCTCGACGCGGAAGTCCTCGGGCAGGCGCCGGAGCTTCATCGGGCCGTCGGCAAAGAATAAGGGGGGCGCCGACGCCAGCCCTCGTCCTCGACGAGGCCCCCGCGTCGGTCGCCCCCCACCTTACCGCGCCGAGATCGGCTGCGGCGAGACTCGAACGGTGCTCGTGCTTTGGCTCAGGACCCGATCGCCGAGACGATCTGGCCGGTGTCGTTGCCCCAGACGCCCGAGGTCGTGTTGCCGATCGCCCCGACGGTACCGATCACCGCCATGACGATCAGGGCCAGCAGCACCGCGTATTCGGCGGCCGTCGGCCCCGATTCGTCGCGCAGGAAGTCCCACAGGTACGCCCGGCACATGGCACGCCCTCCGGTCTCGTCGTGTATGATAGCGTGCAACCTTGGGCCAGGACGAAGGGAAGGTCTGCGCGCCGCCGGAGGCCCGGGATGGCGGCCGACTGGGCCGCACATCGGTTACACTCCAACTCCTAGGCCGCCGAGCCCTGGCCGTCAAACGGAGCCGCGCCGATGTCTCGCGAATACCCCAAGCTGCCGATAATCCCCTCCACATCGCCGCCGGCCCCCGCCGCGAAGGTCGACAAGTATGGCTCGCTCCGCTACCTCGCGCTCGGCGGCCTGATGGTCCTCGTCACCCTGGTCGGTTACTTCGGCTACGGCGTCTGGAGCATGCGGGAGGTCTGGAGTCGGGTCTATGTCGTCAACGACCCAAGGCGGCCCGAGTCCGAGCGGATCGAGGCGGCCGAAGCCCTGGCACGCGACCCGAGGGTCAGCCAGCGACAGCGCTGGGACCTCGCCCTCAGCCGGACGCCGCCGCCGTTGGCCCGCTACCTCCTGGCCGAGGGCCTGACGGCCGAGGCCGTCTCGGCCGACCCGCGCGGCTATGCGATGGCCGTCGCCCGGAGCGAGGGTTGGCCCGACTGGCTCCGGCTGCTCCTGCTCCGGCCGCTGGCCTACTGGGCGAGCGACCACCCCGGCGAGCACACCCTCCCGCGCGAGTCGCTGGTCGAGCTGACCCGGCACGCCGACCCGATCCTCGCCCTCTGGGCCCGCTTTACCCTGGCCGCCTCGGAGGGCGACCGGAACGCTGCCGACGCGATCCGCGACGAGTCCCGCCGCGACGGCCCGCGTCGCGAGCTGGCCGGGATGCTGGCCACCGCCTTGCCGGGCCAGGTCCAGGGCTCGACCCCGGCCTTCCGCCGCCGCGCGCTCGACATGGCGACGACCTGGCTCCGCGACCATCACCCCGAGGCGGTCGCCCTGTTCGACGGCCGTCCCAGGGCCCGGTAATTGCGGGGATGTCCGGGCCGAGGGGCCGGGTCGGGCCGGCCCGTTCCGGATCGTGCGATCAACAACGGAGCGCCCACCCATGGTCCCAGCACGGCGATTTCTGGCAGCCCTGGCGATCCTGGTCGCGGCCCCCTGGCTCGCGACGGCCCAGGACGCCTCCCGGTCGAATACCAAGGAGAACGACAAGGCCCCCGCGGCCGCCAACAAGGACAAGCTGAAGGTCAGCGGCGTCATCGTCAAGGTCGAGGGGGACGACTCGAAGCCGAGGAAGCTGACGATCAACACCGCCGTCGTCTGGCGCGACTGGGTCCGCGACCAGGCCCCGACCCCTTCGGGCGAGAAGACGAAGGGCACCAGGCCGGCCGACTCGGTCGCGACCCGGGGGCAGCCCGCGTCCCCTGACTCGCTCGTGATCGTCGAGCTCGCCAGCGACGTCCCCGTGGAGTGCCTCTTCCGTGCCTCGGACGACGAGGCCAGCGACTCGAAGACCCGCGAGAAGGCCCTCGCCAAGGAGCACGGCAACGCCAAGGACCAGCCCGCCAAGGGGACCAAGGCGAAGGCGTCGGACCTCAAGAAGGGCCTCTTCGTCGCCGTCGACTTCCGCGCCGACGGCGACCACAAGCAGGCCCGTCGCGTCGTCATCGTCAAGCCCGCCGGCGGCCCGAACACCCCCGATAGCGCCGGCGGCACGGAGGTCGAGGCGAAGAAGGTCAAGTGATCCCCACTCGTAGGGTATGTGCAACACGCCGTCCTTTCGACACAGGTCGGGGATGGCGTGTTGCACATGACCTACGGGGTCGCGTCCCGGCTTAGCAGGTGGACGCGGGCCCAGTTCAACGCCGTGTTGGTGGCGCGGCTCTGGATGACGTCGCGGGGCTGTTCGGGGCCGATGTCGAGGCGGCGGGACCAGGTGCTCTCGGCGGTCGCCAGGCCGAGGTAGACGCAGCCGACGGGCGTCTCGGGCGTGCCGCCGGTCGGCCCGGCCACGCCGGTCACGCCCAGGGCGAGATCGGCCCCGTATTTCGAGCGGGCGGCCTCGGCCATCGCCGCGGCGACCTCGCCACTGACGACGCCGTGCGACTCGATCAGCGTGCGCGGCACGCCCAAGACCTGGACCTTCACGTCGGCCGAATAGGCGACGATCCCGCCGAGGAAGGACGGGCTGACGCCGGGGATCTCGGTGATCCGCCGGGCGATCAGGCCGCCGGTGCACGACTCGGCCACGGCGAGCGTCGCCCCGGAGCGTTCGAGCTGCGCGACGAGGCCACCGGCCACGCCGACGTCCCCCTCGCCGACGATCCACGGGCCGAACCGGCGCCGGATCAGCTCGAGGGTCGGCTCCATCGCCGCCCGGGCCTCGGCCTCGTCGGCCCCCGCCGCCGAGACCCGGAAGCTGATGACGGCGTCGGAGGCCGTGATTCCGACCTCCGGCACCCGCCCGCGCGCCGTCAGGTCGAGCGCCTGGGCCTCGATCTCCGATTCCCCCTTGCCGAACATATTGATGACGTGATGCACGATCACCCGTTCGACCCGGCCCGCCGCCTTCAGCCGCGGGACGACCTGCTCGTCGAACATGAGCCTTAATTCGTGCGGCACCCCCGGCAAGCAGGCGAAGCGGGTGGGGCCGACGCTCATCCAGATCCCCGGCGCCGTGCCGACGCGATTGGGCAACGCCTCGGCCCCCTCGGGCAAGAGGGCCTGCACGCGGTTGCGCTCGGGCATGACGCGGTTCCGGCGCTCGAAGAAGGCGGTGATGTCGCCCAGCGACCGCTCGTCCAGGACCAGGACCACCCCCGCGAGCCGCGCGAGCGCCTCGCGGGTCAGGTCGTCCTGCGTCGGCCCGAGCCCGCCGCCGACGATCACCAGGTCCGCCCGGTCGGCCGCGATCCGCAGGACCTCGACGTTCGCCTCCAGGTCGTCGGCGACGACGGTGTGGAAGAGCGTCCGGATCCCGAGATCCTCGAGCTGTTGGCTGAGCCACTGGCTGTTCGTATCTAGCTTCTGGCCGTCGGCCAACTCGCTGCCGATCGCGACGATCTCCGCGTTCATGGCCGGCTGTCTCCTTCGACGGTGGGCGTCGGCCTATCCTAACCGCTCGCGGCCCGCGGCGAGAGGGGAACCCGCGGGGGGCGGCGCATGTCATAATGGAGTGCCCGGGCGATTCGGCGGCCCGAGTCTTGGCGCGGGCGAGCGGTCTCGTGTTCTAATGGGACAACCCGCGCCTCCAGCCGGGGCACGGGGATGGTACGCCGTGGGCCTATTGGGGTGGAGGACGCGCATGCTGGGGGCAGTCCTGGAACGGCCGACCCTGGTGCTGAACCGCCACTGGCAGCCGGTGAACGTCGCCACCGTGGCGCGGTCGCTGACGATGCTCTGGAACGAGTCGGCGCAGGTGGTCGACCCGGACGACTTCCGGCTCTACACCTGGGACGACTGGGCCCGGCTCGAGCCGCGCGACGGCGAGCCCTTCCTCCGCACCGTCCGCCGCCGGCTCCGCGTCCCCGAGGTCGTGACCTTGACCCGTTACGACCGGATGCGGTCGACCGTCGTCGCCTTCAGCCGGCGGAACATCTTCAAGCGCGACCACAACGCCTGCCAGTACTGCGGCGTCCGCCCCGGCAGCGCCGAGCTGACGATCGACCACGTCCTGCCCCGCGCCCAGGGGGGGCTCTCGACCTGGGAGAACTGCGTCCTGGCCTGCGTCTCGTGCAACGCCCGCAAGGCCAACCGCACCCCCGAGCAGGCCGGCATGCGGCTCCGCCGCCCCCCGACCCGCCCGAGCTGGAAGCCGCTGTACGCCCACGCCAACATCCGCATCGAGAGCTGGTCGAAGTTCCTCAGCGAGGCGTACTGGAACGTGACCCTCGACGAGTGAGCTGCAACGCCCCTTCGGGACCCGCTCCCCGTAGGGCGGGCACCGCCCACCTCTTCCTATCAAGATAAGGAAGAGGTGGGCGATGCCGACTTTACGGGAGGCCACCGACCGGCACGGGACCCATTGATCGACGTCGATCCTCTTTCCTAGAATCGGCATCCTCATGAACTACCTCATCACCGGCGGCGCCGGCTTCATCGGCAGCCACCTGGCCGAACGACTGCTCGCCGAAGGACACGGAGTGCTCGCGCTCGACGACTTGAGCACGGGGCGGTACGAGAACGTCGCGGGCCTGGAGGGGAAGCTGGGCTTCGAGCTGAGGGTGGCGAGCGTCACCGAGCCGGCGGTCGTCGAGCGTTGCGTGACCGAGTGCCAGGCCGTGTTCCACCTGGCCAGCGCCGTCGGGGTGAAGCTGGTCGTGGATGAGCCGGTGCGGACGATCGAGACGATCGTCAACGGGACGGATGTGGTCCTGCGGGCCTGCGCGCGGTATCGGAGGCCGCTGCTGTTGACCTCGACGAGCGAGGTCTACGGCAAGGGGGTCAAGGTCCCGTTCGCCGAGGGGGACGACTGCGTCATTGGCCCGACGACCACGAGGCGTTGGGCGTACGCATCGGCGAAGATGCTCGACGAGTTCCTCGCGTTGGCGCACTGGCACGAGGCGCGACTGCCGGTGGTCGTCGCCCGGCTGTTCAATACCGTCGGCCCGCGGCAGACGGGCCGCTATGGCATGGTCATCCCGCGGTTCATCGCCCAGGCATTGGCCGACGAGCCGATGACCGTCTACGGCGACGGCCACCAGCGCCGCTGCTTCGCCCACGTCGCCGACGTCGTTGGCGCCCTCGTCGCCTTGATGGAGCAGCCGAAGGCGCGGGGCGAGGTCTTCAACATCGGCAACGATGAAGAGGTCTCGATCCTGGAACTGGCCGAGCGCATCCGGTCGCTGACCGGCTCGAAGAGCCCGATCCGGCTCGTCCCCTACGGCCAGGCGTACACGGCCGGCTTCGAAGACATGCTCCGACGCGTCCCCGACCTGTCCAAGGTCCGCCGACTGATCGACTATCGCCCCTCGCGGTCGCTCGACCAGATCCTCGCCGACGTCCTGGCCGAGCACCGCCGCCGGGGGCCTACTCCCAGCTCTGCGGGCGATACTGCTTGAGCAGGGCGATGATCTCGTTGCCCTCGCGGATGACGTCCTCGACCGGCGTGCGGCCGTTGTCGCGGCAGGCGCGGAGGCGGAGGGCGTCGAGCCGCCGCAGGCCCTCGTCGATCGCCCCGCAGACGGCCGTGTCCTTCAGGCCCCCCTGGTGGCGGAAGGTCGCCAGCTCCGAATGCGCCTCGTTGATCAGGGCGAGCTTCTCGCGCGGGTCGTACCACTCGCCGTCCTTGCCGTTCCACTCCAACTCGAAGTTGTCGAGGAACAGGCCGAAGTACTCGAGTAGCCGGTGGAACGGCGTCGGCTGCATGCCGTCGAGGAGGATCTCAAGCTGCTCGCGGTACATCTCGAACCGCCGCTCGAGCTTGGCCCGCTTGAGGTGGTCGTCGCGGTCGCACAGGGCGATCTTCTCGGAATACATCCGTGCCATCGAGTTGATCGCGTTGAGCCGCGCCACCATCAGCATCGCCTTGGCCTGCTCCTCCAGCGCGTTCTCCGACCGCTCCTGCGCCTCGGCGCTGCGGTGCAACTCGCGACGGGTCAGGGCCAGGTCCTCGCGCTGGAGGGAGAGCTCGCGGCGCTGGAGGATGATCGCGTAGATCACCCCCGCCAGCGCCAGGCCCGAGAACAACGCGTTGACGAACCCGAACGAGTCGCCGAAATCCCCCAGGCTCAGCGGCCGGGGCAGGAACAGGAACGGCACGAACCCGAAGACGAGCCAGGCGATCGCCACCAGGACGATCAGCCTGGCCAGCAGCCACAGGTCTTCCGCCCGCGGCCTGCCGCGGGGCTGCTCGTTGTTATTCATGGAAGTCGACGAGCATCATCATTTCAAGACCACGGCCGTCGTGTCCCGCCGCTCGACCACCCGCCCGACGACGCTCGCCGCCATCGCGCCCCGAGCCTTCAGCTCCTCGACGAGCCGGCCGACGTCCTCGGGGGCGACGGCGATGAGCAGGCCGCCGGAGGTCTGGGCGTCGAAGGCGAACTCGACGCCGACGGGGTCGGCGCCGGGCCCTTCCTGGAGCCGGCCGGCGAGGAACTCGCGGTTCGACTTGCTGGCGCGCGTGTAGTATCGCGGAACGGCGAGGGCCTCGGCGCCGGGGAGGATGGGTAACGAAGAGACGTCGATCTCGACGGTCACGCCCGAGCCGTCGGCAAGCTCGGAGGCGTGGCCGGCGAGGCCGAAGCCGGTGACGTCGGTCAGGGCGTGCACGCCGCCGGAGGCCCGCAAGGCGTCGCGGCCGACGGCGTTGAGCTGGATCATCGAGGCAATCGCGCGGTCGAGGACCGCGGCCGAGCACTCGTTCTTCTTGTTCGCGGTCGTCACGAAGCCGGTGCCCAGCGGCTTCGTCAGGACCAAGGCATCGCCGACTCGGGCGCCGGCGTTCGTCAGCAGCTCGGCCGGGTCGACCAGGCCGGTGACGCTCAGGCCGAACTTGATCTCCGCGTCGCGGACCGAGTGGCCGCCGACCGTCACCGCGCCCGCCAATGCGACCCGCTCGGCGGCGCCTTTCAGGATGTCGCCGAGGACGGACAAGGGAAGTTCGTCGTCGGGGAAGCCGACGACGTTCAGGGCCGTCAGGGGACGACCGTTCATCGCATAGATATCGGACAAGGAGTTCGCCGCGGCGATCTGGCCGAAGGTGAAGGGGTCGTCGACCAGCGGGGGGAAGAAGTCGACGGTCTGCACGAGGGCCAGGCCGGGGGCGAGCCGGTAGACGCCCGCGTCGTCGGCCGTCTCGGTGGCGACGAGCAGGTTCGGGTCGTCGGGACGCGGCGGCAAGTCGCGCAGGACCTGCGCGATCCCCAGGGGGGAGAGCTTGCCCGCTCACCCGGCGCAGTTGGCGTAATCGGTCAGGCGTTTCTTGCGTCCGAACATCGTCGTCCCGGGCGCCGCGGGGCCCGCCTTCGGACGGGCCCCGCGGGGATGAGAATTGGGGGTTCGTTGCGCTTCAACGGCCGCCGAGGGCCGCCTCGACGTCCTTGAGGATCGCGTCCTCGTCGGGGAACCGGCCGGTCTGGAGCTTCGAGTAGACCTTCCGGCCGCCGACGGTCAGCTCGAAGCAGCCCCCCTTCGAGGGGATCATCACGAACGTCTTGATCCGTTGCTTGAACTTCGGCAGGAGCTTGGCCGCCAAACTGACGGCCTCGGGCTCGTAGTTTCACATCGCGCAGTATTCGAGCGTCACGTCCATCGATCGGGTCCTCCGGGTCCAGGCGCCCTCGACCGGCGGCGCCATTCCGGTTGCATCGTAGGGCGAAGGCGGTCGGAATCAAGGCTCCGTCAGGTGGCCGCGGGGGCGGAGGGCTCGGGGTTGAGGGCCTCGGCCGGTGGGGAGGATCGGGGGTCTGGCCCCTCGGCGTCGATCGGCCTGGGCTTCGGCGCGGGGGCCTTGGCGGGCGCCGGCGGCTGCCAGTCGCGGCTCATCAGGTCGGCCCAACGGTGCAACGCCGGGACGTGCTGGAAGACCAGCTTCATGCTCACCGTGATCGGCATCGCCAGGATCAGGCCCATCAGGCCCCAGAGGAACCCCCAGAACAGGCAGGCGACGAGCACGGTCGTCCCGTTCAGGTCGAGCGACCGCCCCATGACATACGGCGTGACGACGTAGCCCTCCAGCCCGACCAGCCCCAGGTAGACCGCCGCGACGATGAAGGCGTCGCCGAGGCCCCCCGAATACGCCAGGGTGACCAGCACCGGCAGGGCCCCGCCGATGACCTGGCCGACGTACGGGATGAAGTTCGTCAGCGCCGCGAACGCCCCCAGCGCGATCGGGAACTTCACCTTCATCGCCCCGAGCACCGCCGCCACGACCACCCCGAGGCCGAGGTTGATGAGCGTCCGCGCCAGCAGGTATTCGCGGATCTTCCGCGTCAGGTCGCGCAGGGTCTGCTCGGCCGCCAGGGCTTCGCCTGGCGCCGGGGCGAAGAAGCGGATGACCTTCGGCGTCAGCATCTCGCTCTCGGCCAGCAGGAACAAGACCAGGATCAGGACGATGAACCCCTGCGCGATCCAGCCGGTGAGGTCGGCGAGCCGGTCGCTGAGGCTCCCGAGCAGGAGGCGGCGGTTGGTCTGGCCCAGCTCGTTGATCGTCCCCGACTCGGGCAGGAGCCGGCTCAGGTACGGGTGGTCGCGCACGGTGTCGTTGAGCCGCCGGCTGATCTGGCCGGTCAGGTTCTCGACGTCGGACGGCAGGGTATACGTCGCCTGCACGAGGTTCTCGGCCGTCAGGCTCGCCAGGTACAGGCCGACGACCGCCAGAAGGACGAACAGGAGCACCGCCGCGCCCGTTGCGCCGACGGGCAGGGCCCGCCGCAGCAGGTGCGTGGCCGGCGATAGCAGGCAGGCCAGGACGATCGCCAGCACCAGCGGGATGAGGATAGCCTTCATCAGGTAGAGCGCGGCCACCACCGCCAGGACGGCCAGCACGACCAGCGCCGAGGTCGTCGTTTTCGGTGCCGGCCCATCCACGCCCGACTCTCCCCCGAGGACCTTCGCCCCACTCCCGCCATGATCCCGAAATCCCTCGGTCGCCGCAAGGTGCGACGGCGCTTGGGACGGCGGCGGCGGCCGTCGATTCGGGGACGGGTCCCCGGCCCAGCCCCTTGCCGGTCGGGGCCCCAGACGGCATGATAACCAGTCGGAGACCGCGGCGGCCCGAGCCGGACCGCGCCCGCGACCGCGGTCGATCCCTGGTTTGTACCCGCCGCGACGGCCGACCCCGGCCGAGGACGACCTGGAATGCCCCCGAGCCCCCTGATCGACCCCACGACGATCGACACCGCGCGTGTCCTGGTCGATCAGGAGGGCATCCGCCGGGCCAACGCCCAGCGGTTCGAGATGGAGCAGCTCACCGCGATCGTCCACATCGACCGCGAGCACCACCTCGTCGTCGGCTACAAGGACGTCCGGCCCGACGAGTTCTGGGTCCGCGGCCACATGCCCGACTACCCGCTCATGCCCGGCGTCTTGATCTGCGAGTCGGCCGCCCAGCTCTGTAGCTATTACTGCTACATCATGAACCTGATCGAGAACGGCTTCATCGGCTTCGGCGGCATGGAGGACGTCCGCTTCCGCGGCCAGGTCCGCCCCGGCGACCGCCTGGTCATGATCGCCAAGGCCGACCGCATCCATCGCCGGCAGACGATCTTCGAGACCCAGGGCTTCGTCGGCGGCAACCTCGTCTATCACGGCAAGATCATCGGCGTGCCGATCACCAATCGGTCCTGACCTGACGAATGATGGTCGACGTCACCCCGTACTTCGACGACCTCCTGGACCATCCCCCGGAGGGCGTCCTCGATTGGGCCGCCTTCTTCGGCGACGACCGCCCCGTCGAGCTCGAGGTCGGCTCGGGCAAGGGGCTCTTCCTCGCCAACGCCGCCGTGCGCGCGCCCGGCCACAACTTCGTCGGCATCGAGCTGGCGCGCAAGTATGCGTTGAGGGCCGCCGAGCGGCTGGCGAAGCGGTCGATCCCGAACGCCCGGGTCCTCCGCGGCGACGCCCGCCGGCTCCTGGCCGGCCACGTCGCGCCGGCGAGCCTCGTGGCGGTCCACATCTACTTCCCCGACCCCTGGTGGAAGACGCGGCACCGCAAGCGCCGGGTCTTCTGCGAGCCGTTCGTCGCCGACGTCGCCCGCGTGCTCGTCCCCGACGGCGACCTCCACCTCGCCACCGACGTCGAGGACTACTTCGGCGTGATGCGCGACCTCATGGCCCGCCACCCCGAGTTCGCCGAGCAGCCCGCCCCGGTGCCGACCCTCCCCGAGCACGACCTCGACTATCTCACCAACTTCGAGCGCAAGTACCGCCTCGAAGGCCGCCCCATCTTCCGCGCGAGCTACCGGCTCGCGGGCGGAGCGGCGACACCAAGGAATCAATGATCGTTCGACGACGATTCCCGCCGCATCCGCCTCAACTGTTCGCTGAGCGCCGCGTACTCGGCCTTGAGCTCGCGCAGCCGACGCCGTCTCTCGTCGTTCTCGGCCTTCAGCCGCCTCACCTCCTCCTCGGCCGCGAGGCGAGCCATATGGGCCTCGCGCGGGGTGGTGAGGCGTCGGCCGGTCGCCGGCTCGACGAGGCGGAGCTGCTGGCCGTCTCGCTCCAGGAGCAAGCCGGTAACGGCGCTCGGCAGCCAGCCGTCGATGAGGCCGATCGGCTCGTACCGCCCCTCAACGAGCCGGAAGCCCTGCAAGGACGGCTTGAGGTATTCGTCGAGCGGGTCGAAGAGGACGTATTCGCGGACGCGGAGCACGTCCCGGTAGATCGCGAACTTCCCCCGCAGGTCCTCGCGGCGCGTGTCCGGCGAGGTGACCTCGATGACGAGGTCGGGCCCCTTGCCCTCCTCCCAGACCTTGTAGGTACGCCGCGGCCTGACGCCGACCCCGAGCGCGACGAACACATCCGGCGCCAGCGACTTCCGGGGATTGCCCTCGGCATAATATATCAGCATATTACCCGAGACGCAGGCCGTGACGTCGTCGGCGAAGTGCCACTGGAGCGCGAGCAGCAGGTCGATGATCGCGTCGCGGTGGACCTCGCTCTCGGCCATCGGCTTGCCGTCGCTCTCGGGGTAGACGACCGGCATCGGCGACGGCCGCTTCGGGACGGTGGCCATGGTCCGGGCTCCGGCGGTTCGCGATCAGGCCCCGGCACGGACGCGTTCATACGTGCGGATGCCGCCGGCGCCGTTGGCGTGGCAGTGGTCCTCGGCGGCGTCGAGCTGGTAGAGGCGCTGGCCGGTGGGGCTGGGGTAATTGCCGGTGACGCAGGCGCGGCAGAGGCGGTCGGCAGACAGGCCGATGGAGCGGGCGATGGCGTCGACCGGCAGGTAGCGGAGGCTGTCGGCGCCGAGCTCGGCGGCCAGCCGCGCCTGGGCCTCGGGCGAGAGGCCGCCGTCGTCGAGGTCGGCGAACCGGGGCGCGACCAGCTCGTCGCGGCTGGACATGTCGATGCCGTAGAAGCACGGCGCGATGATCGGCGGGCAGGCGACCCGCAGGTGGATCTCGCGCGCCCCGCCCCGCTTGCGGATCTCGTGGACCAGCGCCCGCATCGTCGTCGACCGGACGATGCTGTCCTCGACGAGTAAAACACGTTTACCCATGAGCACTTCGGGGAGCGGTGTATACTTGAGCCGAGCCTTGGTGGCGCGGTCGGCGGTCCCCTCGATGAAGGTGCGGCCGATGTAGCGGTTGCGCATCAGGCCCTCGACCGACCGGACGCCCAGGGCGTAGGCCATGGAGTCGGCGGCGGCCTTGGCGGTGTCGGGCACGGGCACGACGATGGTGTCGGCGTCGAGGGGCGCGTCCTCGAGCCGGGCGAGCTCCTCGCCCAGGGCGCTGCGGCTCGTGTAGACGGAGCGGTCGTCGAGGGTGCTGGCGGCGTTGGCGAAGTAGATCCACTCGAAGAAGCAGTGGGCCGGCCGCGGCGACGGGGCGAACCGCTCGACGCGGACGCCGTCGCGGTCGGCGATCGCCAGCGTCCCCGGCGCCAGGTCGCGGATGCCGGCGAAGCCGAGGTTGGACAGCGCGACGCTCTCGCTGGCGGCGGCGAACAGCGGGCCGTCCTCGGCGATGCAGAGCGGCCGGATGCCCAGCGGGTCGCGGACGACGACGAGCTGGCCGGTGGCCGTCAGCAGGACGATGTTGTACGCGCCGTCGAACCGATCGGCCAGGCGGCCGAAGACGCGGACCCAGTCGGTGCGCGGGCCCTCGTTCTGGAGCTCCTGGCTGATCGCATGCATCAAGATTTCGGTATCGGTGTCGCGCTTCAGGTGGTAGTCGCCCTTGGCCAGGAGCTCGCGCTTCAGGTCCTGGAAGTTGGCGAGCTGGCCGTTGAAGGCCACGCCGAACCAGCGCGACTTGCGGCCGTGGGCGCGTTCGAAGGGCTGCGCGTAACTCTTGTCGTCGCCGCCGCAGGTGGCGTAGCGGACGTGGCCGATGGCCGCCGGGCCGTCGTGGCCGCGCATGATCGCCTCGAACTTGGCGGCGTGGTTGAGGCGGAACGCCTCGGCCACCGTGCCCAGCTCCTTGTGCGTCTCCAGCAAGGCCTGGCGGTCGGGCCGGAAGCTGGTCATCCCCGCGGCGAGCTGGCCGCGGTTCTGCATGTCCAGCAGCATCCGCGGCACCAGCCGGGCGACGCTGTTGACGTCGCCGGGCGTCGGGGCCAGCGCGGAGACCGGCCGGCCCGCGGCGTGGTAGACGGCCGCCACGCCGCACTCATGCTGAAGTTCGCCCATGAGAGTTTGTAGACCTTCGAGGTTTGGCCCGCCGCCCTCGGGGCGATCCCCCCGGCCTCGGCGCGCGAGTTCGCCTAGGCCGCCGCACGGCTTCCATTATAATGTCGGTATCCCGGGCCGACAACCTTTGACGAGGGTCCGCCAGGGTCGGGCGGACGCGGGCCACGCCGGCGCGATCGCCCCTGCCGCCGCGACCGGCGAACAACAGGCACCGAATCACATGATGTCCCGTGACCTCGTGCGCGACGACGTCGTCCTGTCGGCCCCGACGTGGGTGGTGAAGGTCGGGACGAGCGTGCTGGCGGCGGCCGACGGCCGGCTCGACCCGGCGCGGATCGGCCACCTGGCCGAGCAGGTCTGCGCCGTCATGGAGTCGGGCCGGCGGGTCGCCCTGGTCAGCTCGGGGGCCGTCGGCGCCGGGATGGGACGCTTGGGATTGAGCCGGCGGCCCGACGACCTGCGGCACCTCCAGGCGGCGGCGGCGGTCGGCCAGGCCGACCTGATCCGCGCCTACGACGAGGGCTTCCGGCGCCACGGCCGCCACGCGGCGCAGCTCCTGTTGACGCATGAAGACTTCGACAGCCGCCCCCGCTACCTCAACATGCGGAACACGCTCCACGCGCTGTTCGAGTGGGGCGCCGTGCCGGTCATCAACGAGAACGACACGATCAGCGTCGCCGAGATCAAGTTCGGCGACAACGACCGCCTCGCGGCGATGGTCACGAACCTGATCCAGGCCCCGCTGCTCGTCATCCTCAGCGTCGTCGACGGCCTCTACGCCGAGGACCCCGGCGCCGACGGGCTCGGCGAGCCGATCGGCCTGGTGCCCGACCTCGACGACGCGACGCTCGGCCTGGCCGGCGGCAGCCGGAGCACGCTCGGCACCGGCGGCATGCGGAGCAAGCTCGAGGCGGCGCGGCTGGTCACGCACGGCGGCGGCTCGGTGATCGTCGCCTCGGGACGCCGCGACCGCCCCCTGACCCGCATCCTGGCCGGCGAGGCGGTCGGCACCCTCTTCCTCGCCCGCGGCCAGACCCACCGCGCCCGCAAGCGCTGGATCGGCCTGACGGCCCGCCCCCGCGGCCACTTCGTCGTCGACGACGGCGCCCGCAAGGCCCTCGAGGGGGGCAACTCCAGCCTCCTGGCCATCGGCGTCGTCGACGTCGTCGGCGACTTCGGCAAGGGCGACGTCGTCGGCGTCCACGGCCCCGACGGCCGCGAGTTCGCCCGCGGCCTGACCAACTACCCCGCCGCCGACGCCCTCCTCATCCGCGGCCTCCGCACCGACCAGGCCCGCCGCGCCCTCGGCGCGGCGCCATACGATGAAGTTATCCACAGAGATAATCTTGTTTTATTAATTTAAATCTGACCTTTTAAGAGGAATTGCTAGCGGAAGAACTTGGCGACGGCGACGCGGAAGCCCGGCAAGAGCGGCTCCAGCGTCAATTCCTGCCGGTCGTTGAAGAGGACGGGTGCCTGCCCGGGCCGGTGGAGCATGATCGTCCGGAAGACGGGGTCGGCGAGCAGGATGAGCGGGACGCCGGCCGCGAGATACTCGCGGACCTTCTCCGCGATATCTTCCTGCGTATCCGAGGGCGACAGGACCTCGACGACGAGCGTGGGGACCCCGTCGACGGTCCCCTCATCGGGCTCGGTCCGCGCGGCGAGTTCGGGATCGATGTAGATGGCATCGATGCCGACGATCGTGTCCGGGTCGCGCGTGATCCGCACCCGCACCTCGCCGTCCATGACGTCTCCGTGGGGATCGGGCTGGGCATCGAGCCAGGCGAGGAGATGATGCGAGAACCGGGAAGTCGTCCGGCAGTGGGGTGCGCCGCGCGTCGTCATCGGATACTCCCGCAATTCGCCGCGGATCAACTCCCGATGGACGCCGTCGTCCTCGGGCAATGCGAGGTATTCCTCCCCGGTCATCAGCCTCGATACCGTCGCCATGTCTGGAACTCCCAGGGCCAGAGTAAGTAGACATCAGGACAGTTCATCTGTCAAGCGCCTTGCAACAACTCCCGGACCGCGGCGGCGACGACGGCGGCGGGGAGCTTGCGGTCGTCGAGGGGGACGTAGGCGGTCTTCTCGTCGACGACGCGGACGCGGCCGGGGCGGGACCGGGCGAGCGAGGCGATCCGGCGGGCGGAGCGGTAGGTGAGGACGGCGTACTCATCCTCGACGTGGACCCGGGACAACTCCCAGCGGCCGGCGAGGACCCGGATCTCGGCTTCGGCCAGCAGGTTCTCGGCGGACTGGGGCAGGGGGCCGAAGCGGTCGACGAGCTCGCGGCGGAAGTCGGCGAGGTCGTCGAGCGTCCGCAAGCGGCCGAGGCGGCGGTAGAGCTCGACCTTCACGCGGGGGCCGGGCACGTAGTCGCGCGGCAGGTAGGCGCGCCAGGCCAGCTCGATCGAGCAGTCGGCCTCCTCACGGCCGGCGCGGCCGGTCAGGCTGCGGACGGCGGCCTCGAGGAGCGAGCAATACAGCTCATATCCCACGCTCTCGATGTGTCCCGACTGCTCCGGCCCGAGGATGTTGCCGGCGCCGCGGATCTCGAGGTCCCGCAGGGCGATCTTGAACCCGGCCCCCAGCTCGGTGAACTCCTCGATCGCCTTCAGCCGCTTCACCGCGTTCGGCGTCACCGGCTTGTCGGATTCGAGCATCAAATAGGCATACGCCCGGTGCTTATACCGGCCGACGCGGCCGCGGAGCTGGTGGAGGTCGGCGAGGCCGTACTTGTCGGCCTCGTTGATGAAGATGGTGTTGACGTTGGGGATGTCGAGGCCGCTCTCGATGATCGTCGTCGCCACGAGGATGTCGGCCTCGTGCCGCACGAACGCCAGCATCGCGCGCTCCAACTGCTCGCCGGGCATCTGGCCGTGCGCCACCAGGATGCGGGCGTCGGGGACGATGGCCCGGACGCGATCGACGATCGTCCGGATATCATAGACCCGGTTGTGGACGAAGTAGACCTGGCCGTCGCGGTCGAGCTCGCGGTGGATGGCGCGGCGGATGGTCTCGTCGTCCCAGCGGCCGATCCGGGTCTCGATCGCCTTGCGGTCCGGGGGCGGGGTCTCGAGGTTCGAGATGTCGCGGATGCCGAGCAGGCTCATGTGCAACGTCCGCGGGATCGGCGTGGCCGAGAGGGTGAGCACGTCCACCGTCGCGCGGAGCGACTTGAGCCACTCCTTGTCCTCGACCCCGAACCGCTGCTCCTCGTCGATCACGACCAGCCCGAGGTCCTTGAACGACACGTCCTTCTGCACGATCCGGTGCGTGCCGATCAGGATATCCACGCCCCCTGACGCCATTCGCTTCAAGACATCACGGACCTCGGATTTCGGCCGGAAGCGGTTGACGACCTCGACGATGAAGGGGAATTCGGCCATCCGTGCGGAGAAGGTGCGGGCGTGCTGCTCGGCGAGGACGGTCGTCGGCACGAGCACGGCGACCTGCTTGCCGGCGTCGACCGCCTTGAACGCGGCCCGCATCGCGACCTCGGTCTTGCCGTAGCCGACGTCGCCGCAGACGAGCCGGTCCATCGGCCGGGGCTTCGACATATCCTCCTTGATCGCGGCGATGCCGCGGAGCTGGTCGGGGGTCTCCTCGTAGGGGAAGGCGGCCTCGAACTCGGCGAGCCAGTGGCTGTCCTCGGCCGGGTAGGCGATGCCGGGGACGCTCGCCCGCTTCGCCTGGATGTCGATCAATTCGGCCGCCAGGTCGACGACCGCCTCGGCGACCCGCTTCTTCCTCTTCTCCCAGGCACTCGACCCGACCCTCGACAGGCTCGGCGCCGCCTTGCCGCCGCCGACGTACTTCTGCACCAGGTCGATCTTCGCGATCGGCACGAACAGCCGCGTCCCCTCGGCGAACTCGAGAGTCAATGATTCTTCCGCATATTCCCCCTTGTCCACCAGTTGCAGGCCGCGATAGAGCGCGATGCCGTGGTTGACGTGGACGACCAGGTCCCCCTCGTTGAGGTCGAGGAAGCTGTCGATCGCCCGGCTCTCGTACCGCCGCCGCGGCGCCGGCCGGCGGACATCCGTGCGCGCGAATAATTCATGGTCACTGATGACGAGCGTGCCCACGTCGATCATCCGGAACCCGGCCCGCACGCGGCCGACGACCAGCGAGAGCCGCCCCTCGCGGCCGATGTTCGTGTCGACGAAGACTTCCCCCAGCCGCTCGACCTCGGCGGCGTTGTGGCAGGCAATCAAGACATGATCGCCGGTGGCCGCGCCATCCAGCTCGGCCTTGACCTTCGCCAGCTCGCCGGAGAACCGCTCGATGCTCTCGACCCGCAGGTGGCAGGTCGTCTCCAACGAGGATGCGGCCAACGTCGCCAGCGTGATCGACGGGAACCGGACGAGTTTCGCGAGGGTCGGCTCGACGTCGAACAGGCCCTTCGGGTCCTCGGCGCGGGCGAGGTAGTGCCGGCCTTCTTCCCGCAGGTCGTTCGGCTCGACCAGGGCGATCCACGCCCGCTCCGGGAGGGAATCGGCGACATGGCCGAGGGCGTCGGCGGCCTGGCCGTCGAGGGGGGGCGCGGCAGTGATCGTCGCGGAGTCGAGCCGGCCGAGCGAGCGCTGGGTCTCGGGGTCGAACGGGCGGATCGACTCGACCTCGTCGCCGAAGAACTCGATGCGATACGGCTCGACGGCATCCGGGGCGAAGACGTCGAGGATGCCGCCGCGGAGGCTGAACTCGCCGGCGACCTCGACGACCTCGGCCCGCGTCAGGCCCTTGTCGACGAGCCAGCCGATCAACTCTTCCACGGGCAAGGTCTCGCCGACCCGGACCGTCCTCGACAATGCGGCCAGCGCCTCGGCCTTCGGCACGGGCTGGAGGAGGGCCTGGATCGAGGTGACGACGACCTTCGGCGGCATCTCCTCGGCCCAACGTCGGAGGGCCCGGAGGCGACGGCCGAAGACCTCGTCGCCCGGCCCGGCCTCGCCCGGCAGGCGCTCCCAGGCCGGCAGGACCTCGGGGGCGAACCCGGCGAACGTGGCCACGTCGTCGCGGAAATCATCGACGTCGCCGACGTGCGCCAGGACGATCAACAACGTCGCCGGCGCGTGCTTGGCCAACGCCGCCGCGGCCAATGGAGCCGCCGAGCCCCAGGCGCCGTCGATCGTCGCCGATCGGCCGTTCTGGAGCGCCGCCAGCAGCTCCGGGAACCCCGGCGCGCGCTGGATCCGCCTCGTCAGGTCCGCCAGCTCCCGGACCTTCGGGGCCTTCGCCGGGGCAATTCTGGACATGATTCGATCCTTACCCTCCCGACGCGCGACGGCCACTGATACCCGACCTCGGAGCTTGCATTCTAGGCCCGGCCGTTCGCCCCGGCCACCGCGCCCCGGGGGCCGAATCGGGCCGCCTTCGGGCCCGGCGGCAAGGCGTGGGCCGGCTCGACCCGTGGGGCGAGGCGGTCGAGCACGAAGGCGAGGTCGTCGGGGTCGCACGGCAGGTCCAGGCAGGCCAGGGCGCCGCTCGCGAAGGCCCGCGCCACCGTCGGCCGGTCGGCGAAGCCGAGCAAGGCCACGACCCGACGCCCCCGCGCCCATGCCGCGAGGACTTCGGGCCAATCCGGCTCCAGCGTCGGCACGACCGCGACGACGATGCCCCCCGCCGGCAAGGCCCTCCCGTCGCGATCGACGGTCGCCTCGAAGCCCCCCCGCGCGCACGACTCGGCCAGCGTCCGCGCCAGCTCCCTCTCGCCGCCGACGACGGCCACCGCCGGCCTCGGGCCGGTCGGCCGCATCGGGGGTTCGGCGGCCAGGTATCGGGCGATCGTGGCGGCGGCCGTCGCCTCGAAGAGGCTCGCATCGACCAGGGTCTCCCAGGCGTCCCACTGGTGATACCGCCCCTGCGGGCCGATGACCAGCACGACCCTCTCCGGCCCCCCCGGCCCCTCCCGGAGCCGCCGCAACCGGGCCGCGTCTCCCCTGGATAGCCCCGCCCGGTGCAGGACCAGGGTCCCACCCCCGCCGAGGTCCGGCCACGACTCCGGCAGGTCCCCCGGCGCATCGATCGTCTCGACCGCCCCCGGCAGACCCGCCGCAATCGCCCCGACCCAGGGGTCGCCCAGGTCGCCGACGAACCATGTCCTCACCCCGGCCTCGTCCATGAGCGCGGCCTCCTCACGCATCAAAACCGCCGGATGCTATCAGAACATCCCCGGCCTCGCAACCGGAGGATTTCCCCGTCGGCCGGGCCCACCCCGCGACCCGTGGAGCGGGCGGAAGATCGGACCCCCTCTCCCCTTGGGAGAGGGCCGGGGTCAGGGCCCTGCGCCTCGTCCCCGGGATTCCGGCAAGAATCTCCCGATCGATCCCGGATTTCGGTTATCGGATCGCGCCTTCTTTTCGAGATTAAAGGGGTGATGATTTCGGGTCGCGGGCGCCATCGTCGACGCCCGCGGCCGTTCCAGGCCCCGCTCTTGTCCCGCAACCGGGAGACTCCG
>DASZMJ010000232.1:0-2130 GCA_035551935.1 Isosphaeraceae bacterium
TCATCGCCGGTACCGGCGAGGTCCTCGTCGCCCGCCGGCCGTTCGCCGTCCACACGTGGGTCGACCGCGGCTACTACCGCGCCGGCGACGCGATCGAGGCCAGCCTCCGCGCCCAGACGCTCGACCGCAAGCCGGTCGCCGGCAAGACCTTCGCGGTCGAGATCCACGACCCCAAGGGTCAGAAGGTCTCCACGGGCGAGTTCCGCGCCGATGCCGCCGGCGGCTTCGACGGGTCGTTCGAGCTCGCCTCCGACGCGCCCCTGGGCGTCTACCAGGTCTTCATCCCGCGGCGGGGCGGCGGCAGCTTCCGCGTCGAGGAGTACAAGAAGCCCGAGTTCGAAGTGGCCGTCGAGGCGCCGTCGGAGCCGGCGATGCTGGGCGATAAGGTCTCGGCCACCATCAAGGCGAGCTACTACTTCGGCGGCCCCGTGGCCGGGGCGAAGGTCAAGTACAAGGTCACCCGCACCACGGCCGATGCCCGCTGGTATCCCTCGGCCCGCTGGGACTGGCTCTTCGGCGCCGGCTACTGGTGGTTCGCCCCCGAATCGTCGTGGTATCCCGGCTGGTCGCGCTGGGGCGTGCTGCGGCCGATCGTCGCGTGGTGGGGTCATCCGCAATCGCCACCCGAGGTCGTGGCCGAGGCCGAGCTGCCGATCCGGCCCGACGGGACGCTCTCCGTCGAGATCGACACCGCGATCGCCAAAGCGGCCCATCCCGACCAGGACCATCGCTATGAGATCACGGCCGAGATCACCGACCAGTCGCGGCGGACGATCGTCGGCACGGGGACCGTGCTCGTCGCCCGCAAGCCCTTCGCCGTGTATACCTGGGTCGATCGCGGCCATTATCGCGCGGGCGACACGATCGAGGCGGGGCTCCGCGCGTTGACCCTCGACCGCAAGCCGGTCGCCGGCAAGGGGACGCTCAAGCTGCTCAAGGTCGCCTACGACGCCGAGCGCCGGCCGGTCGAAACGCCCGTCGAGAGCTGGGACATCGCACTCGACGCCGACGGCCAGGCCCATCAGGCGATCAAGGCCGCCGAGGCCGGCCAGTACCGGCTCTCCGCGAACATCGACGACGGCAAGGGCCACTCCATCGAGGGCGGCTATTTGCTCACCGTCACCGGCCAGGGCTTCGACGGCGCGGGCTTCCGCTTCGGCGACCTCGAGGTCATCCCCGAGAAGAAGGAATACCAGCCCGGCGAGACGCTCCGGCTTCAGGTCAACACGAACCAGGTCAACTCCACGGTGCTCCTCTTCGTCCGGCCGACGAATGGCGTGTACCTGCCGCCGAAGGTGGTCCATCTGCGCGGCAAGAGCACGGTCGAGGAGGTCGGCATCGTCCCCCGCGACATGCCCAACATCTTCGTCGAGGCCCTCACGATCGCCGACGGCAAGGTCCACGACGAGGTGCGCGAGATCGCCGTCCCGCCCGAGTCGCGGGTCGTCGACGTCGCGATCGAGCCCTCGCAGAAGACCTACAAGCCCGGCCAGAAGGCCGGCGTCAAGGTCAAGCTCACCGGCCCCGACGGCAAACCGTTCGCGGGCTCGACCGTGCTGGCGGTCTACGACAAGGCCGTCGAGTACATCTCGGGGGGCTCGAACGTCCCGGAGATCAAGGCGTTCTTCTGGCAGTGGAAACGGTCCCACAACCCTCAGACCGAGTCGAGCCTGGACCGGTCGTTCCAGAACCTCGGCCTGCCGGACGAAGTGGCGATGCAGGACCTCGGGGCCTTCGGGTGGCTCGCCGGGCAGGCGGGCGCGGACAGGTTCGAAGTCGGGCTGACGTTCAGGGGCGCGCCGGCCCGGCGAGGCATGGGCGGGATGGGCGGCGGCATGGCCATGGCCAAGATGGCGGCACCGATGGCGGCGGCACCGATGGCCGGCCCGGCGGGGGAGGTGCGCGAATGGCGCGACATGGCCGAGGGCAAGTCCAAGGACGGTTCCGCCCAGATCGGCGTTCCACCATCCGTCCCGCCCGTCGTCCGCACCAACTTCGCCGACACCGCCTTCTGGGCCGCCGCGCTCACGACCGGCGCCGACGGCACGGCCGACGTCTCGGTCGACCTCCCTGAGAGCCTGACCACCTGGAAGGTCAAGTCGTGGACGATGGGGCAGGGGACGAAGGTCG